>CAYZJP010000008.1:18184-65826 GCA_964478755.1 uncultured Klebsiella sp.
GGGCGAAACTTTGTTGGGGTTGACGTCGATTTTGCCGACGAAAGTGGCTCCTTCAACGGCTGGCGGCGCGGAGACGGTGCGTTCGACAGTGGAACACGAGCTGAGGAGCAGGCAACCGAGCGCGGCGGAGAAGCAGACGGGAACAGCCAGCCAGCGCAGAACTCGGTTGCCGATGGAGGTCACGAGGCGAAGCGTGCCTTGAAGGGAGGAGTGATTTCAACGCAAAGGCGCGGGAACAAGAGGGAGAAGAATCCAAGTAGACGAGAGGCCCCGCGATCATATTCGCGGCGTCCACGTCGGCTGGCCGTCTTTCCGCGCCTTGGCTTTGCGCGGCTTGCCGTAGGTGAAAGTTTTGCCCGGCGCTTCGCCGCTGACCATGCGCTTGAGTTCGTTGATTTGGTCGCGATAGAGCGCGGCTTTCTCGAACTCCAGGTTGTTGGACGCTTCGATCATTTGCTCTTCCAACTCGCGGATGGTTTCGGTCACGTCGAAGTCGCCGGCGGCTTCGTGCAGCATTCCAGTGGCGACGTCGCGGATTTCTTTTTGCGAGGAGAGGCTTTCCTCCATCACACGCGTGACGCTGCGGGGGGTGATGCCGTGCGTGGTGTTGTAGTTGATCTGCTTCTTCCGGCGGTATTCGCAGACGGCGAGAAAGCGCTGGATGCTCGGCGTCTTCACGTCGGCGTAGAGAATGACTTCGCCGTTCAAGTGCCGCGCGGCGCGGCCGGCGGTCTGGATGAGGCTCGTCTCGCTGCGGAGGAAGCCTTCCTTGTCCGCGTCGAGGATGGCGACGAGGGAAACTTCCGGCAGGTCGAGACCTTCGCGTAAAAGGTTGATGCCCACGAGGACATCGAACTGGCCTTTGCGCAGACCGCGGATGATTTCGACGCGCTCCAGAGCGTCCACTTCGCTGTGGAGGTAACGGACGTTGATGCCGATGTCGCGGAGGTAGTCGGTGAGTTCCTCGGCGGTGCGCTTGGTGAGCGTGGTGACTAGGACGCGCTCCTTCTTCTCAACGCGTTTGCGGCATTCCTCAATGAGGTCGTCAATCTGGCCCTTGAGCGGTTTGAGCGTGATGGTCGGGTCAATCAGGCCGGTCGGACGCACGACGAGTTCGACCACCTTGCTGCTGGCCCACTGCATCTCACGCGGCGCGGGCGTGGCGCTGACGTAGATGGTTTGCTTTTGGAGCGACTGGAACTCCAGCCAGTCGAGCGGGCGGTTGTCGAGCGCGCTCGGCAGGCGGAAGCCGTGTTCCACCAGCACGGTCTTGCGATTGCGGTCGCCGGCATACATCCCACCGATCTGCGGCACGCTCACGTGCGACTCGTCCATCACGAGGAGAAAATCGTCGGGCATGAAGTCAATGAGCGTGGTCGGCCGCGAGCCGGGCGGGCGTTGCGCAATGTGGCGCGAGTAGTTCTCGATGCCGGCACAGACGCCCATTTCCTCCAGCATCTCGAGGTCGTATTCGGTGCGCATCTTGATGCGCTGGGCTTCGAGAAGCTTGCCATGCTTCTCGAACCACGCGATGCGCTCGCCGAGTTCCTCGCGGATGGTGAGGATGGCGGCCTTGAGCTTTTCGTTTGTGGTGACGAACTGCTTGCCGGGGTAAATCACGACGGCATGAAGCTGCTCCAAGATTTCTCCCGTGAGCGGCTCGAAGCGCGTGATGCGGTCAATCTCGTCACCGAAGAACTCGATGCGCAGGCCGTCCTCGGTGTAGCCGGGGCGCAGCTCAAGCGTGTCGCCGCGCACGCGGAACTGCGCGCGCTCGAAGGCGATGTCGTTGCGCGTGTATTGGATGTCCACAAGGCGGGAAAGCAGCTGCTCGCGCGTGAACGCCATGCCCACGCGCAAAGGAATGACCATCGCCTCATAGTCCTCCTTGCTGCCGATGCCGTAGATGCATGAGACGCTCGCGACCACGATCACGTCGCGACGCGAGAAGAGCGAACTCATGGCCGAGAGGCGCAGGCGCTCGATTTCGTCGTTCCGGCTGGAGTCTTTTTCGATGAACGTGTCGCTGCGCGGGATGTAGGCCTCGGGCTGGTAGTAGTCGAAGTAGCTGACGAAGTATTCGACGGCGTTCTTGGGGAAGAAGGACTTGAACTCGGCGTAGAGCTGCGCGGCGAGCGTCTTGTTGTGCGAGATGACCAGAGTGGGTCGCTGAATTTTCTGGATGACGTTGGCGATGGTGAAGGTCTTGCCCGAGCCAGTGACGCCGAGGAGAACTTGATGCTTCGCGCCCGCCTGCACGCCGGCCGTCAGCTTCTCAATGGCCTGTGGTTGATCGCCGGCGGGAGAGTAGGGCGCGACGAGTTCAAACATCGGGCCGACGGTAGGAACGGAATCGGGCAGAGTCAAACCGCCGCCCGCGCCTGTGCCGCGAGCCGGTCCACCGCGCCGATGAGGTCGTCGGCACGGAAGGGCTTGGCGAGGAATTGGTCGGGTTTCACGGGGTGCTGCGCGAGCGCATCTGGTTTGGCGGTGCCGCTGACGAGGAGCGTTTTGAGGCGCGGCAACTTCACCCGCAATTCACCAATGAGATCGAGGCCGTTGATGTCCCCGATGTCGAAGTCGGTCACGAGGATGGCGGCCGGCAGGCCAGCGGCCAAAAGCGCGTCACGAGCCGGGAGTCCCTGATGAAACAATTTGGTCTCGTAGCCTGCGGAAGCGATGAGTTGCCGGGTGATTTCGCCCAGCAGCTCGTTGTCATCCACCACGAACACCAGCGCGCCCTTGGGCGACGCGGGCCGCCGGGAAGTTTTCTTGGCGCTCATGTCGGTGTGGTGATTTGGTGCGGACAGTAGGGAGCGGCGGATGGGTTGTCAAACATCGCGGCAGGATTCCTTCTCGCTCTGTCGGCGGCTCCGTGCATAATCAACGCCGTCCTGTCGAATGAATCCACCGTGCGATACGGCCAGCGCCCCTGGCCTGGCGACGCTGTCCAGCGGGCGTCATCCAGCCGTCGCGTTCGTGACCGCCCTCCTGTGCTGGTTTGTCGGCTACTCGCACGCCGCAGATTCTGCTGCCGAAATCCGCAAGAAATTGATCGCGGGCGATGCGATCGTATTCGCTGCTGGCCAACCAGAAACCGAACGCACTCTTCCCGCTAGCTGGCTGGCGGACGCGGCGCGCAAGGGCACGGCGGTCAATCTGAGCCACGCCGTCATCACCGAACCGCTGGATCTGCGGCACGCCGCCGTGACGAACCGCTTCCGGCTGCATCAGTGCGTGCTCAAGGCCGCCGCTGATTGTTCCTTCGCGGTCTTCGAGCAGGGTTTTGACTTCACTGACAGCCAGTTCGTGGCGGACGCGGACTTCACCGGTGCGCTGGCGCGGCGCGCGGCGCTGTTGCGCGGGACGGCATTCAGCGGCAGCGCCGTGTTCACGGACGCCACGGCGGAGGATGTCTTCCTCGCGCAGGGCGCGGCGTTTCTCGGCAAGGAGACGAAGTTCAACCGCGCAACATTCCTCAAGACCGCGGGCTTCGGTCCCGCCACCGGCCAGCCTGCGGCTTCCTTCAGTGGCAACGTCAGTTTCGAGGCCGCGCGCTTCGCCGGTGCGGTGGACTTCAACCGCGTGCATTTCGGAAGCGCCAAAAGTCAGGCCGTGTTCAAGGAGTTCCGCTGCGAGCGCGCCGCGACTTTCCGGGGCGCGGAGTTTCGCGGGGCCAGCGCGTTTGGCAACGCAGTGTTCCTCGGCAGCGTGGCGTTCGGATCTGAGGGTGAAGGCCCGGGAGCGCTTCCACCTGCGCGCTTCGCCGGGCCGGCGGACTTCGGCAGCGCGCAATTCGGCGGCGAGGCGGACTTCGCGCAGGCACAGTTCCTTCGGCCTGCGCCGGTAAGCTTCGACGGTTCCGCCTTCAAGGACGCGGCGCGGTTCGGTCAGGCCAGGTTTGCGGGCGGGGCGATCTTCTCGCAGTCGCGGTTTGGCGCGCTTGCCGATTTTGAAAACGTCCGGTTTCAGGGCACGGACGACAGCCCGGCGGCGAGCTTCCAGGACAGCGAAATCGCGGGCCGGGGCAATTTCGCAGGCGGGCAGTTTGCCGGCAGCGCGGATTTTCGCAACATGCACTTCGGTGGCGAGACGGCGTTCAACGGCGCGGTCTTCGCGGCGGAGGCGCTGTTCAACTACGCAAAATTTGACCGCTCGGTTTCCTTCGCCGAGCTGCGCGGAGCGAAGGTGCCCGCCGCCACCTTCGCCGACGCGACCATCTTCAACGGCGTGCAGTTCGCGTCGGACGCGTTTTTCGAGGGAACCAAATTCACGGCGACGAACCGGCCCGTGACCTTCTCCGCGGCGGTGTTCGGCGGCGAGACGGCGTTCGATGGCGTGAAGTTCTCGGGTGACGCGAATTTCGTGCGGGCGCAGTTTGTCTCGGCGGCGACCTTCACCGGGGCGCAGTTCCTCAGCCGCGAGCAGACGGCGCAGTTCAACTCCATCAAGGCCGGCAAGACGCTGAATTTCACCGGTGCGCGGTTTGCCGGACCGCTGGATTTCATTTCGGCAGAGGCGGTTGGACCGGTGCAGTTCGACGGCGTGGTCTTCGAGGGCGATGCGCTTTTCAACGCGATGAGCGTCCAGCGGCACGCAGTCTTCGGTCCTATCGGGACTAATGCGCCGACACAATTTCGGAAGACCGCCGACTTCATTGCCGTTCACATCGGCGGACAGCTCGACCTCGCGGCCGCGCGTTTCGACGGTGAGGCGTTGTTTCGCGGCGCGATCCTGCAACGCGGCCTGCTCCTGAGCTGGCGGCCCGAAGCGAAGGGGCCGGTGCAGGCCGCCGTGTTCCGCGCGCGCGCCGACTTCCGCAACGTGCAGGCAGGCGAGCGTGTGCAGCTCGCAGGAGTCACGTTTCACGGCACGGCAAGCTTCGACGCGACGAAGTGGGATGTGCCCATCGCGTTCGACGAGGTGCGCTTCCGCAAGGGCGCGACGCTCACGGGTGCGGCGTTTCCGCAGGGAGCGGATTTCACCAGCACGCGCTTTGAAGGGCTGCTGGACCTGAGCGAGTCGTCGTTTCGCACGCTGCGCCTCACGAGTTTGGACAAGTGGACCGACGGCCCCGTCGAACTGCGCGGTGCGACCTACGAGCATTTCGAGGGCAGCGTGGACGCCCTGCTCGAGGGCTTCACTGGTGGGAACCGGCAAGTTTTGTCGCGGCTGGAAAAAGTTCTCCGACAAATGGGCCGCGACGATGAGGCGGACGCGGTCTATCTGGAGCGCCAGAACCGCGAGCGGGCGCAGAACTGGGACGAGCGCAGCTACGGCGAGTGGGTGTTTAGCGCTCTCTACGGATCGCTCGGCAACTACGGCGTGCGGCCCTACCGGCTGCTGGTTTTTTCCGCCGTGCTCATCTGGCTGGGCGCGCTCGTCTTCCAAATGCCCGGCGCGGTGGTGCGCAAGGACAAGCAGGGCATGGACATTTTTCATCCAACGCAACTTTCCCGCTTCGACGCCTTCGCGTTGAGCGTCTGCTATTTCCTGCCGGTGGAATTTCCGCTGGAGGATCAATGGATCGCGGCCACGACCTCGGTGACGGTGAAGATTCCGTTCGTCAAGCAACCGGTGAAGCTCCGCCCCGCCGCCATCGCGAACTTCGTGCTGCGCCTGTCTGGCTGGATCGTCGTGCCACTGTCCCTCGCGGCGGTGACAGGGATGCTGAAGGTGAACAACTAAGTTTTCGCGGCCCAGTCCGGTCACTGTGCCGCACCCCATCAAGCCAAGATTTCGGTCACAACGTGGCCATGCACATCCGTCAGCCGCCGGTCCAGTCCGCTGTGTCGCACGGTCAGCCGCTCGTGGTCAATGCCCATCAGGTGCAGGATCGTCGCGTGGAGATCGTAGCAGTAGGTCTTGCCCTCCGCCGCTTTGTAGCCCCACTCGTCGCTCTGGCCGACAGCAACGCCGGGCTTGACACCCGCGCCTGCCAGCCACGTCACGAACGTCCCGCCGTTGTGGTCGCGCCCAACGGTGCCTTGCGCGAAGGGCGTGCGGCCAAACTCCGTCGTCCACACGACGAGCGTGTCCGCGAGCAGGCCGCGTGACTTCAAGTCGCGCAGCAGCGTGGCGATGGGTTGGTCCACGCTGGTGGCCATGGGCGGCAGTTCGTTCGGGATGTTGCCGTGGTTGTCCCAATTGTTCACCGCACCCTGCGGCCCGCTCCACACCTGCACGAAGCGTGTCCCTCGCTCGATGAGCCGCCGCGCCAGCAGGCAGCGCCGCCCGAAATCTTCCGTCACCGGCTTGTCCAGGCCGTAGGCCTTCCGTGTCGCGTCGCTCTCCTTCGCCAAGTCAAACGCCTCCGGCGCGCTCAACTGCATCTTCGCCGCCAGCTCGTAGCTCGCGATGCGCGCATCCAGCCGCGAGTCGGCGGGGTTCGACGCGGCGTGTGTGCGATTCAACCTGTCGAGCAAGGCCAGCCCATCGCGGTCTGCGTCGCGCGAAGCGAACTTAAACTTCTCGCGAGCGAACAAGTCTGGCACCAGCTCAGGCGCACCCGCGTTGAGAATTGTTCCCTGATGCACCGCTGGCAGAAATCCCGCGCTGAACGTGCCGTTTTGATTGTAGGGCAAACCCTTCGCATCCGGCAGCACCACGAATGTCGGCAAGTTGTCCGTGAGCCGGCCCAGCCCGTAGCTCACCCACGCACCGAGACACGGGAAGCCCGGAAGCAGTTGCCCGCTGTTCATCATATAGGTGCCCGGCCCGTGAACGTTCGTCTTGCTCGTCATCGCCATGAGGAAGGCGAGTTCGTCCACCAGCTTCGCTTGTTCCGGGAACACACTGCTCACCCAGCGGCCCGACTGCCCGTGCTGCTGGAACGCGAACGGACTCTTCATCATCGTGCCCGGCATGGCGGTGAAGCCCTCGGGCTTTTCCGTCGGCCCGAGCTTCTGCCCGTGCAGCTTCTCCAGCGCGGGCTTGTAGTCGTAGGTGTCCATCTGGCTCGCACCGCCGGTCATGAAGAGCTGGATGACGCGCTTCACCTTCGCCGGGTGGTGCAACCCGCCGTTGAACTCAGGCCTCGGCTGAAGCGCACCTTCACCCGAGGCCTCACGCGCAAACAAGTCCGCCATTGCCAGGCCACCGAAGCCGCCGCCGATGCGCCAGAGAAAGTCGCGACGGCCCAGAGCCGTGCCGGCGGTTTGCAACCGCCGAGTTGCGAGTGGATGGCACGAAGGCAAACTGCCGGTTCCGGGTGGAACGGCCAACTTGGCCGTGCTCGGCGGCGACTCGCCGCCGAGCTTCGGCACAGCGAAAGTGCGGACTGATTCGGTCGCTCTGGGCGCAGTGTGAGCGGCGGGCGAGTCGCCCGCCGCAACGGGCCAATGGCCCGTTCCACCCAGACCTCTGCCGCTCCGCTCCACTTCAGTTGATGAACAAGAACTCATTGCTGTTGAACAAAACCCGTCCCAATGCCGCCAGCCCGTGCAGCTCTGCATAGCCTGACATCGCACGCACTTCCTCGGGCGTCACCGCGCGTTGGAACGCCAGGCGCACCGCCGCGCGCACGCGCGACGGCGTGTCGCCGCCGAGCTTCTCCACACGCGCTGCGAAGTGCTCGCTGTGGCGTAGCACGAAGTCGTTGTTGAAGAGCGTGAGCGCTTGCAACGCCGATGCAGAGAACGGCCGCGTGGGTTGCAACAGCGCTGCGTCCGGAAAGTCCAGTGCCTCCATGAACGGGTCCGCGATGCCGCGCCACACCACGCGATAAATGCTGCGCCGTCCCGCGCCGGGGCTGTCCCAATCGAACGGCGTGTAATCCACTTTCGGCGTGGACTGCGGGCCTTTGCTCAATTTGAAGTGTTGTGTCCCCGGCCCGCCCATCGTCAGGTCCAGCCGCCCCGACACCGCGAGCACCGCGTCGCGGAACGACTCGGCGTCGAGCCGCGAACGGTTCATGCGCCAGAGGAGGTGGTTGTCTGGATCACTGGTTGCAGCCGACTTAAGAAGGCTCTGTCTGGCGTCCGCACTCGAAGCAAACCTTCTCACGTCGGCTGCCACCGAGGATTGGCGATACACCGCACTCGTCACTATCAGACGATGAAGGTGCTTCAGCGAACCACCGCTGTCGCGCAGTTCGCACGCGAGCCAGTCGAGCAACTCAGGATGTGACGGCAGGCTGCCCATCCTGCCGAAGTCGCTCGGCGTATCACACAGGCCGCGCCCGAAATGAAAGTGCCAGACGCGGTTCGCCGCGCTGCGCCAGGTGAGCGGGTTGCGCGGATCCGCCAGCCAGTCCGCGAGCGCGACCCGCCGCAACGCCTCGCGCTTCGGATCAGACAACACAAAGCGCGCGGACAACGCTGCGATGGCCGAGAGCGCGCCCGGCTCCGCAAGCTCGCCGGGCTTGTCAATGTCCCCGCGCTTGAGCACATGAACCGGTTTCGGCTCTGCGCCGAGTTTGACCGCATAGACCTGCGCGGGCACGGGCAGCTTCGCGAGTTCGTCCTGCGCGTGCTGACGTAACGCGTGTGCGGCGATGGCCAACCGCTGCTCGGCCGTGCGCTGCTCTCGCGGCAGCCTCAGGCCCGTTGAGACCAGCGGCGGCACTGCCTCCGCGTTCGCGTTGGGTGAATCCGTCGCGGACAGCCGAAAGCGCCCGATGAGATGCCCGCCACCGTGCAGTTGTTTCAGAGCGACCACGAGCTTCGCGCCCGCCGCCAGTTTCACCGGCGACTCGAACTCGAACACCGCGAGGTGCGACTCACCGACGCGCGGATAAATGCCCCACGCCGTTTTCTCGTTGCCATCCAGTGCGTGCGCGATGGTCCAGCCGGCTTGATCGAAGTCCGCCGTGGCGCGTTTGATTTTCAACTTGGACGCGTTCGTCGCGCCGGCTTCCGCCACTCGAACTTCAAACTCGCTCAAATGCAGATTTCCGTTGTCCTGTCGCCCCGGGCCTTTCATTGGCAGCTTCACATCGCTCAACACTTCCAGCCGCACCGCAGTCACGCTCGCGCACGGCGTCGTGGCGGTGACGGTGTAAGTGTCCTTCTCTGGTCGGATGCCGCCGGACGATACGGAGCCGTCCGTCTCGCGCTTCAACGTCGAGCCATCGGAAGAGGAAAAACTTTCCAACGTCAGCGGCCGCCATTCCGTGACAGACTTCCCGTGTGATTCCTCCCAGCGCGCGATGAACAGCTCGTTCTCGGGCGTGAGCAACGCGGTGGCGTTCTTCGCGTCCGCTGCCGCTGCCAACGCCTGCCAGTGCCGCCGCTGCTGTCCCGTGCCCGGTGATTCGTCGAACTGCGTGTCACCCTTGTTGACGCCGGCGAAGACGGCTTGCAACGCATAGTAATCCTCCTGCGAGATGGGGTCGAATTTGTGCGCGTGGCAGCGGGCGCAGTTTGCGGTCGTGCTGGCGAACGCCGCCATCGTCTGCGTCACGAGATCGTCGCGGTCGAGGTAGGCGAACGTGCGCGGCGCGGTGCTGGCCGTGCTCTCGTCGTAAGGTCCCGCGCCGAGGAAGCCCAGCGCGGCGGTGAGCTGCGGCTCGGCGGGGTAAAACACATCGGCGGCGAGCTGCTCGCGGATGAAGCGTTGCCATGGCGTGTCGCGGTTCAACGCGGTGATGACGTAGTCGCGGTAACGCCACGCGTTCGTGCGCAGCATGTCGTGCTCGAAGCCGTGCGTGTCCGCGAAGTGGATCGTGTCGAGCCAGTGACGCGCCCAACGCTCGCCGTAACGAGGCGACGCGAGGAGTCGTTCGGTGAGGTTGGTGACCGCCGATTGCTGATGGCCGATTTTGAACTCGTGTTCAAACACCTCGACTTCCTCCGGCGACGGTGGCAGGCCGATGAGATCGAAGTGCAGGCGACGAATGAGCGTGCGCGCGTCGGCCTCGGGCGAGGGCGAGAGGTGTTTCTCGCGAAGGTTCGCGGAGATGAAGCGGTCTATCGGGTTGCTGATCCCTGACCGTTTACCGTTGACCGCTCCTCCCGGCACCGCCGGCCGCACCAGCGGCTTCAGCGACCACCAATCGGAAGCGACCGGCACCGCCGCTTCCTTCAGCGGCCGGACCTGCTTCACCCATTCGACCAGCAGCGCGATGTCCGCCTCGGACAATTTCGCCTTGCCCTTCGGCATCTGTAAATCCGGGCTGGTCTGGCGGACGGCCTTGAGGAGCAGGCTCTTCTCCGGCTCGCCCGGCACCACCGCCGGTCCCGACTCGCCGCCGGTGAGGATGCCACCTAGCGAGTCGAGCACGAGGCCGTTCTTGGACTTCTTCGCGGCGTGGCTGTGGCATTCGTGGCAATGCTTCGCCAGCAGCGGCAGCACGCGCTCGTTGAACAGGGCGTCGGTGTCCGCCGCGCCGGCGCTGGCGCAAAGCAGCGCGAGTCCGGTCAGCACTGAGCTGAAACGGAAGAGGTTGGATGGCAGAGACACGGCCGACGCGCTGATTCAACGGAACCAGACGGCAGCCCGCCAAGGCAATTCACCGGTGGAACAAGCCGTTGACAACGAGCGGCCATTCGTTAGGGTGCGCGCCTCTTAGTCGAGAAAACACTATGCCGAACACGAAGTCAGCCGCCCGCCGAATGCGCAACAGCGCGCGCAAGCACGACCGCAACAACATCGTCCGCACCCAGCTCAAGACGGTGGTGAAGAAATTCCGCACCGCAGTGGAAACCAAACAGGACACCTCAGCCGCCGCCCTCCGGGCCGCCATCAGCGCCCTCGACAAGGCCGTGAAGAAGGGGGTCGTCAAGCGCGGCACCGCTGACCGCAAGAAATCCCGCCTCGCCATCGCGCTCAACAAGGCGACGGCAGCGGCGAAGTAGCAGACCATCACTTTCAGCAGACAGGCGTTCCAGTCCCGGAACGCCTGTTTTGCTTTGCATCTTGGCATGGAGCGCCGGCCTTCGACCCCGGTGCGTTTGTCTCATCAGGAAGGGCCAGTCGAATTCGAGATCGGCGCTCCGCTATTTCCGCTGTCTGATTCGCTGCGCCAGCAGAAGCACGCCACCGGCCAGCAACGCCATCGCCGATGGCTCCGGCACGGCCGAATATTGCACGATGAGCTGCGGGGCGTTGATGGCGTCCTCGCGCGAGCCGAAGCGGCGGGCGGTGAAGTTCGGATTTTCGTCGTTGGCCAGCAACATCCAGCCGAAGTTCGTTCCGGGATTCCCCAACCAGAGCTGCACGTCGGCGGCGAGCTGCGACGACGTGAAGAAATAAGGCGAGTTCGCCACGCTGTAAACGGTTTGCCCCGCGCTGCTAGCCGCGACGAAATCCGTGCCGGCTTGGCCGCCTGGCGCGGCCCAGTTCGCGGTCTGCGCAAAGCGCGCGAGCCACGTCGCCTCGCCCGCAGATGCGGGCGCGCCCTGGCCAGGACTGCGCGGGTCGGCGGCGGTCTTGTTGCCTTCGCCCCACGAGACCAGCATCCGGTGCAGGCCGAAGTCCGCCGGGGCGTAGCCGTCCACCGGCTGCTTCGTGACCTCGAAGACCAGCGATGCGGATTCCACGAACGAGCCGTTCGGAATGGCCGAGACATCGAAGCGGAAGAGCGCGTGGTTTTTGGTGAAGTTCTGCGTTGTGCCGGCGTTGGCGAAGGACTGGCCGCCGAGATTGTTGTTGGGCGCGGTCTCGATGAGCGTTGTGTCGGCGACGGGGCGGAGCGTCAGCGTGTCGGCGTGAGCGCGGGTTGAGAGTTGAAGGCTGAAAGCTGCAAGGAGGAGGGCGAACGTCCAATGTTCAACGCTCAATCGCCAACGTCGAACATGGCGCACGGCGGCTGCGGCGTTGTGCTTCACACCAGAATGTCCGGTTCGCCGATGATGGGCGTGGTCACACCTGAAGACTCTATCGGAGTTGTCACGGTGCCGCCAGTGAGCAAGTGCTCCTGCGCCTCGTTCGCGTAGCCGGGGATGATGCGGTTGAGCTGGTTCTGCGTCGAGCCGAGGTGGTCGCGGATGACCTTGCCGAGGACGGAGCGGTAGTCCACCGAGCGTTTCAGGTAGCGGTCGCTCACGCCAAACATAGAGCCGTCCACGCCGCCAGCCTGATTCGCCGGACCGGAAACCCACAGCGCGGAAGTGTCGCTCGGATGCGCGCCGGTGCCACCCGGATGGCAGCCGACGACGCCGGTGACACGCCCGCTCTTGCCGACGCCTTTCACGCTGCCACCCGCGAGGAACATCACGCCCGCCTCGGCGTGGTCGGTGCCGCGCGAGGTGTTCTCAACGGTCGTGCGGCCGAACTCGCTGATGAGCACGACGGCCACATCGCTCCACGCGCACTTCGCGCCGACGGCGGGAGCCGAACCGTTCCGGCCATATTTTTTGAAATACTTCTGCAAAGCGTAAAGCGTCCAGCCGATGCGCTGCTGAAGGTTCGCGTGCGCGCCCGTCGCGCCGCCCTGCGTGTCATGCGTGTCGAAGCCGCCGAGTTCCGTGCCAGCGATGATGGCGTCGGTGTGGTTTAAGATGAGCGCGGCAGCTTTGAGATTGGAGAAGAAGCCGTTCGCGGTCGAAGACTGGTCCACGACGTATTTCGCCGTGCTGTTGCCGTTGAAGGCATAACCGCCGTTCTTCGCCTGCTGGGTGGGAAAGAGGAAGTAAGGATTGCCGCCACCGTCGGTGTTCACGTCGTCGGTGTAGGTGTTGCCTGTCTCGGTGAAATCAATCGCGCTGAAAATGGACAGTGTCTTGAGCAGACCGTCGAATTGCAGGCTGAGGAACGCACGGTTCTTCTTGTCGGGAAACGGCGTGGACTGCGCGTTGAGAAGGGCGTTCGTCGCCTTGATGTCGCCGGAGGTGTTGCTGTTCGGCACGCCGAGCAAATCGTAGCGCAGCGAATCGGTGAGGTTCGTCAGCGCCGCGCCGGAACCGCGCAACAGCACGGGCAGCGCGGACTGGATGCTGACCGCCGTGAGCGGCGAGGTGCTGGCCAATCCGGACTCGATGATGGTGCGGTAGAAAATGCCCTCCTTCGAGACGTTGTTGTTGGGCAGGCCGTTCTCCCAGTAGTTCTGCGAGTCGAAGTGCGAGCGCGACTGCTTCGGGTAGCCGACGCGATGGATGAGTGCGAGATCGCCTGCATTGTAAACTGGCGCGAGGAACTTCAAGCCGGGGTGCAGTGCAGCGAAGCCATTGCCGAGACGGATGGCATTCGCGTAACTGAAGGTCGCCGTCGCACCAGGACTCGTCGGGAAATCCGCCGTGCCCGGCGTGGCGGAGTAATCCGTCGTGCCGTCCTTCGCGATGAGCGTGGTGCTGCGGATGGACGAGCTGTATGCGGAATCCTGAACCGGAACAAGCGAGCCGAGACCGTCGTTGCCACCGCGCAGAAAGATGAAGAGCAGTTTCTTGCCGCCAAGGCCGATGGTGCCCTCCGCCAGCGCGCGCGCGGCGAAAGGTGGGACGTTGGCGAGTGCGGCGAGGCCCAGTCCCGCGCCGCCGAGCAGGGCGCGGTGGACGAAGTCGCGGCGGGTGAGAGTGTTGATGAAGGGCATGGCGAGGGAGTGTTCAGTAATCAGCAATCAGTCGCATCATTGCTCTTGGAATCGTTGCATCGTCATCAGCATCGCGGCCATGCCGCGGACGCGCGTGTCGTAGGCGTTGCCAGCAGTGGCGCTGGGCGACAGCGCGCTGAACGGTGAGGAGGCCGCGCCGTCGTCGGCCGTGTTGAGGAAGTTGATGGCGGCGGTGCGGTAGAGGTTCAAGTTCGCCGCGCCTTCGCCGGGGAAAAGCAGGCCGAGAAACACGTCGGTGACTTTCGCGGCGTCTTGTTGATCCGCCAGCAGCGGCAGGCGCGTGAAGAGCAGGCGCACAGGTGAAGTCGTGGAGTTGGAAGCATCGTTGCCCGTGCCGCTTTGCGAGCCGTTGTGACCGGTCTGGCCGCTGGCGATGAGCAACGATTGCGTCCAGCGCACGCGCTCCGCAAGCGTGCCGGCGCTGATCCACCCCGCCCCGCTTTCCGGGTAGCCGTCCGGCTCCGCGCGATCGAAGAGCACCATGCCGCCCATGCGCTGCATCGGCGTCGCGAGCGAAGAACCGTCCGTGTCCGACGACCACGAGCCGTGCGTGCCGCTGCCGTTGGTGCTGACGCGCAGCGCGCGGATGGCGCTGGCGGTGTATTCGAGCGGTGTCTTCACCTTGGCGAACGCGGCGGTATGCGAGCGGAACAGGTCTGACTTGAAGATGACATCCAGCACCTTGCGGATTTGGCCCCGCGGCGAATTCGTCTCCCACGCCATCATGCACTGGCGCACGAGGTCGGCCTCCGGCGTGAGCTGCGGCGCGGTGAAATCATAGCCGTGCGCGAAGTCCTCATGCACGAGGAGCCGGCAGAGCTTCGCGCTGATGAACTCCTGCGTGAACGGCAGGTCAGCGAGGTGCGCGATGAGATCATAGCCATCCTGAATCGCGTTGGTGCCGGTGCGTCCGGGAAACGCGAGCTGATAAGAGCCGGGCGTGGCGTTCGCGTAAGTGCGCATGGTCCACGGCGCACCGAAGCGGGCGGGGACGAACTTGTTCGTGAAGATGCTGCGCGACGTGCCGTGGTAGTTTGTGCGGAAGATGAAGGCCCACGAGCCGGGGACGTTGCTCACAGTGTTGCCGCCAGTGGCCAGCAGCCGCGCCGCGAAGGGGTTGAACACGTCGTTCGTCGCGACGAAGTCCACCGTCCAGCCGGCCCAAGTGTGCGACATGTCGGTGATGTCTGTCTGGTCGTAGCCGTTATCCACGCCCATCGTGAACAGCTCCATGATCTCACGGGAGAAGTTCTCGTTCGGCACGCGGCCGCTGTCGCCCCGGCTGCTGACCGTGTCGAGATAGATGATCATCGCCGGGCTTTCGCAACTGATGGTGAGCAGGTCCTTGAACGTGACGGCGGGGTTCATCAACGCATTTCGCCAGCGGGAGATTTCGCGATATTCCAGCTCGGTGGCGACACGGTTCTGCATGGTCGAGTCACTGTAGTAAATCTGGAAGTAGTTTGCCGATTTCGTGTATTGCGTGACGAAGTGGTTGTCCAAGAACTGCGTGAGGACTTCCAGGAGCTGCCGGTCCGCGCCGACCGCGCGCAACGTGAACCAACTCCGCAGAACATCTATCGTCGCCGTGCCCGCCGCGGTGCCGTTCGTCAGCGAGACGGGCGTGGTCGGCGGCGCGAAGCGGCTCTCGAAGTAGGCGATGTTTGTGTGCTGGTTCTGCACCGTTTCCGTGACCGTCTCAGGTGCAAGCTGCTCGGCGATGTAGAGGTCAATCGAGTCGGTCTTGAAGCGGTCGAGCAGCGTGGGCGTTGGTCCGTAGGCGAGGCGGTTGAGCACCGTGGCGGTGACGAAAGCGTTCGTGTCCATCGGTGTCGTGTCGAGGCGGAAGAAGCGCGCGACACCGGTGTTCGTGCTCGTCCACGAGTAGCCGTTGACCGCGCCGCTGGCGTCCTCGGTGAAGGACTGGCGGAGATCGGTTGTGCTGAAAACCTTGAAACTCTGCGCGGCGGGATAAGGCGTCCAGCGGAGCACACGCTGGCTGCCATTCAAAGTGAAGTTCGTGATGCTCGGCGACGCTGGCGGTGCAAGCTGCGCACGGACATTCGCGGCAACGAGAAGCGAGGCGGTGAGCAGGGCGAGACTTCGTGCGCTCATGGTTTATCCGCAGAACGATTGGCCGAATTGAGGGTAGCGAGGCCGGTGCCCCGCTCAATACGGGAGATTACTGAAGGGTGCGCACGCCCGGCTTTGCGCCTTGACGGTCCGGGGCATGGGCCGGCCAATCTTCGGCGTGTTCACGTGTCTCGTCTGCCGTAGCTTGTGCATCGAAGCGACGCAATTCGAAGCCATCAAGCTGGCGCACCGGCATGGATTCGACTCAGTCGAGGCGCGGGCGGACGAGCTGGCGCGGTTGTCCGAGGACGAGCTGCGACGGGTGCTCGACGATATGCGGGCAAAAGGGCTGCGATTCGGTCTGGCGGGAATGCCGATTGACCTGCGGCGGGACGCGCACCGTTTTGCGGACGGGATGAGCGAGTTGCCGAAGTTCGCCGCCGTCCTGCAACGCTGCGGCGTGACCCGGCTCGGTTCGTCCATCGTGCCGGCGCATGATGAACTCAGCTATACGGAGAACTTTCGGCAGCACGTCGAGCGCATTGGCGCAGTGGCGCTGGTGCTGGGCGATCACGGGATTCGCTTCGGCTTGGAATACTGTGCCACGCCCACGATGCGGCGCGGGAAACGGCACGAGTTCATCCATTCGCTTCCGCAACTGCGGGAACTCATCGCGGCCATCGGCGCGCCGAACCTGGGCCTCGTGCTGGACTCGTGGCACTGGTGGATGAGCGGCAGCCCGACAACGGAACTGGCCACGCTGCGTCGCGAGGAAATCGTGGGAGTGGATTTGAATGACGCGCCAGTTGGCGTGCCGAAGGAGAAATTGCTCGACCGCCAACGCGAGCTGCCCGGAGCGACCGGCGTGATCGGCCTGGCACAGTTCCTCGGAACGCTGCGTCGCCTGGGCTACGACGGGCCAGTGCGGGCGGAGCCGTTTGAGTTCACGGAAGGGGAAGCCTCGCCAGACGCTGCATGCCTCCTCGCTATCCGGTCACTTGATGCGGCTTTGCGCCAACCGTCGCTCACAGATTCGTGAGCAGCACTTCGAGCTTCTTCGCGTCGATGACATATTTCTTCCCCGGCGGCGCAGGGGGAACGGCGGGAATCATCTTCGTGAAAGTCAGGTCGTTGATGTTCGTGGGAAATCCTCCCCGCATCTCGATGAAGGAGTGCAACGCGTCGTTCAGTTGCGTCTTCAGCGCGACGGGGCCAGGAGCCTGCACGCTGCCAGGCGGGTAGCCTTCGGGCAGCAACAACGGTGACTTCACGGATGCGACCGGGCCAATCGGTGCTGCGACGGGGACTTCTCGTTTCCGACAGGCCGGCACCAAGAGCGAAACGCTGACCAGAGCCAGCGGAAGAATTCCAAGGCGCATAGCGTGGCGTGCGTGCCGCCCGACACCGCTCAAAATAAATCCCATTTCCAACGCGGGTCGTATTGGTTGTTGACGTAGCCCTGTTCACCGGCGGCCCCGGGGTAGAACTGTAGCCCCAGCGTGGTCACGTCTTGCGACTCGATATGCAAGTCAGCCATCACTTGATTCCCGCGCTTGTTGTGCCGGTTGAACGGACGCGTCGGAATGCTGGTGAAGCAGCAGGTGTTCTCCGGCGTGCGGAAGAGCACGTTGTCCCAAACGGACGCGCTGAAGGTGGTGGCAACGGTCCACGCGGCCGGCGCGGCGGCGGGATTGGCCACCTCGGCCATGTCCGCAAAGGCCACGGTGTCGCTGGGCGCGGCGACGTTGATCTCGCGAACCTTTGCTTCGAAGCCGCCCCGGGGGGCGTCGAGGAACCGCCCGATGGTCGGGTAGTTGATGCCGATGCCCCACTTGTAGGTGGAGCCAGTGACCGAGGGCTTCTGGATGGACGGACATTCAAACCCCTTTTCCGACTGCATCATCGGTTTGAGCTTGTCCGGCCAGACGGTGTAACCGTTGGCGTTGGGCAGCATGGCCCCCGGCGGAGTCACGCTGGTCTGCTGCGCGGCCTGCACGTAGAGGTTGTCGTTGTCCTCGGAGTAGAGCCGGGAGGAGATGCCAATTTGCCGCGTGTTGCTCATGCAGGCCGTGGCCTGCCCCTTGGCCTTCGCCTTGGACAAGGCGGGCAACAGCATTCCCGCCAAAATCGCGATGATGGCGATGACCACGAGCAGTTCGATGAGGGTGAAACCGGACTGTCGTGCGCGGCGAGTGCGGTTGGTTCTCATGGCAAGGTCAGGGCCGTTTGAATGTTGGTCTGGTGGACAGTATCCCGATGGTCGGCGGGGTCAAACTGGATTTTGTAAATCTCCTGTAAATGCCGCGTGCCTCTGACCTACCCTCCCGCCGTGTCGCCGCCTGCTGACTACCACATGCACACGCCGCTCTGCCGTCACGCGAGCGGTGAGCCGGTGGAATACGCCGCGCGCGCCGTCGCGGCGGGCCTGACGGAGATTGGCTTCAGCGATCACTCGCCAATGCGGCGCGATGACTTCGACAACTGGCGGATGTTCGCCCACCAGCTCGACGAATACGTGGAGAAAGTGCGCCGCGCGCAACGCGAGTTTCCCCAGCTCACCATCAAGCTCGCGCTCGAAGTGGACTACCTGCCCGGCCACGAGGAATGGATCCGCGAGCTGGCGGCGCGGCATCCGTGGGACTACTTCATCGGCTCCGTCCACTACGTCTCCGACGCGTGGGACGTGGACAATCCCGAGAAGCTCTCGCAGTGGAAGACCCGCGACGCCTTCGAGGTGTGGTCGGTTTATTTCGAGCGGCTGACGATGGCGGCGGCGAGCGGCCTCTTTGAAATCATTGGCCACGCGGACCTGCCGAAGAAATTCCGCTACTTCCCGGATCGTGATTGCTCGCGGATGTTTGATCGTTTCCTGCGCGCGGCGAAGGACAGCGGAACGGCCATCGAACTTAACACCGCCGGGCTCCGGAAAGACTGCCAAGAGATTTACCCGAGTCGCTTTTTCCTCCAGCGGGCCTATCAAATCGGCGTCCCCATCACCTTCGGCTCCGACGCGCACGCGCCCGGTGATGTCGGAGCGGACTGGGACAAGGCGCGGCAACTTGCGACCTCCGTCGGCTATACGCACTGGTGCCGCTTCACACAGCGGAAGTGCGAGGTGGCGAGGCTCCCGTAGTCGCAACCTTCCGGTTGCGACTACTTGCTGATGCCCCGCTCGCTGGCTTTCACGAAAGTGATGAGGTGTTGGAGTTCCGGCAACAGTTGCAGCTCGGCTTCGATTTTGACGAGGGCGTTCGTGACGGTCAGCCCTTCACGGAAGAGAATCTTGAACGCCTTCTTCAGTGCGGCCTGCGCTTCCTCGGACACGCAGTTGCGCTCCAGGCCGACCTTGTTGAGCGCCTTGGTCTCGGCGGGGTTGCCGTCGGCGAGCATGAAGGGCGGCACGTCCTGCACCACCTTTGCGCAGCCACCGATGATCGACATGCGCCCGATGCGGCAGAACTGATGCACCGCCGCCAACCCGCCGATGATGGCGTGGTCCTCGACGATGACGTGGCCGGCGAGCGTGCCGACGTTCGACATGACGATGTGACTGCCGACGATGCAGTCGTGCGCGATGTGCGTGTAGGCCAGGAAGTGGTTGTGCGAGCCGATGATGGTGGCGTCGCCGTCGTTCGTGGCGCTGTGGACGGTGGAGTTCTCGCGGAAGACATTGTGGTCGCCGATGACCGTGCGGGTCACTCCGCCCTTCCACTTCAAGTCCTGCGTCTTGAGGCCGATGGCGGCGAAGGGGAAAAGTTCATTGCCCGCTCCGATCGTGGTGTGCCCATCTATGACGACGTGCGAATGCAGCCGGCAGTCCGGTCCCAGCGTTACGTGCTCGCCAATGACGCAGAACGGACCGACGTGGCAGTTGGAGCCGATCTGCGCGTCAGGATGAATGACCGCCGATGCGTGAATGTTCCCCGTGCTCATTCCCTCATTCCTTGTCCATGAGCATGAAGGTCACGTTCGCCTCGCTGACGACCTCGCCGTCCACGCTGCACTCGCCCCGGGCCTTGCCGATCTTGCCGCGCATCTTCGTCATCGTGACATCAATCACCAGCACGTCACCGGGACGGACGGGCTTGCGCCACTTCACCTCTTCGGCGGACATGAAGTAGGCGAGTTTTCCCGCGTTCTCCGCCTGCCGCATCATCAAGATGCCGGCGACCTGCGCCATCGCTTCGAGCTGGAGCACACCGGGCAAAATCGGATGGCCGGGGAAGTGCCCTTGGAAAACCGGCTCGCTCATCGTCACATTTTTTTGGCCCACGATGCGGTTGCCTTCGATCTTCGTCACCAGGTCCACCATCAGGAAGGGCGGGCGGTGCGGCAGAATCTTCATCACCTGCGTCACGTCGAGCGTCGCGCCGTCGCGCACAGGATTTTCGTCGTCGGATTTTGTGGGCGGCGGTGAAAAGGTTTGCACGGCCTTCTCCGGCCTGCGCATTTGTGTGGTGATCAGCCGCGTTAGCTCGCAGTTGCCCGTGTGGCTCGGGCGGATGGCGACGACATGACCGAGGAACGGCCGGCCCAGCAGCGAGAGATCGCCGAGGATGTCGAGCATCTTGTGCCGCACGAACTCATCCTCGTAACGCAGCGGCTCCGTGGTGAGCACCGCGTCGTCGCGGATGACCACGGCGTTCTCCAGGCTGCCACCTTTGATAAGGCCGTTCTTGAAGAGGAACTCGATCTCCTCGAAGAAACAGAACGTCCGCGCGGGCGCGAGTTCCCTGGGCCAGGTCTCCGGCGTGATTTCGAGGCTGAAGAACTGTGTGAAGCGGCCGCCCGGCCCGGAGCTGGTGCACGATATTTTCAGCCGGTCGTGCGGGAAGACCTGCATCATCGTTTCGCCGATTTGGATTTCAATCGGCTCCGTCAGCTTGTAGGGGGCGCGCGCCTCGGTCTGTGGAACGAGGCCGGCTTTCTCGATCATCCGCACGTATTCGCGTGAGCTGCCGTCCGCGATGGGCGGCTCGCTGGCATCGAGGTCCACGATGGCGTTGTCCACGCCCGCGCCGCTGAACGCCGCAAGCACATGCTCGACGGTGTGAATCTTGACGTTGCCCTTGCCGAGGGTGGTGGAGCGGTTGGTGTCCACGATGTGCTCCACGCGCGCCTCGATCTCCGGCTTGCCGTCGAGGTCCACGCGGCGGAAGCGGATGCCCGTGCCCGGCGGCGCGGGATGAAACGTCATGTTCACCCGGCTGCCGCTATGAAGGCCGGTGCCGGAGAAGGAGACTGGTTCCTGTAGCGTCTGCTGCTGTGACACGGGCGGACATTAGGCAGAACTCCGCAGTGAGGCAAGCCGGGAGGACCGCCGCCACGGAGCGCGAAGACGTTGGTGGTCACGCTGCCGGCAACGTGAACCAAAACGTGCTCCCTTTCCCAATTTCGCTCTCCACGCCGATGCGTCCGCCGTGCGCCTCCACCGCGAGCTTGCAGAAGGCCAGCCCCAGCCCCGTGCCCAGCTTGGCCTTGCGGTCCTGCACCTGCCCGAATTTCTCGAAAATCTTCGTGTGATACTCCGGCGCGATGCCCGGCCCGGTGTCCCGCACGGACACACGCACATCTGGACCGCCATTGAGCAGTGAAACATGCACCTCGCCGCGTTCGGGCGTGAACTTGAGCGCGTTGCCCAGCAGGTTGCCCAGCACGCGCCGCACGATCTCGCCATCACACATCGCCGTCGCCGTGGTGTCAGGTCCGGCCAGCGCGACCGCATGGCCCGCCGCCAGGCTGCGGAGCGGCTCCATCGCCGCGCGAATCACCGGCACCAGCGGAGTGGCGGCCCTTTGCAGCGGCATCTCGCCCGCCTCGAGCCGGCTCACATCCAGCAACGTGGTGACCATCTCGCTCATCGTCGCGGCGCTGCTCAGGCAGTCGTTCAGGCATTCCATCTCCCGCGCCTGCAGTTGCCCGGCGGCGGTCAGCTTCAACAGTTCCATGCTCATCACGACCGCCGACAACGGCGAGCGCAGGTCATGCACCACCATGTGCGTGAGGCTGTCGCGGAGCCGCTCCAGTTCCAGCAGCCGCTGGTAACTCTCCTGCAACTGGTCGTGCAGCCGCTTGGCGAAGACGGCGTTGCGCACGCGCAAGATGATGTCCTGCGCGTCAATTGGTTTGGGGAGATAGTCGTTCGCGCCCGCGCCGATGCCGGCCAGCCGGTCATTGCGGTCCACATTGCCAGTGACCATGATCACGGGCAGCGCGGCGGTCTTCGGGTTTCCCTTCAACCGCCGGCACACTTCCAGCCCGTCCATGCCCGGCATCGAGACATCCAGCAGCACCACGTCCGGCGGCGCAATCGCAATGCGCTCCAGCGCCTGCGGCCCGCTCGCCACTTCCTCCACCACGAAGCCGCGCGGCTCGAGCAAGTCCCGGATCAATTCGCAGTTGGCCGGCATGTCGTCAACGACAAGGACACGCCCGGCGTGGGCGGGAATGGCGGTGGCGGTGGCGCTCATGGTTTCGTCTTGAATTGGGCTGGGCCGGTTGCAAGCAGGAAGGAGGCGATGCGCCCGGCGAAGGCGCGCGTGTCCACGGGCTTCGTCACGTGGGCGAGGCAGCCCGCCTCCTGCGCCAACTGCTCGTCGCCGCGCATTGCATGCGCGGTGAGCGCGACGACCGGAATGCTCCGCGTGGCGGAGTCAGCCTTGAGGGCGCGGGTGGCGGTCAGGCCGTCCATGCCGGGGAGGCTGATGTCCATGAGGATCAAGTCCGGCTGCTCGCAGCGTGCGAGCGAGATGCCCGGCTCGGCGGACGCGGCGGACAGGACCGTGTGGCCGGCGGCTTCCAACAGGTCGGTGACGAGCTCAAGGTTCACGGGCGTGTCTTCGATGACGAGGATGCGGGCGGGCTTCATGGCGTCATCGGCGTTGCAAATGCCCGTTTCCGTTGCCAGCGGCGCGCCGGCTCACGGCCAGCCGGGCCAGATTCGCGAGCAACCGCTCTCCGCCGGACTTGGCCGAGATGCCCTGCACGTGCCGGTTGAGCTGCGTTCGCTCATCCGCCGTGAGGTCTTTGCTCGTGTAAATCAGGATCGGCACGTCCGCCGTGCGCGGGTTCGCGCGCAGGCGTTCCACCACCTCGAAGCCGTTCATCCCCGGCATCAGCAGGTCGAGAATGATCAAGTCCGGCAACTTCTCCGTCGCCACCGCCAGCCCGTGCGCCCCGCTCTGCGCCTCCAGCACCGTGTAGCCTTCCGCGTGGATGACGTCCGCCACGGCCTCCACGGCCTGCGGTTCGTCGTCCACGATCAGCACGGCCTGGACAGGCTTGCCGCCCGTCTTTCCGGCCTTCGCGATCACCGCGAGCAAGTGGTCGCGCTTCACCGGCTTCACAAGGAACTCCACCGCGCCCAGGCTGAACCCGAGCTGCAAGTCGTCCGTGACGGAAACGATCACCACCGGGATGTCGCGCGTCTCTGGCTGGGACTTCAATTCGTTCAACACCTCCCAGCCCGGACGGTCCGGCAGCAGGATGTCCAACGTGATGGCGAAGGGTTTCATTTCGCGCGCAAGCTCCACCGCCTGCGTCGCCGTCCGCGCGTGCGCCACATCGTAGCCGCCGCCGTGCAGGTAATTGCTCAGCAAGCTCAACGCCGACTCGTCGTCCTCGACCACCAGCACCAGCGGCCGCGCGGGCACAGAGCGCGCCGGCTCGACTTCCAAGGTCAATTGCCGCCGCTGGATTGCCGCGTCTGTTTCGCCGGCCACCGCCAGCGGCAGCTCGAAGATGAACGTGCTGCCTTTCCCTGCGATGCCGTCGCTTTCCAACCAGATGCGGCCGCCGTGAAGCTCGACCAGTTTTTTCGTCAGTGCCAGCCCCAGTCCGGTGCCTTGCTGTGTGCGCCCGTAAGTCGAGTCCACCTGCTCGAACTCCTTCCACACGCGCGCGTGGTCCGCCGGCCGGATGCCGATGCCGGTGTCGCTGACCGAAACACGGAGGCAAGAGCCTGCCCGCGGAGAGCTGTCAGGAATTAACTCAGCGTTGCCACCCGTGCCATTCCCGGCGGACGGCTGCACGCTGGCCGCCACTGTCACCCTGCCACCCTCGGTCGTGAACTTCACGGCGTTGCTCAGGAGATTGTAGAGCACCTGCTTGAACTTGCTCTCGTCCGCGTGCAGCAGCGGCAGGTCCGGCGCAAACTCCGTGGCCAGCACAATGCTCTTCTTGTTCGCCAGCGCCCGGCAGATCGCCAGGACGTTCTCAACGACCTGCTCCGGCGCGAAATCCTCCGGCTGCAAGTCCAGCTTGCCGGACTCCACCTTCGCCAGATCAAGGATGTCGTTGATGAGCTGGAGCAGGTGGCGACCGCTCGTGAGGACATTGCTGACGTAACGGCCTTGTTTGGGGTTGAGTGAACCGAAGGTGCCGTCTTCCAGAATCTCCGAGAAGCCGATGATGGCGTTGAGCGGCGTGCGCAGCTCGTGGCTCATGTTCGCGAGGAACTGGCTCTTGGCGTGCGTGGCCTCCTCGGCGGCCAGCTTCGCGTTGATCAGCGCGGCCTCGATGTTCTTTTGCTGCGAGATGTCCCGCGCGACGGTCGAAACGTGGTCCACCACGCCGTGGCTGTTCCGGTGCGCGAGCAAAATCTGCGAAACTGGAATGTCGCGACCGTCTCGCGTGCGCAGATGCGTCTCGCCAAACCACACGCCGTCGCGGGCGGCGGCGGGGATGCCTTCATCGAGGATGACCCTCGCCGACTCCGGCGCGTAGAAATCCGGGATGCGCGACAGCGTCACATCCTCCGTCGCGCTCAGTCCAATCGTGCGTCGGCCGGCGGGGTTGAGATAAATGCGCTTCCCGTCGAGCCGCGAGATGGCCACGTAATCCGGCGTGGCGTCGAGAATGGCGAGGAGTTGCTGCTGCTTTTCCTCCGCGCGCTTTTGCTCCGTCACATCACGTGCCGTGGCATAGATCAGCCCGCCGGGCTGCGGCGCGGCCTTCCATGAGAGCACACGCCACGAGCCGTCCTTGCACAGGTGGCGGTTCTCGAATTGCGTCAACACCTCGCCGGCTCCCAAGGTCTGGATGGCCGCGTGCGTCTTGGCCCGGTCGTCGGGGTGAATGATGTCGAAGAATGGCCGGGCCAGCAGCTCCTCAACGCTCCAGCCCAGCGTGTGGGTGAACGCGGGGCTGACGCGCTTGAAGTAACCGTCGTCCTTCGCGATGCACAGCATGTCCAGCGAGAGCGTGAAGAAGCGGTCGCGCTCCTCCTCGGCGCGCTTGTGCTCGGTGAGGTCGAACATCGTCGAGCGGCTGGCGATGTAGTTTCCCGAGGCGTCGCGGATGACGGTCGAGTTCAACAGCACCGGCATCTCCGAGCCGTCCTTGCGGCGCAAGGTGTATTCGATGTCGTTGACGAAGCCCTGTTCTTTGAGGCGGACGAACGCGCTGCGGAAGATTTCCTGGCTTTCCGGCGTGTGCAAGTCCGCGAACTTCATCTTGCCAACGATCTCCTCGCGCGGGTAGCCCAGCCACGCCAGCTCCGTGTCGTTGATGTTCACATACACGCCCTCGTGGTCGAGCGAGTGGTAGCCGCACGGTGCCTTGTTGTAGAGATCCTTGATCTCGTCGGCGGACTTGCGCAAGGCCACTTCCGCCGCCCGCTCGGCCTTCTGGTCACGGAACACCAGCACCACGCCGCGCGTCACGCCTCTGTCGTCGTGAATGGGCGCGCCGCTGTCGGCGATGGGAATCTCGCTGCCGTCCTTGCGGATCAACAGGGTGTGGTTGGCGAGGCCGACGATGGTGCCCTCGCGCAACACGCGCGCCACAGGGCAAACCACGGTCTGGCGCGTGTGCTCATTGATGATGCGGAAGATCTCGGCCACGGGTTTGCCTTGCGCATCGGTGGTGGTCCAGCCGGTGATCTGCTCGGCCACGGGATTGAGCCGCGTGACGAGGCCGCTGGCGTCCGTCGTGATGACCCCATCGCCGATGCTGGTGAGTGTGGTGCGGGCCTCCGCTCCCTGCGCGCGCACCACCTGCTCGGCGGCCACCCGCTTCCAAAAATCCCGCCGCACCAGCAGGGCCGACCACATGACCAGCCCCACGGCCACGAGGCTGCCCAGCAGGATCATTGAGATCGTCGTCTGGTTCGCTTCCCGGGCGGCCGCCGTGCGGTGCTGCAAGAGCAGACGTTCCTCGTCCTGCATGCCCGCGATGAGCTTGCGCGTCTCGTTGACGGTCAGCCGGCCTTTCATCGCGCGCATCGCGTCGAAGGCCGCCGTCTCGCCGCGCTCCTTGCGGAAAGCGATGTATTGGTCCATCTGCTTGATCTGCTGGCTGACCGCCGGTTCCAAGGCGTTGATCCGGTCCTGCTGGGCGGGGTTGTCTGCCGTCAGTTTGCGCAGCTCCCTGACCAGTTGGCCGACCGACCGGATGCCCGGTTGATACACCTCCAGATGCGCCTCGTTGCCCGTGATGAAATAGGTCCGCGAAGCTGCTTCCAAGTCCAGCAGGACATTGAAGGTCTGTTCCAAACGGTTGAGCACCTCGTGTGTGTGCTCCACCCGGAGAACCGTCTCCAGGTTTCGGGACACGCTCCACCACGCGCCTGCGCCCGAGGCAATCAGAAAGGCCAGAGCCAGCCCAAAACCCACGCGGATTTTGTTTTCGATGGCCCAGCTCATTCGCGCGTCTGCCTTTCGCCGCAGCTCCTAGTCGTGTCCCGGCCAACGAGGAGCGGCCGGTTGAGCCTGCGGCCCGTGCGGTTGCGCCGCCGGGCCGCGCGGGTGGGAGCCGCCGGGGTGTGGTCGGGACAAGCCGCCTTGGAAATGGTTCTCCGCTGTTTTCGGTGGAATTGGAGCCAAGCCTTGCGCCGGAGGCGCGGCTGAAGGTAGCCGGTGGGAAGCGCAGCGCACCCACCGGAGGACGGCCAAGCCGAGCCGCGCCCCGGAGGGAGCGCAGGTGGTTGTTCCCCGGAGTTCATGCGCCCCGCTGGGGCGCGGGAGGACTGGGGCAAGCTACCGGTGGGTGCGGTTCTCCCGCGGGTCGAACCTTCCCACCGGCTACCCTCACTGGCCCCGCTGGGGCCGACGTTGGCCAGCCAGTGAATCTCATTCCACCTAAAACAGCGAAGAACCTTGGAAATGAATTCTGGCTCTTGCATGAAAACACGTTCACCCGCTCTCAAACTTCTCCGGCCTGATTAAGTGGGGAACTTAACGCGGAAGCGCCGGACCGCCATTCACAGGATTATGTATGAGCGGACGCCGGCGAACGGGGCTTGGGGAATGGCAGATTTCCAACCAGGAAGTCACATTTTGAAATTACCCCGCTCCGCACCCTTGGCTTAACCCCCCAGTCCGCAGACCTTCGCCACCGCCTCGGTGCGGGTGTGGACGCGGAGCTTGCGGTAGATGTTGTGGAGGTGCCGGCTGATGGTGGAGATGGCGACCTGGAAGTGCGCCGCCAGTTCCTTGTCCGTTCCGCCGGCGACGACCCGGCCCAGAATCTCGTTTTCGCGCGCCGTGAGGCGCGGGTGCGGCATGAAGACGGCGGGTTGCCGTGCCACTTCGACGAGTTTGTCCACCATGCCGTCGGAGAGCGGAAAGCGGCCAGTGCGCAGCTTGAGAAAGGCGGCGGCAAGGTCGTGCCGGCGGACGGGCTTGGTGAGGTAGCCGGCCACGCCGTTCTTGAGCGCTTCGGCCAGGACGTCCGGCTCGTCATGCACGGTGACCATGATGACGCGCAGGCGCGGCAGCAGGGTCTTTAGCCGGCGGGCGCACTCCTGGCCGCTGATGCCCGGCAGATGCACGTCCATGAGCACCACGTCCGCGCGCGTCCGCAAGAGGCCGGCCAGCGCCTCCTCTGCTGAGGCGTAGAGCCGGATGGCACCGACACCCGGCAGCCGCCGCAGGAGGTGCTGAAGCCATTCGGCGTGGGCCGGGTGGTCCTCGACGATGGCGACTCGGAGAAGCGGAGTGGGCTTTGAACTCATGCGCGGCACGTCGGAGGCGAATACTGGTCAACCGCTCTCATTGGGAGCAAGTATTATAATGTGTTCTGCGCGCCTTTGGGCGCATCTTGACACTGCCCCCGACCCCGCTGGCATTGCGGAGCGCCGATCTCTGAATCGGCGCGTTTCTGCGTGGCATTCAACACCTGCCGGTTCGGAGACCGGCGCTCCGGGCGCAGTGTCAAGATGCGCCCCGCGCCTTTGTGCCATGAACAGGCGTGAACATCCGGTGCCAGCACTCAAACCCCAGCGAACGGATATGCCGACCCAGCACAGGAATACCCCCAGCGACGCAAATGTCGTGGGCCATCGAATTCGCCAGTTTCGTCGGCGGGCCGGGCTGACGCAGAAGGAACTGGCCGCGCTGTGCCGACCGCGCGGCCTCACGATGACTCGCAGCACACTTGCGAAGATCGAGTCCAAGGTGAGGTGGGTGAAGGCCTGCGAGCTGTTCATCCTCGCGCAGGTTTTGAAAGTTCCCATTGAGCGCTTCTACCCGCCGGGCTTCGGCCGGTTGCAGGCAGGGCGGGCGAGGGCCGATTTGAATTTTGACACTGCTGGGCCAATCGCCAACCTCCTCGCATGAGCAACGACAAGAAACTCTCTGGAAAAACCGCTGTCATCACCGGCGCGAGCAAGGGACTCGGCAAGGCGATGGCCCTCGCCTTCGCCGACGCCGGCGCGCGCCTCGCGCTCGTCTCCCGCGACACGAAGCTGCTCGCCGAAGTCCAGGCCGCCTGCCACGCGCGCGGGGCGGAGGCAGAGACGTATCAGGTGGATGTGACGAGCGAGACGCAGGTGGAGCAGTTGAGACAGGACGTGCTGGCCCGCTTCGGCAAGCTGACGATCCTCGTCAACAACGCCGGCATCAACATTCGCAAGCCCGTCACGCAATTCTCGCTCGCCGAGTGGCACCAGATTCTCGACACGAACTTGACGAGCGTTTTCCTGCTGTGCCGCGCGTTTGTGCCGCACCTTGAAACCGGTTGCGGACGCATCATCAACCTTGCTTCGATGATGGCGCACGTCTCCATCGCGCACCGCGTGCCCTACTCGGCAAGCAAAGCCGGCATCATGGGCCTCACCAAGGCGCTCGCGCTCGAAGTCGCGGCGAAGGGCATCACCGTCAACGCCATCAGCCCCGGCCCGTGCTCGACGGAAATCAACGCGCCCATCCTCAACAATCCCGAGCTGCTGGCCAAGTTCACCTCCCAGCTTCCCGTGGGCCGCTTCGGCAAGCCGGAGGAAGTCGCCGCGCTCGCCGTGTTTCTCGCGTCGGGTGATTCCGGTTTCATCACTGGCACCGACGTGGTGATTGATGGTGGCTGGATCGCGCAGTAAACACCGGCATGGCTCAACCTGAAAACTCTCCTTCGTCGGCCTCCGTTGAGCCGCCGCGCTGGGCGGCACGCCTGCAATGGTTCGGCCAGCGCGCGATCATCACAGTGCTGCTCGGCGTGCTTGCCTTGTGGTTGCACGAGTTGTGCGTGGACCCGGAAATCCGGCAGGCATGGAAGCTCAAGGTCCTGATGGTGCTGATTCCGCTCGGCGTGGCCGGAGCCTTCGCCATGCTGCTGGCGTGGCTCTTGGAATGGAAAGCTCGTCCGTGACGCTGAAGTGGGCCCGACCGGATTCGAACCGGTAACCAAGCGATTATGAGTCGCCTGCTCTAACCGTTAAGCTACGGGCCCGGCAGGTTGCGGACAAAACTGCGACGTTTATTCCGTCAGGGTTACGCGCCCTGCGGACAAACGACGAGGCGCCAACCGCGCAAAAAGCGCGACGCGAACAAAACCATCTGCCACGCAGCAGGCAGCGTTCATTCCCGAAGACCCCGAACTGGGTGCAACAGGTCAGCACCGACACCTATTTCGGGCGCACCAAGATTAAGGGCAAGACATTTCGAGCCAGTGGTGACGTCGTGGCGTCGTGAACGCGTCGCGCAATTTTATTAGTCGTCGCATATACTGATCTGTGCCCTGTGACTGGAACCTATGTCAAACAGAGTCGAACCTGCTGATTTTGCTGTCCTCCGATCCAACGAAGTGGCGCGGAGCGCCGCCGCGTTTTCGCCGGGCCTTTTCAGGAGCTTTATACCCCGTTCGCTGACGGGCAGAATGCGTTCCACCATTGTCTCCCGGCGTGAGGCATCGTCGGGAGCATCGTCAGCCAGCCCGTTTAACCTTTGACCGGACATCGTCCTCGCTCGGTTTTATCGCCGCACTCCTGAGCCATACAGAAAGTAGGTGGGCGTTACGCGCAGGTGGGCATCGAAGCCGTGCCGGCGGAAGCGCTCCGTCAGCGCGTCCGGCTCGTGGTAAAGCTTCACCACGCGGAACTCGCGGCCGTCGTTCAGCTTGCGGACACGCACGCCCGTCTCGACCGTGGGCCGGTCGTGGTTCTTCGCCATCGAAGTGCTTTCGTTGCGCGAGTCCAGGAGGAAGAAGCGCCCGCCGGGACGCGTCGCACGGCGGACTTTGTCGAGAAAGGCGTCGAGCAGTTCGTCGGGAACGTGCGAGAGCCAGAAGCAGAACACGACGAGGTCAAACTGTCGGTCCGGTTCCCACGTGAAGAGGTCGGCTTGAAGGTGCGTGACTTGCGGAGGGCCGGTCTGTGACCGGGCGCGGTCGTCGGTCGCATCCTCGCGCCGGATCGGAGACAGGGGCTTCGCTGCGACAAGGCGCGTGCGGTTGAGGGCGAGCACTTCCGGCGAGCCGTCCAACGCGGTGACGTGGCGCGCGACTTGAGCGACTTCCTCCGTCCAGATGCCCGTGCCGCAGGCGAGTTCCAGCGCCGAGTCCACCGGGCCGAGGGAGTGCAGCGCCTTGCGGGCGATGTCCGCCTCCGCCGCCCAGCGCGCGTTCAGTTCCGCGCCCCAGTCGTAACGCCCACGACGATAAAACCAATCGTCATACTCACCCGCACGGGCGCGGTAGTAGGCGAGTTGTTCGGCCAGGATGGTGTCAGTCACACAGGGAGGATGGATTGGCTGCCAAAGAACGCAAAGAGCGCAAATAAGAAAATCAAATCGTGTTCCTTCCTCTCTTTCGCAGCTACGCCTTCTTCCAGCCCGGCCCGCGCACGACTTGGCCCGGCTTTGCGCCCGTGTGCTCGCCGTCATGGAGCACCTGTTGGCCGTTGACCCAGACGTGGACCATGCCGGTGGAATACTGGTGCGGCTGCTCGAAGGTTGCGTGATCCTGCACACGCGCGGGATCGAAGGCGACGATGTCCGCGAAGCAACCGGGCTTGAGCGAACCGCGCTGCTTCAAGCGCAAGTTCTCCGCTGGCAGCGACGTGAGGCGGCGAATCGCGTCTTCGAGTGGAGTCAGTTTCTCATCACGCACGTAGCGGCCCAGCAGCCGCGCGAAGCTCCCGTAGGCGCGCGGGTGCGTGCTGGACTTGAGGAAGACGCCCTCGGGCGCGAGCGACGGCGAGTCGCTGCAAAAGCTCACCCACGGCAGCTTGATCTGCTTCCGCACGTTGTCCTCGCTCATCAGGAAATAGACCGTGCCGACGCGGCTGCCGTCCTCGACGACGAGGTCCATCGCGGTCTCCTCCGGCGATTTGCCGCGCAGCTTGGAAACTTCCGCGAGCGTCTTGCCGGTGAGCGGCTTGAGCTTGTCATTCTTGAAGCCGACGAGAATCACGCGGTCCGCGCTGCCGGCGGCGAGGTAGAGATTTTCCCACTTGTCCGTGGGCGTGGACATCTCGCGGCGCACGCGCTCGCGGATGGCGGGGTCTTGGAGGCGCTTGGCCCACTCGAAGTAACCGCCCTCCTGCACCCACGGCGGCATCGCGGCGTCGAGGCCGGTCTGGCCGGCGGTGTAGGTATACATGTCCGCCGTGATGGCGAGGCCGCTGGCGCGCGCGGCCTCAATCTTGCGGATGACGGTGTCGAGCTTGGGCCAGTTCACTTCGCCGGCGGCTTTCAGGTGATAGACCTCGGCGCGAATCTTCGCCTCGCGCGCGATGGTGAGCAGTTCTTCCACCGCCTCGACGAACTGGTTCCCCTCGCTGCGCAGGTGCGAGATGTAGAGTCCGTCGAATTCCGCCGCAGCCTGGCACAGCGCAATCAGCTCGGGTGTCTTCGCATAAAAGCCCGGCGCGTAGATGAGCGCGGACGCCACGCCGAGCGCGCCCTCGCGCATCGCGGTGCGGACGAGCGCCTGCATCCGCGCCAGCTCGGCTGAGTTTGGCGCGCGATCCTCGTAGCCCAGCTCGTGGATTCGCACCGTCTCCGCGCCGATGAACGAAGCCACGTTGCAGGAAATCTTCCGGCGCACGAGGAAGCGCAGGTATTCGTCGAGCGTGGTCCACGCGACAGGGAACTTGATGTCGCCCTGGTCCTTCAGAACGCCTTCCTTCATCTTCGCGTTCAGCGGGCCCATAGACCAGCCTTCGCCCATGACTTCGAGTGTCACGCCCTGCCGGATTTCACTCTGCGAACGGCCATCGTGGATGAGCGACTCCGTGGCCCAGCTCAGCATGTTGATGAAGCCGGGCGCGATCGCGAGGCCGTGGGCGTCCAACGTGTGCCGCGCGGTGACGCCGGTGACATTGCCAACGGCGATGATTTGGTCGCCGCGCACCGCAATGTCCCCGGTGAACGGCGGGCCGCCGCTGCCGTCGTAAAGCGTGCCGTTGCGGATGAGCAGATCGCAATCGGCGCGCAGCGTGGCGCAACCCGCGAGCACGGTGGACGCGGTGGAGGAGGCGAGGAATTGGCGGCGCGAGGTCATGGCAGGAGTGTTCGGGGCGGACACGGAGCGGCAAGGAGAATTTGCACGGAAGCGATGCCGTGGAATCGAACGCTCCGATTAAACGCAGAGACGCAGAGAAGCGCAGAGATGGGAACGGGAACGAGCGCAGCTTCGGGCGAGTCTTGTGCGCGCTTCCTCTCTGCGCTTCTCTGCGCTCTCTGCGTCTCTGCGTTGAGCGAAGCGCGCCGCCTTATCCTTCCCGCCGGGCGCAGAGTTGCGCGTCTGTAAGTTGCGGGCTAAACCCTTCGCCGACATGAATCCTTACCAGCAGTTCGTCTCGGAATACGCGCGCTTCGCGAAGGATGGGAAAGCCTGGCCGCTGGGCGGCTTCCCACGTTGCCCGCGCCCCGAAGTGCCAGCAGATGCGCCGGTCGCGCTTATCTTTTCGCCGCACCCGGATGACGAGGTAATCATCGGCGGGCTGGCACTACGGCTCCTGTGCGAGGCGAAGTGGAACGTCGTCAACGTCGCTGTCACGCAGGGCAGCAACAAGGCGCGGCAGGCGGGGCGCTGGGAGGAACTGAAGGCGTGCTGCGACTGCATCGGCTTCGGGTTGGTGCAGACGGCGCCGGGCGGCTTGGAGAAGGTGAACGCGGCGACGCGCGAGAAGGACAAGTCGCATTGGTCTGCGTCGGTGAAGGTCATCGCGGACATCCTCGCGAAGCACCGGCCGCAGGCGATTCTCTTCCCCCACGACACGGACTGGAACAGTTCGCACATCGGCACGCACCACCTCGTGATGGACGCGTTGCGCACGCTGCCGGCGGACTTCCAGACGTGGGCGCTGGAGACGGAGTTTTGGGGCGCGATGGTGTCGCCGAACTTGATGGTGGAAATCAGTGCGACCGACCTCGCGGACCTCATCACGGCACTGACCTTCCACGTCGGCGAAGTGCAACGGAACCCATACCACCTCACGCTCCCAGCTTGGATGGTGGACAATGTGCGGCGCGGCGGCGAAGTGGTCGGCGGGCAGGGCGGAGCCGCGCCGGATTTCACCTTCGCAACGCTCTATCGGCTGCGCCGCTGGAATGGGCGTGAGCTGGTGAGGACTTACGAGGGCGGCAGACACCTCGGCTGCGCGCAGAATCCAGCGGGGTTGTTTGCCTGACCGTAGGACAGCGCGTCCCGCCTGTCCTTGTGACTTTTAGGGAAACACTGAATCATGACCAACCACAGAGGCACAGAGAACGCAGAGTTTGATTTCTTGGGCTTTCCTCTGTGTCCTCCGTGCCTCTGTGGTTAATCAGCGCTCCCCGAATTCCTGCTCAAGCGGCTGCTTCCAAATGGAGGTCAGGCAAGATGCGTTGACCTACTTGGGCTTTTGGAACACGTAGTGCGACACCAGCCACTCGTTGCCCTCGCGGTAGCCCCACAGCTCCGCGCAGGCCATGTAGAAGACGCGCCAGTAAACCCACCACTTCGTCTCGTTCGCCGCACCGTAAGTTGCAGCGAAGATTTTGCGAATCTCCGGCTCGTGCGCGTCCATGTTCGCGAGCCAGGCGTTGGCGGTTTTCTCGTAGTGCTGGCCGTTGACGCGCCAGTGGTTCACGAGGCGGAGATCGTCTTGGAAGTAGAGCAGCAGGTCGTCGCTGGGCATGATGCCGCCGGTGAAGAAGTAGCGCGCCATCCAGTCCGTCTCATCCCGCGCGATGAAGTGGTAGGCGAATTCCTTGTGCGTGAAGATGTGGACGAAGAGCTGACCGCCCGGCCGCAGCCAGCGCGCGATGTTTGCCATGAGGCGCTGGTAGTTCTTCATGTGCTCGAACATCTCGATGGAGACGACGCGGTCGAACGAGCCGGCCTCGATGTCGAAGCGGTTCATGTCGCACGTGATGATGCGGAGGTTCTTCAAGCCGCGCCGCGACGCCTCGGCGTCAATGAATTCCTTCTGAGTCCGCGAGTTCGATACGCCCGTGATGCGGGCCTTGGCAAATTTCTCAGCCATCCACAACGAGAGCGAACCCCAGCCACAGCCGAGTTCGAGGATGTCCTGGCCGTCGGCGAGCTGGGCGCGCTCGGCGTAGAGCGCGAGCATCCGCTCCTCGGCCTCGGCGAGCGTGGCGACGCCGGCGGGCCAAAGCGCGCCGCTGTATTTCAGGCGCGGCCCGAGACAGAGCTGGTAGAAGCGCGTGGGCACCTCGTAGTGCTGCTCGTTTGCCGCCGCCGTCTCGATGGCGATGGGCGAGCGGCGCAGTTCCTCGACGAGCGCGTGCAAGTGCGCGCGCTGCGCCTCGGCGCTGCCCTTGTCCTCCTCGCGCAGGCGTTGCTTCAGCAGGCGGCGGATTCCGAAGCGGAGCAGGAAGTCGGGGAGGAGATTCCGTTCGAGGAGGGTATCAATCATGAAGAGGTTTTAGCCACGGATGGAACACGGAGGAAACACGGATTGGGACCAGGAAGGCAGGAAAGCGACACTGGAGAATGAGGTCGCGGCTCGCAGTTTGGTTCAGGTTTCTGCCTTCCTGCCTTCCTGATAAAATTCTTCTCTGTGTTCAATCTGTGTTTCATCCGTGGCTAAGTTTTCTTGAACCACGGCACGAAGGCGCTCGTGGTGCGCTGGTATTCGCGGTAGGCGTCGCCCTTGGACTTGAGGGACAGTTCCTCGGTCATGGGAATCCCGGTGACGTTGAGGAGGAAGTGCAGCATCAACGCGGGCGCGATGATGCCCAGCCAGCCCCACGGCGACCCGAGCGCGAAGACCGCGTAACCCACCCACACCAGCCATTCGAAGAAGTAGTTCGGGTGCCGCGAGTAGTTCCACAGCCCGGCTTGGCAGACCTTGCCTTTGTTGGCCGGGTCTGCGCGGAAGCGGGCGAGCTGGCGGTCGGCGAGGGATTCGCCGAGGAGGGCGAACGCCCATAGCGCCACGCCCAGAACGCCCGTGACTCCGAGGCTCCAGCCGGAGGCAAAGGTTTCGCCATCCAAAACAATCAGCATGAGTGGAAGCGAAAGGACAACTTGGAGTGCACCTTGCACTTGGAAAAACCGGAACATTTTCCGTTCTGTAGCCGCGCCCCATTCCTCACGCAGCTTTGCGTAGCGGACATCTTCGTGAGGGTGATGAGAGCGGACACGGACATACAAGTGACTGCCCAAACGCAAACTCCAAACCACAAACATCGTCGAGATGGCAAACCAGCGGGGATTGATGTCCCAAGCGCGCTCTTCCGCTGGGCTAAAAAAGAAACAGAGCAGAGCTAACGGTGCGAACCCCGCCGACCACACAATGTCCACAATGCCGTAGTTGTTCAGCCTCCGCGCGAATGACCACGTGATGGTCATCTCAACTACCGCGAACGCCAGAGCGAAGCCGAGCATGATGAGCGCGCCGGTCAGCATGACGGTTGGCCTGGTTCTCCGTCGCGGAGCGACGCGGTGAAGGTAGCCGGTAGCAAGGCCGCGAGGCCGCCGTCACCGGATTCGGCGTGCTGATGGTGTGCGCCCCGGCGGGGCGCATGAATCGTGGGTTCGCGGCGTTCATGCGTCCCTGCCGGGACGCCCGTGATTCGGGCGCGTGACCGGTGGCGGCGGCTCGCGGACTCGCCTTGCCACCGGCTACCTTCAATCGTCCCTCCGGGACGATGCGCGCGCAACGACGAGGGCTTCATGCGGCGGGCGCAGCCTTCCTCCTCAACAACAGGTCTTCCATCGTCGCGTTGGTCGGGAGGCGGAAGAGTTCGCGGAGCAGATAAATCGCCATCGCGATATTTCCGAGCGCGAGGATGGCGAGGAGCCAGAGGACGCGGGCGAAGTTCGAGGTCTCCTTGTAGGCGAGCCAGACGTAGAACGTCAGGAATGCGAAATAGGTGTCGAACAGCGTGGCGATGAACCACGGGTGAGTGATGACTTCACGGGGAATCTTCCACACAGCGATTTCGGAACTGGCCCACGTCGTCACGGCGAGCATGGCGATGAGCACGAAGGCGGCGGCGAGGCGGAGGAAGTTAATCATGGCAGAACTTTTGGCCACAGATTTGCACAGATGAAACACAGATTTCCAAAATGGCAAACAGGAGGCACCAAACCAGGTTTTTATCTGTGTTCCATCTGTGTGTATGTGTGGCTCACATTAAAGTGCGGTTGTTCGGCCGCGTGTAAACCGCCTGCACCACGGAGATGTTTCTTTGTGCGAAAGCGGCCTCGCAGTAGCTGAGGTAGTAGTTCCACTTGCGGAGGAACGGCTCGTCAAAGCGCAGCCTGCGCAGTTCGGCGTGGTGGGCGTTGAAGGCTGCGCGCCATTCGTGCAGCGTGCGGACATAGTGATGGCCCAGGTCATGGAGGTGGTGCAGGTGCAGGTCGGTGCCGCGCTGGAGCGCCTGCGTGACGCGGCCCACGGACATCAGCAGCGAACCGGGGAAGACGTGCTTCTGAATCCAGTCCACGCCCTTGCGGAACTGGTCGTAACGACTGTCGGGGCTGGTGATGTATTGGATGGCGAGCAGGCCGTCGCGCTTGAGCAGGCGCGCGCACTGGGCGAAATAGCCGTCCACGTAGCGCTCGCCGACGGCTTCGAGCATCTCGATGGAAACGATTTTGTCGAACTGGCCGGTGGTGTGGCGATAGTCCTGCAGGCGAACCTCGACGCGGTCAGCCACACCTTCACGGGCGAAGCGTTCCTTGCACCAGGCGAGCTGCGCTTCGGAAATCGTCAGCGTCGTGACGCGACAGCCGAAGTGTTTCGCCGCGTGACAAGCCATGCCGCCCCAGCCGGAACCGATTTCGAGCAAATGGTCGCTGGGCTTGAGTCGAAGGCTGCGGCAGAGGGCGTCGTATTTCGCGGTCTGCGCCTGCTCAAGCGTCAGCTCGGGCGAGACGAAGAGGCCGCAGGAGTAGGTCATCGAGGGGTCGAGCCAGAGGCGGTAAAAGTCGTTTCCGAGGTCGTAGTGCTCGGCGATGTTGCGGCGGCTGACCTTCACCGAGTTGGGGCGGAGCAGGTGCTTCACGCGGTTCGCGCCGCGCAGGAGATTCAGCGCGAGCGGACTGCGCTGGGAGCCGGACATGCCGGGCGCGTGCTCGACGTTTTCGATGAACCACGTGAGCACAGCGGGCAAATCGTCCGTGTCCCAATCGCCGTCCACGAAGGCCTCGCCGAAGCCGATGTCGCCGAAGAGCACGCAGCGTTTGAAGAAGCCGGGGCGCAGGATGCGGAGGCGCGCGGTGGCTTGCGAAGCACGCCCGAAACGGCGCACGGAGCCGTCGGGCAGCGTGGCTTCAAGGCAGCCGAGTGGCATCTTGGCGAGGGACTCCTCGATGGCGCGCTGGTAGAAGCCGGGGTGGGTGGGGGGCTTGGCCGACGCGCGATGCTGCGGGCCGAGGTGAAGTGGGGTGCTCATGCTGGCGGGGGAGTTTCAACGCAAAGGCGCAGGGGCGCAAAGGCGGACCAGCAGGCCGGTCGGGTGATGAGTGGGGTCATATATTGCTACTTCCAGTGCTCACTCAATGTGACCACTAACTCTGGACCCTTCTTTTCCACATACGCGCTGTAGTGGGCACGGCGTTGGGTCCCTTGACTCGGCACTCGCCACACTAGCGAACCTCGGTTGGTGTTCTCTGCGTCGAAAATGAGGATATTGGTCTGAGTTGAGTAGAACGGCAATGGCTGTGCGCCGGTCATGTCAATCCAGGTGCGAGCAAAGGCGCGACGAGAATAGTCGAGAGCCACATCCTCAGTCAGTGGTTGGTTCGCGGGAAAGGGAAACCGCCGCTCCCATGAATGCAAGTCGTCCCAAAACATAACCAGCAACGGTAGCACGATGAAGACGGCGACAGTCGGCACAAGGATGATAGTCCACTTGAACCAACGCGGCAGCCACCCCGATCGATTCGGTTCGCTTGTCATGCTTTTGTCGCCCTGATTCTCGGGTTTCCACCGTTTCCACGCAACGACTCATGCGGGTTGAAGACACCTTGCTGAAGGTGCGGGTTCGCGGCCTTGCGGTGCCACGGGACTTTCTTCCACCAGAGCTTCAACGCGTGCCAGTGGATAAGCGTGATGACGCGCAGCGTGACGAGCGGATATTTGAGCGTGAGGCGCGCGAGGTTCGCATCCGTGAGTGGGACGCGGCGGCCGGTGAGGGCGGTGAGGAGCACAAGACGGTCGCCCTCGCGGTCGTCAATGTGGATGTCGAGTTGCTCGCCGGGGACGCGGAGCTTGAAGTCGAACGCGAGGTCGAGCGCGAAGAAGGGAGAGACGTAAAAGTGCTTCGGCACGCCGCGGCGGAAACGGCCGTCGGCGTCCAGATGTTCGGGCCCGAGGAGGAAGGGTTTTTGTTCGCCGAACGTGTTGCCCACCTCGGCGACGGCGCAGAGCGGACGGTCTTGGGCGTCGAGGCAGAAGTAGAACGAGACGGGGTTGAAGATGTAGCCGAACACGCGGCAATGGGTGAGGAGGAGGACGCGGGTGTCGGCGGGGAGCGTGAGGCCTTGCGACGTGACCCACGCGAGGAGGGAGGCTTTTGCGGAGAGGGGATGGGAGATGGGAGGTGGGAGATGGGGCACGGGAAAATGGTCGCCGTCGTTGAAGCGGTAGAGATTGCGGCGGTTGCGGCTGAGGAGACCGAGGCGGGCGGACAGCACGTCGAGTTCGTCGAGGTCGAGGCAGAACTGGAAGATGCCGTAGCGGAAGTGGTGCTCCTTGGGCGCGAGCCGGTGGTGCATCACGGAGCAGTCGTAGAGGCAGGAGCGAAATGTGGAGTGCGGTGACGAGTCACCGCACTCCAAAGGACGGTTGGCGTTCATCGGTGCGCCTCCAGTTTGGCGCGCGGCAGGAAGTAGGCGTTCGTGCCGGTGCCGATGTGCAGGCCGTCGTCTTGCCAATCAATCTTGCCCCACTTGGCGACGGCCTCCTCGGCGGTTGCAACGCGTCCGAGTTCGCCGCAACCATGGAACATTCCGTTGCCACGGCCAATGTTGACGAAAGCCTTTACTGAGTAGTCGCCGGCAACAGGTTCAAGGAGGACGTATGCCCCGTAGAACGCCTTTCCATATTTCCCATCTCCCCAGCTCACGGCGACCAAACTGTGAGTCAGTTGCTCGGTGCGTTCGCGTGCTTTAAATCCTCCATAGAACAGTCCAACCGCAATTCCGATGAGCAAACCGAACACGAGCATTCCCAGCGAGGAGAGGATTCGTTGCTTCATTTCCAAATCCTTGCCCCACTCACCGCCCGGCTGCAATCCAGCGCGGAGCTGAACGCATCCTCGTGGAAGCCATACTTGAAGTAGCTGCCGGCGAAGAAGACGCGGTTGTTTGCGCGCGTGTTGAGCGCGGGCAGTTCCGCCTGCGCGCGGATGGCGGCGAGGTTGAAGAGCGGGTGTTGATACTCGATGCGGCGGAGGACTTTCTCCGGCGCGATCTGATCCGCGCCGTTGATGGAGACGAAGTAGTTCTCGCGGTCGGAGACGCCTTGCAGCGAGTTCATCCAGTAGATGGTGGCGGGGACTTCGCGGCCGGTGGCGTCGCGCTCGGCGCGGTAATTCCACGAAGACCACGCGAGGCGCGCGCGGGGCATCACGGCGGCGTCGGTGTGGATGGTGGCGAGGTTCGGCTGGTAGCGGAACGCGCCGAGGAGCCGGCGCTCGGTGGCGTCGGCGTCGGGGAGGAGGGCGAGCGATTGGTCGGCGTGCGCGGCGAGGATGACGCGGTCGAAGTGCTCGGTGCGGCCGTCGGCAGTGGTGACGGCCACGGCATCGGCTGTGCGGCGGACGGCGGTGACGCGGGCATTGAGGCGGATGCAGTTTTGCGCGCGGAGCGGGGCGAGGAGCTTGTCCACGTAATGCTTCGCGCCGCCGTCCACGGTGAGCCACGGGTGCTGCGTGTGCAGGCCGAGGAAGCCGTGGTTGTGAAAGAAGCGCAGCAGCGTGACGGCGGGGAACTCCAGCATCAGTTCCGGCGGCGTGCTCCAGACCGCGCCGCTCATGGGCACGAGGTAGAGGCGGAGGAAGTCGTCGCCGTAGCCGCGCGCGCGGACGTATTCGGCCACGGTCATCGCGGCGAACGCGGGGTCGGCGAGCGCGGCGACGGCTTCGGCGTTGAAGCGGTTGACATGCCAGAGCAGCCGCCAGAAGCGCGGGCGGAGCAGGTTGCGGCGCTGGGCGAAGAGGTGGTTCACGCTGCTGCCGCTGAACTCCAGTCCGCTGGGCCGGTGCTGGACGCTGAAGGACATCTTCGTCGGCTTCACGCGCACGCCCAGCTCGCGGAAGAGGCGGGTGAGGCGCGGGTAGGTGACCTCGTTATAGACCATGAAGCCGGTGTCGAAGGCGACGTGGCCGGAGCCTTCGGGGACGGCGATGGTGTTGGTGTGGCCGCCGGGATAATCAGCCTGCTCGAAGAGCGTGAGGTCAAAGCGCGACTGGAGAAAGTGCGCACAGCCCAGCCCGGCGATGCCGGTGCCGATGATGGCGAGGCGGGTCATGCTGGGAGGGAACCCAAAGATTTGGGCAAGACAACGAGGGAGGCAGGCAAGGGAATGGGGGCAGGCGAATGAAGAAGTGGAATTCGTTTGCCCCCATTCGTTTGCCGGAAACCAAGCCACGGAGTGGCGGCAGAGAGTAGCCCACGGCGTGAGCCGTGGGGCCGATACGAAACCGATGAAAGCCCCGGTAGGGGCGAAAGAGGCGAGGGCGCGAGGCAGGAGGGATTCTGCCGCCCCTGCCGGGGCTTGGTTTGTCTTGGGCGATTTACCCACGGCTCACGCCGTGGGCTACTTTCGGTCGCTGCTCCGCAGCTTCGGGGGTGGAGAGTTCGGGGCGACGAGAGGAATGCCGGGCGCGTGCGGTGCTTCGACGGCGACGAGTCGCCTGCGGAAAGCGGTGACAAGTCACCGCAATCCAAAGGGCGCGGCGTGAGGTCAAAGCGCGACTGGAGAAAGTGCGCGCAGCCCATGCCGGCGATGCCGGTGCCGATGATGGCGAGTTTCAGCATAACGAACAGTGCGAATATTCCGAACTGGTTTTTGCCGACTCACGATGGGTGGGCAGCCTCTCAGGAACTTACTTTGTCCTTCCCGAGCGACTTTCGGAACGCATCGCGCGTGGCGAGCAGTTGTTTGGGCAGAAAGCCCAAGCAACACTCCAACTCGTCAACTATCTGGATGATGCGGACCTTCTGTTCAGCAGCACACCGCGAACGGGCCTTGGTCACCAAGGCGTCGTATTCTTTCCGAAGTCGTGTGGCATTGCGTCTGTCAGCCCGACAGGGAGGGCAAAGAGTTGGACAGGAGTCCACGTAGAAGCCGTAATCTTCAAACCACACCCTTTGCTCCTGCGCCGACCAGACAAACTTTGCTGGACATGCAGCGCAACGGAAGCGTGCATCCAGATACCAATGCCGAGGGGCAACCGTGTAATTCTGCAAGGCGGGGTTTGCTCGAACTGCTGTTGAGTAGTCGAGGCCGAGTGTGCGGAAGAAAAAGCCCGGCGGCATCTTCTTCGGGTCGGTATCACCGAAGATATCCATCTGGTCTGGACCTCTGCGTTATCGAAGCGCCTCACCCCAGCTTCAGCGCCCCACCGTCGCAGAGGGTGGCTTTGCCGAAGGTTTCGAGGCGGTGGCCCATGGCGTGGGCGAGGGCGAGGTGCAGGCGGTTGTGTGCGACCTTTTCCAGCTTGAGCGAGCGGCCCATCGTGAAGCCCGGCGCGCCGCCGACGAGCAGGAAGGGGATGTTGTCGAGCGTGTGGGAGCTGCCGCGGCCGAGTTCGTTGGTCCAGACCACGAGGGTGTTGTCGAGCATCATGCCTTCGCCGCCCGGCTCGGGCGTGGTGGCAAGTTTCTGCACGAGGTAGGCGAGTTCGCCCGCGAACCATTTGTTGATCTTCACCAGCTTGGCGGCCACGGCCTCGTCCTTGTCCTCGTGCGACAGGCTGTGGTGGCCTTCCTTGATGTCGAGCCAGTTCATGCGCGCACCACCAACGGACTTGGTGAACTGGAGCGTGGCGACGCGGCACATGTCGTTGACGAAGCTGTTGACGAGCAGGTCAATCTGCATCCGGCTCAGGCGCGGGAGGTTGTCGTTCTGGTCGGCGACGCCTTCGCCCAAAGTTGGCGGGGCGGCGCGGAGCTTCTGCTGGCTGGCGGTGGCGATTTCCTTCTCCATCTGGCGCACGAGGGCCTGATGTTCTTCGAGCAAGCGGCGGTCCTCGGCGCTGATGAGCTTGCCGACTTTTTGCAAGTCGCCCTTCACCGTGTCGAGGATGCTCTGGAGGTTTTCCTTGTCCTGGAGCTGGCCGTAGAGCTTCTCATACATCTGGTAGGGATCGGAGATGGGCGCGATCGGTTTGTTCGCGCCGCCGTAGCTCATGCGCGTCCAAGGGTCGGCGCGGTCCGTGACGCCGACGCCGAATTCCAGCGAGCCGAAGCGCGTGCGGGTGTCGTCGTTCTGCTGGAGGTAGTTCTTGATTTCCTGGTCGATGGAAATGCCGCTGGCCCAGCCGGCGGGTTGGCCGCCACCGCCCATGATGTTGCCAGGGAAAAGCTCAATGCCGGTCAGCAGGCAGCTCATGCCTCTCATGTGGCTGTCGCCGTCGCCCTTTACTTTGTTGCAGACGCCGTTGAGGACGAGCAGCCGTTCCTTGAAGGCTTCGAGCGGCGTCATGATTTCCTTGAGCTGGAAGTCGGTGCCGGTCGCGTCGGGCCAGTAGGCGGCGGGGATGGTGCCGTTGGGGCTGAACATGAACACCAGCCGCTGGCGGGGCCGCGCGGGCGCGGCGAGGCCGAGGCTGGGCAGGCCGGTGATGAACGGCAGCGTGGCGGCGGAAAGACCGGCGGCCTTGAGGAAACTGCGGCGGTGGAGGGTGTTCATGATTGGATTGGTTTGGGCAAAATTTCTCGGTCTCTCATTAACACCGGGCTTCAGCCCGGTGAACTGGCGGCGCGTGGGAAAACCGTTTCAACGGTTTTCCACCTGTCGGCAAGCCGTTGAAACGGCTCGCCTCGACGCCACTCCGCGACACCCGACTGAAGTCGGGTGCTAATGAGATGGCGGTTCCACAGTTCATTTCTTGCGAGTGGCGGCGGTCGAACCCGCTGGCTTTTCGAATCCCTGCACTGCGGACACCGTCACGATGTCCACGAGCAGTTTCTGCATGTTATACCCAGACTGGACGAAGGAAAGCCGCAACTGGTTCAAAGTGTCGAGGCCGTAGGCGGGCATCGGCTGCTTCACGACCTGGTTGAACAACTGCTCGATGAAGGCGTTGTGCGCGTGCTCGCTGCCGGCGGCGAACTCGGCCAGGTCGCGCGCGCCTTTCAGCCGGACGATGCCGCCCTCGTCGGTGGTGTATTCGGCGGCGGCGTTGACGGGAACGGAACCGTCTTTCTCACGGAAGCGGCCCACGGCGTCGTAGTTTTCCAGGCTGAAGCCGAGCGGGTTGATGACGGAGTGGCAGGTCTGGCACGCCTGCGAGCGCGTCAGCTCGGTGATTTTTTCACGCATCGTCATGCCGGGCTTGAAATCGCCGTCTTTGAAGACGATCGCCATCGGCGGTGGACGCAGCGCGCGGCCCACGATGTTGCGCGTGAGAAACACGCCGCGATGGATCGGCGAGCTGGACTTGGGATAGGAAAAGGCCGCGAGCAGATACGGATGCGTGACGACGCCGGCGCGCTGCTTCGGATTGAGATCGACCTTCACGAAGTCCTCGGTGGCGTTCGTGCTGATGCCGTAGAATTTCGCGAGCCGGTCGTTGACGAAGAAGTCGTCTTCCAGCAGCAGGCGGCGGTAGTCCGACGACTCACTCCACACCACGTCGTCGAGGAACAAGTTCAACGAGGTGCGCAGGTCGGCGACTATCTCGGGCGTGAAGCCGGGGAAGAGCTGCGGGTCTTTCGCGAGATCCTCGACGCGGTTCATCTGCAACCAGCGGTGGAGGAAATACTGCATCTTCCCGTGCGCGCGGACATCGCTGACCATGCGGCGCGCCTGCTCGGTGACTTGCTCGCGCGTGCGCAGTTTGCCTTCGCTCGCGGCCTTGGTCAGCGCGGCGTCGGGCAACGAATCCCACAACCCGAACGACAGCCGCTCGGCGATGGTGAAGTCATCCGGCGTCGCACCTTCGAGGCCGAGATAGAGGAAACGCGGCGACTTGAGCGTGAGCAACACGACGCGCTTCACCGCGTCTTCCGGCTTGGCTGTGCCGCGCAGCGGGAGCGTGACGAACAACTGTTTTTGCTCGTCCGTCAGCGGGCGACGGAAGGCGCGCGTGACGAACTCAGTGCAGAAGGCTTCGACCTTTTCCGCGCGATCCTTGTCGTTGGGTTTGCTGCGGGAAAGTTTGTCGAGCCGCTTGGCGACGAAGCCAGCGACCTCAATCGCGGCGTGCGTGACCGCTTCGTCCCATTCCTTCGAGACCGACACGCCCCGCTCGTAGCCGACGCTGCTGTCGTCGGCGGGGAAAGGCGTGGTGATGATGAAGGTGGGGTTCGCGCGCTCGGGCGCGAGGTTGCGCGCGGGGATGACCTGCCGGGCGCTGTGCGGCGGCTGCCAGAGCAAGGTGACGTTCGCCAGCGGGTCGCGCGAGGTCTTGAAAAATTCGAGCCGCAGCGGATACGCGCGTCCGCCGATGAGCCGCAGCGTGGCGGTGTGCTCCACGCCTTTGAACGACGAGACCGAGCCGTCAATGAGCGGCTTGTCATCGTCGTTCACCCAGAGCCGGATGCCGTTGGCCGTCTTCACGATGAACTCGTAGTCGCCGGACTCGTCGGCGATGACGGAGCCTTGCCAGTTCAACGCAAACCCGTTCGTGCCCTGGCCGGCCCATTCCGGCCGGTCCTTTCCGAAATCGAACTCGATCTTGCGGTCGTTGCGTTCCAGCGCGTTATCTTCGCGGCGTGTGTTGCGGGATTTGAAACCGACGACTTGCAGGCCTTTTCCCGGCGTGACTTTGACTTCGTCACCGGGATTACGGAACAAGTCGGCGACGGCGAGCAGGTGCTGGCGGTTGGTGAGGCGGACCAGCTCGACGCGCGCCGGCTTGTTCTTGGCGCGGGCTTCGCGGGAGTAAAAGCCGTCGTAGATATGGCGCGCGACCGCTTCGGCCTTGGGGCCGGTGCAGGTGCCGGGCTTGTCGTCTGGCATGGACTTGGCGATGTAGCGGGTGAGCTTTTCGAGCGACCAGTCGCCCACGAGCGCGTCAACGTATTTGCCCTTCACGCCTTCGCCGGAGGAGCCGTGGCACTTGGCGCATTGCTGTTTGTAGATGGCCGGCCCGTCGGGCTTGCGCGAGAAAAACGAAAAGGAAGCGGCGGGCGCGGGCGCGGTGAGCAAAAAGCTCAAGAGCACCAGCCCGGCAAGCGCGCTGGTGAGACGGGCTGGCTTCGACGAATGAACCGATGGCTGGACGGGCTGCGTCTTCAAAGTCGGAAACGTGACGGGCGGACGGGGCGAATCATTCGACCGGTTTCAGACGGCCTTGCTGGTCGCAGCAAGGCGGCTCGGCGCGGAAGCTACGGCCTTCCGTAAGCACTTCATCAGGCACAGGCCGCAAGTTCCAAATCAGCCCGGTCCACGAGAGCGCCTTGAGCCCGTAGTAAGTGAGGTCAATTTCCCACCAATAAAAACCCTGCCGCGTCGAGTGCATGTAGTGGTGGTGATTGTTGTGCCAGCCCTCGCCAAGCGTGAGGAGCGCAAGCAGGAGACTGTTGCGGCTGTCGTCATCGCTGGGGTAACGCTGGCGGCCAAAGACGTGCGCGAGGGAGTTGATGAAGCAGGTGCAATGAAACAAGACCGTGGTGCTGATGAAGAAACCCCAGATGACGAGTTGCATCCCCGTGACGCCCAGTGTGGGATGCGCGCTCTCAAGCCAGCGCCCGAGTCCGAGCAGCGCGAAGGCGAAGACTGTCGGCACCACGATGTCGAAGCGGTTGAGGAAGACAAGTTCCGGGAAGCGGGCGAAGTCCTTGATGCGCGAGTAGTCGGTTGGGAAGTTTCGCCCGCTGGTGATCCAGCCCATGTGCGCCCACCAGAAGCCATGCTGCCGCGGCGAGTGGCGGTCATGCTCCGCGTCCGAGTGCTGGTGATGATGGCGATGGTGATGCGCCCACCAGAGCGGGCCGCGTTGGACGGCGGTCGCGCCGACCAAGCCGAACAGAAACTGCGCAGGTCGCGAAGTCTGAAAACTACGATGCGAGAAGTAGCGATGATAAAAGCCCGTGATCGCAAACATCCGGACGAAGTAGAGCGCCGCCGCCGCCGTCACGGAGGTCCAGCTCCAGCCGACCCACAGCACGCCGAGACAGCCGAGGTGCAGGAAGACGAACGGCAGGCACCGCACCCACTCGACACGGTCGGGCTTGGATCGGCCGGCAGCGACCGGCTCGTTGCCATAGTCCGAATCAAACCATCGCACCAGCGATACCAGTCCCGCGCGCAGTGAACTCATTCCAGAGGGCCAGAGCCAAGCAAATTTGCGGCACAGGGTCAAACTCCGGTTTGTAAAACCTTTGTAAATGGAACATTCTCGCCCCGCCTACGGGAAATCTTGGATTGACTTCGAGAGGTGGTCCGATACGCTGCGACCAGCGTGGGAACTGAGTGAATCGAGTAACCGTTATTGGCTTTATGAAAAACTTCGGCCGCAGTTCAATGTCAACTCTCGGCAGCGTCTTGCTGGCCGCCGCTTGGTTGTTGGTTTCCGTCACCACCCAGGCCGCGACGCCTGGTGCCGCCCAGGTCAAAAAAGTAGTCGGCAAGGCTGACTACACAGACGCCAAGGGCGGCGGGCCGCTGACGGAGGGCCAGATCCTCATGCAGGGCGCCACCATCATCACGGGAGCTGGCTCCTACGTGGACTTGGACATGGGCATCAACGGCAACGCCCTGCGCGTCGAGGCCGACAGCACGCTTACGCTGAACAAGCTCGAATACACCAAGGCCGGAGAAGTGGTGGTGAACACCGAACTGGAAGTGAAGAAAGGCGCGGCGGTCGCCAACGTCATCAACAAACTTTCGAAGGCCTCCAAATATGAAATCAAGACTCCGGCTGGCGTCGCCGGCATTCGCGGCACGGTGTTGCGGGCTGGCACAACCCGCATCGTGTGCTTGATCGGGCGCATCTCGTTCGTGCCCACGGCTGGCGGTGGACTCGCGCTGACCATTAGTGGCGGTGCAGGTTTCTCCGCTGGCGGCGCAGGCGTGGTAAAGGCCACCAGTGTGGAGACCACCGGACTTGCGCGCACGGCGTGCAACCTGACGGCTAACACCGTTGCGAACATGGTGGCTCAGGTCGTCCAGCAGTTCACGGCCGCGATTGCGGCTGAGGCGGCGGCTGAGGCTGGCAAGGCGGGCGGTGCGGCTGGCGCTGCAGCGGGTGCCGCGGAGGCTGCGGTGGTCGCAAAGGCGGTCTTGGCTCAA
>CAYZJP010000009.1:0-26192 GCA_964478755.1 uncultured Klebsiella sp.
TGCCCTTCACGCCGAAGTTCCAGCAGAACTTCGCGATGCACCGCTTGTTCGCGGAGCGCAGGGTGCGGAGGATGAGGGCGGGGAGCATAACTCAATGCCAAGACATCTTCTTCAACTGGTCCTCCACGATTACAGCGGCCCTGTGAAAAGTATCCGGAGTCACGCCAAACAAGCCTGCCTGTAACGGCGGACATAACAGCTCATACTGCTCAATTTCTTTGTTCACTTGGTCAAACTCTGTGCGATTTGAGCGGCAATGTCTCCAACTGAATGTGCCAAGCGGAACCCACGCTTGCTCCGATAGCGATGCGCAGGTCAACGTCGCGTTCACCGCGCGTTCCACACCGCGCAACAACGCCTCCGCCGTGCGCCATCTGCCACACTTCTTGTGCTTGAGACAGGTTGTGTGCATACGGCCGTGCCAAAACCTGTCGCGTGCCCGCCCGCCACCCGATTTGTTCACGCTTTGTCTCCGTTCAACCGACACCGATCCTGCACCCTCACACGTCATAGCCCCGCGTCGGCCTACAGCCTGACCGACAGGTGGGATGACTTGCCCTTCATTTCCCGTGGACACCGCTGGTCCAAAACAAGTTGAAGTTTGGGGGTGGAGCAACGCAAGATTTCGCAACGAGTTGGACGTGCTGCTACGACGGGTTTTCAACGCGGCCGCGTTCCGTGCGATTCGATCGGTTGCAGATGTATGCTGAAAATAATTCACTCCCGCATGGCACAATCATACCCGACCCGCATTCCTGGACTTCGCAGCCCTTTCGATCAGGTCAAGGGCCTCGTTTATTTCGGCCGCATGCTGGACAAGGTCCGGCTCGCGGCGGCGGGACAATTGCCCGAGGGCTGGCAGCCGATGCGGGGCGCGGTGAAAGGGAGTTTCGACTGGCGCTGCTGCCAGTTTCTCAAGATCGGTTACGCGGCGCTCGAAGTGGAGACGCTCAAGGGCGCCAAGAGCGACGAGGAATTGCTCGCCTGGGCGTTCGCGCAGGGACACCAGCCGGACGAACAGGAGATCGAGGTTTGGAATGCCTTCATGATCAAACGCGGCTGGCGCGATGCCGGGACGCCACGGTTGAACGAGCGTCTGGCGGAGATCGGCCTGTCTCCGGGCACGGTCCAGACGATGTTTGAATTCATTGATCTGGATGAGGGGCGGCGGCCGGCCGGCGACTCACGGTGAAGCTCCTTCACCCCGCCTTCGCGAGATCGAGGAACACGATGATCGAGGGATTGCCGACGGGAGCGTAATGGCCGGTGAAGTTCAGGCGGCCCGTTTTGCGATCCGCGCGGAAGACGGCGAGGTTGTCGCCGCGCTGATTGCACGAGTAGAGGAACTGGCCGGTGGGATCGAAGTTGAAACTGCGCGGATAATTCCCGCGCGTCGCCTCCTCACCGAGATACGTCAGCGTGCCGTTGGTGCCGATGGAGAAGATCGCGATGCTGTCGTGCAGGCGGTTGCCCGCGTAGAGGAACTTGCCGTCCGCCGACACCATGATCTCTGAGCAAAAGTTGCTGCCGCCAAATCCGGGCGGAAGTGTTGAGATGGTCTGACGCGGCGCGGCGAGCCGGCCCTTTGTGGAATCGTAGTCGAACAAGACGACGGTCGAGCCTTCCTCCTGAATGGAATAAAACCAGCGGCCGTTCGGATGAAACGAGAAGTGACGCGGCCCATCGCCGGGCGGAAACGAAACTGCGGCGGGATCATTCGCCGTTAGCACGCCTTTTTGCTCGTCGAACTTCCAGACAAAGATTTGGTCCAAGCCCAGATCAACGTGCAGCACGAAGCGCCCCGAGGGATCGGCCTCGATCATGTGCGCGTGCGTGCGGTCGTGGCCGCTGAAGGCGAAGGTTCCCGGCGGCGCGTTCGTGGCTTTCTTCGGGCCGACCGTGCCGGCGTCCACCTTGATGTCCGTGGCGGCACCGAGACTGCCGTCGGCTTTAATCGGCAGCACCGCGACGGAGCCGCCGAAATAGTTTGCCACCAGCACGAACTTCCCGGACGGATGCACGCTCAGGTAAGTGGGGCCGGCCCCGCCGGAGCGGACGGTGTTGAGCAGTTTCAACTGCCCGTCGGCGCGGTTGATCGCGAAGGCGCTGATCGTGCCCTCATTGTCTGCGCCCACGCGATCCGTCTCGTTGGCGGAATACAGGCGCGTGCCGGCGGCGTTCAACGCGAGACAGCTCGGGCTGGTTCCCAGCTCATACACGCCGCTCGGTGTCATCGCCCCGGTGGCGCGATTCACTTGAAACAGGTGAATGCCGCGGCCATTGCCGGGCGGCAGGTCCACCTGCGTCGGCAGCACGTCACGCAGCGGCGAACTGAACGTGCCCACGTAGGCCATGAGCGGCGCTTTGGCCTCGGCCGATTTCGCCGGAAGCAATCCCGCCAGCAACGGTGCGCCCGCCGCCAGCGTGGAGGAGGTTTTCAAAAACGAACGACGGGAAATATCCGTTGGAATCACAATGGAAAAATGTTGCATGGTGGGGCGAAGGATAGAAGAGGGTGGTGTGAATGGTCGAGACAAACAGCGCGTCGGCCGGTGCGCTGGCTGATGACTGTTGAGTTTATCCGCGCGTTTTCGTAATTCTTGTCGCCATGCTCCGTCCGCGAAAGAAATACACCGTCTTCGATCTCCAGCAGCTCAAGGGCAAACGCTGCCTGACGCACATCCACGTGAAGTCGCCGGAGGAAGCGGCGGCGGCGGAACAGGCGGGCGTGGATCTGATGAGCTGCAGCTTCGACTCACCCGAGGCGCAGGCGCGGCTGCCGTTACTCGTCGCGGCGGCACCGAACAGCTTTCTCTCCACGGCCACGCCGCACGGGATGGCGTCGCCCGAGGAGGCCATCCGCGTCGCGTTTCGCGCGTTGGAACTCGGCGCGAGTTCAGTCTATTGCTCCGTAAGTCCGTTCATCATCGAGGCGATGGCGCGCGAGCGAATTCCCGTCGTCGGCCATCTGGGCATGGTGCCGCGTCATGTGACGTGGACGAATTACCGCGCCATCGGCAAGACAGTCGCGGAAGCGCGGGAACTTTACCGGCGCATGAAGGAGCTGGAAAACGCGGGCGCTTACGCGGCGGAACTCGAAGTGGTTCCGCACAACCTCGCGCGCTGGCTGTGTTCGCAGACGCGGATGCTCCTCATGTCGCTCGGCTCCGGCAGCGGCTGCGATACGCAGTTTCTTTTCTCGGACGACATTCTTGGCGATTACGAGGAACGCCCGCCACGCCACGCGAAAGCTTACCGCAATTTCCTCGCCGAGCACCGCCGCTTGCAGGAGGAACGCATCGCCGCGTTCAGCGAATACATCGCCGACGTGCAGAAGGGCCGTTTCCCCGAGCGCAGCCACCTCGTGGAAATGGACGCGCAATTTCTTGATGAGGTCGTGCGCACCGTTTCGGCGGATGACTCCCGCGCCGGGACTTGAAGGCAGCACGTCCGGCTTGTGCTCACCAAGCCGGGCGGATATACATCGGCAACACGATCTAACTTTAACATCAATGAACACACGCTTGCTCCTCACCGCCCTCTCGTTTGTCACCGCGTCCGCTTTTGCCGCTGAATTGCCCGCCATCCCGACGGGACCGATTGCCAAGAAGAAGGAGCTGCTTTTCTCCGACGACTTCAAAGGCGGCGAGCATGACAAGCGCTGGCATCGCGTCGTGGACACGTTCGCGTTCGACAATGGCGCGCTCAAGGGCACGCAGACGCGGGTGAAGGACACGCCGTCGAAGGATGGCAAGTCCGTCATCACCGCGCACGCGGCGGTTTACGGGCTGGAAATTCCGACGAAGGACAGCGTCGTCGAGTGCAAGATCCGCTTCGAGGGTGCGACGATGATTGATGTGGAGTTCGACGACCGCAAATACACCGGCTCGCACTACGGCCATCTCTGCCGCGCCCGCGTGCATCTCGACAAGGTGGTCATCATGGACGAGCGCGAGGGCAGCCAGAACGAGGCGATTAAGGCGCTGCGAAATGATCCCACCAAGAAAGCGGAAGTCGCGAAGATGATGGCCGGCAAAAGCGCCACCTTCCCGGTGAAGCTCGAACAGGGCAAGACCTACACCTTCCTCGTCGAGACCGTCGGCGACGAAATGCGCGCGAGCATTGACGGCAAGCCCGTCGCATTTCTGAAGTCGCCCGGCATCGGTCACGAGACCAAGTCCAAGATCGAGCTCGGCGTCGCCGGCCAGAGCGGCTGGTTCGAGAACATCAAGGTCTGGAACGCCGAAGCGGCGAAGTGATGTCCTTGGCCTGCGCTTCCCGCAAAAATTGAGTGGGATGATTCAGACCAGTTGGGAAAACTGGGGCGGGCATCACGCCTTCTTCACGAAGCAGGCCTTCAGGCCGATGGACATGCCGTCCATCTTGCAGTCAATCTCGTGATCGCCGTCCACCAGGCGGATGGGTTTCGACTTTGTTCCTCCTTTGAGCACTTGCGATCCTCCGCCGAGCTTCAAATCCTTGATCAACATCACCACATCGCCGTCGGCGAGCACGTTGCCGTGGGCGTCCTTGACGACCCGCGCGGCGGGCGCCGCGTCCGGCTCCGGCTCGCGCGGCCATTCGTGACCGCACGTGACGCATTCCCAGCGGTCTGGGTGGTCCAGAATGTCTTCCATGGTGCACATCGGGCAGGCAGGCTTGCTCATAAAGGGGAAGTTATCGCCCGAAACGGTGCCGGAACTCAATCGCGCACTTGGCGCGATGGCTGGCGGCGCTTCTGCCGGCGGGGGATCGCCAAAGACGGCTGCGGCCATGTCGGAAGGCCGGCTGGTGGTCGCGGGCGAAGGGAGGGGCGGGCCGTCTCTTCTGCGCCCGCAGTCCGCGCCGGCGTCAGAGCGGGTTTTGCGCGAAGACGAAGTCCGCCACGGGTCGTCCGCCGATGAGGTGCTCCTGAATGATGCGCTCCAAGACCGCCGGCGTGCAGGAGTGATACCAGGTGCCTTCGGGATACACGACGGCGATGGGGCCGCGCGCGCAGATCTGGAGGCAGTTGGCCTTCGTGCGATAGACGAGCGCCTGCGGGCCGACGAGGCCAAGCTCCTTCAGCCGGCGCTTGAGATACTCCCATGACTCGACGCTCGCCTCGCGCGGGCTGCACTTGGGCTTGGTCTGGTCCGCGCAGAGGAATATGTGGCGGCGGAACTTCTCCACGCCCAGCCCGGCGACGAGCTGCTGCAACTCGGTTTGCAATTCCGCGTTCATGCCTCACGGTCGCCGCCCAGCCCGAGCGCCTTGGGGGTGAGGAGGAATTTCAAAGAGCCGGTGCGCTTGTCCGCCGTCTTCACGCACGCGACCGCGCCCTTCGACAACTCCAGCGCGTCCATGCGCTCCAGACCGAGCATCCGCCGCACGCGCGCCGAGAGCGACGGCGCATGACCGACGAGCAGGACGTGGCCGGCCTCGGGGAGGCGCACCAGCCAGTCCGCGAAAAGGTCGGCATCGGTTTCGTTCAACAGGGCGGGCGTTTCCTGCGCCTTGACAGGCTGCGTCTCGTTGGTGATGTCGAGCACGATGCCCATCGTCTGCCTCGCGCGCACGAGCGGGCTGGTGAACGCGAGGTTGAAGGTGATGCCGCTGCGGCGCAGCAACCGCGCGAGCTTGCGCGCCTGTCGCCGGCCCGTCTGCGAGAGCGGGCGCTTCGCGTCGTCCGCGCCATCCAGCGCGGCGGCGTGGCGGAGGAAGTAGAGTTTCACGCTTACGGCTGCGGCTGGAAAATAATCCGACTGAACGCGCGCGGTGCGAACTCCGCCCTGCCGAAGTTCGCGCTGTTCACCCGCACGCCCTTCTCCGTCCAGCTTTCCAGCGTGAAGGTCAGGCTCCCGCGCCCGGCGAAAAACACCCGGATGTCTCCGGCTTGCAGCGGCGCGGCCTGCGCGCGGTCAGTGGCGAAGTCCACCTGCGCCACACGGTCCAGCGGAATCTCAATGAAGTTGTCCGCGATGGCGAAACGGAGCTTGCCCTCCCTCACCTCCACCAGCCGGCCCGCCACCGAGTCGCGGTTCACGAGGCGGCCCACGTCGTTCTTCACGTTGGGCACGAGCGGCGCGACGTTTTCCTCCAGCCGGCCGTCCCACTCGGTGATGCGGAGGTTCGAGAACCGCATCGGCCCCTGGCCTTGATGCACAAGCCGGATGCCGGTGCCCTCGCCGCCGAAACCCTCCACGTCCACCCATTGCTTCGCCAGCACGCCGTTGATGAAGAGGTTGATGCTCTTCTGCTCACGGCTGGTCTTGATGGCGATGTGCGCCTGGTTGGTCTGCTGGAGCAGCGGGATGATGGCCATGCCGAGCTGACGCGGCGCATCCTTGTGCCGCACGAGCAGAAGCTGCGTGGAATAACTGTTCAACTGCAGACTGTAGAATCCGCCGAAGGGCGGCTCGTCCGCCGTCTGAGCAAGACGAACGGGCTGGAGCGAATCCGTGTAAACCGCGATGGCCAGCGCGAACGTCCCGCGCCACGCGAGGTCGAACTCCAGTGCGGAGCTCGGCGGCAGCTTCACGTCCCGCGCGATGGACGCGGGCTGCGACGCGACGAATGCGCCATTCGCAAAATGCCACTGGCCGGCGTTGATGTTGCCGGGCAGCGTCTTGCCCATCGTCCAGCCGTCCAGCCCGTCCGGGCCGGCGAAGACCGCGCGCGGCGTCGGCCCAGCCGGGCGCAGGCTGGCGACGTGCGAGCGTGGCAGCGTGAGCGTGCCGGCGAACCACGTGTCGAGGACGATCTGCCGCTCATCGAGCGATTTGAGGTTTCCGGGGAGTTCGTCGCCGTTCGTCAGGCGGACAAAGCAGAAGTTCGGCGCGGTCACGGGCGGCGGTGATTGCGTGCCGAGATGGATTTCAGCGAGGGCGTTCGGCTGGAACTCGATGGCCGACGACGCGTCCGCGTGCCGCCAGCGCAGGCCGTTGGTGGGCGTGATGGATTCAAGCTGGCCGGTCAGCAGATCGCCGTTGCGGAAGAGGATGGCCTGCGGAGACGAGGCAGCGGCGGTGAAGGTGAACGCGCTGAACAGCGCGAGCAACCCGCAACCCGCAACCCGCAACACACTGTTCATCGCTCGAAGAATTGTTGCGCGTCCCCGCCCAGAAACGGCAGGTCGGGCGCGACGGGTTCGCGGTCGGGATTGAAGCGCAGCATCCGCACCCAGCGCGTGTCCAGTTGCAGCGGGCCGAAGTGCGGACTCACTCCGGCGAGCTGCTGTCCAGCCCAGCGCGGCTGCGTGAGCGCGATGGTTTCGCCGCTGCTCAGATGCGCGTGCGTCTCGCCGGCGGGACGGTTGGTCGCGGGCGGCTGTTCCGGGGCGAACACGATTTGCGTCACGCGGGCCAGCGGCACGTCCAGCTTGCCGCCGTCGGGCAGCGCTAGCGCGAGCTTGCCATTGTGAATGGATTCCACCTGGCCGATGGCGCGGTCCTTGTTCGCGAGGCGCACAAGCTGGCCGGTGAAATTCGTCGCGAGCACCTCCGGCTCGACGGGCCGCCCGTCCCAGGCTGACACCTTGATGGCGCTCAACTGGATGCCGCTGTTCAGCGTGAAGAAGGACAGGCCTGTGCCGGGCAGCACCGGCCCGCGCGCGCGCGCGGCGTCGCGCACCGCCTCGGCCACCGTCGGTGGCAGATTCGGATCGAGTGCCGGCTCGGCGAATTTCGCGGCGTTCGGGTCTGCCCATTGTTGGATCACGTTGCCGTCAATGAGCAGCGTGAGCGCGCCGGCCATCATGTCGGCGCGGATTTCGACGTGCAGCTTCCGCCCTGGCAACGGCACGGGAATCTGGGCCTGGCCGAGATGCTGCATTCCGAACTGCCCCTGCCCGCGCATGAGGTTCATGTAGCCGAGGCCGAGGTTGAACTGGTAGCCGCTGCTGGCGAAGTTGAACCGCTCGACCGCGTCGGTGTAGAGGCTGAAGTAAAGATTCAGCGCGCCGGCGCTGCCCACGTCGAACTCCACGCGCGACTGCGGCGGGAGCTTGAGGTCGCGGCCCATGAAGGCGTTCGCGGCCGCGGTCAGCACGCCGTCGCGGAGCTGCCACGCGGCCGGCGTCGGCCCGGTGGCCCAGCCCGCAAGGTCGTTGGGGCCTTCGTAGAGCGTGGCGAAACCCTTCGCCAGGAACGCGAGCGACTGCACGCCAGCGCGCGGAGCGCGGAGCTTCCCGGCGAACCACGTCTCCAATTCGATGTGCTGCGCATCGAGCGACACGAGGTTGCCGGTCAGCTCGTCGCCGTTGAGGAAACGGAAGCGGCAGGTGTGGTTCGCGCTGGCCTGCGCGGGCGGCGGCGCGGCTTGCGCGAGGCGAATCTGGTGCGCGTTGCGCGGCAGAAACCCGATGGGTGCGGCGGACGCCGGATGCTTCCAGCGGATGCCCTTCACCGGGTCAATGCCCTCCAGCGCGCCGTGCAGCGTGGAGCCGTCGAGGAACTGGAAGACATCCACGGCGGGCTGGGCGCGGATTGGAAACGTCGCCGCGAAGAGAACGACGAGGATCGGCAGCGCCCGCGGCCGGTCTGAGAACTGAAAACTGAAAACTGAAAACTGTTTCACGCGCGCTGGAATGGATGCCCTCATGGCCCGTTCCATTCATCCACCGGGCCGCGCGGGGCGGAAGGGTTGAAGCGCAACTGGCGGACCGATTCGGGCTTGAGTTTGAGCCGGCCGAAGACGGGGCTGACGGCGGTGATTTCATTGGCGTCCCATTTCTCCAGCGCGAGCGTGAGCCGCTCGTTGCGGTGCAGTGTGACCTGCACACCCTCGACCTGCGGCAGGGCTGGCGCATCGTTCACCGGGAAGGAAATCAACGCGGCGCGCGTGAGCGGGATTTCCAGCTTGTTGCCTGCGGTGTTGAGCGTGAGCTTGCCGTCGCGGATGCCGTGCAGCGCGCCGGTCGCGCGGTCGTTGTTGACGAACTCCACGACGGCGGTGTCCGGCGGGGGCACCTCGACGAGCTTGTCCGGGTCGGTGCCCGGCGCGCCGAGCGGCTCGGCGTCGCGATCCGCGCGCCCGTCCCACGGCGCGATGCGGATGTCGCTGACGCGGACGCGGGAGCTGGAGTTGTAATTGTAGAAGACGATGCTTGTGCCGTTGTCGGGGCTGCCCATGCCCTTCCACTCGTGGACCTTCTCGCCGTCGGCCAGCAGCACGGTGGTTTCCCTTTCCGTGTCCACGAGGAACGTGAGCCGCACCGTGCTCTTCGTGAGCATCTGCGGCACACGCGCGCCGGTGGAACTGGTCGCACCCAGGCCGGAGCGGCGCATCGAGTAGATGTAGCCGGCGGAGGAGGTGTAAAACTGCCAGCCGTCGTTGTAGTCAAAATCGGTCCCGTGCGTGAAGAACGAGAAGCGGAAGTAAGGCTGGCCCTTCCACGCGAGGTCGAACTCGATGCGCGCCTTTGCAGGCAACTGGCACTCGCGCCCAAGCGAACCGACGCCGGTCGTGTAATACGCGCCGTCGCGGAAAATCCAGGCAGAGTTGGTGTTCGCGGTGGCGGCGACGCGGCCGGCGAGCGCGCCTTCCGCACCGAGGGCGAGATTCTCACCGTTCACCCGCAACGCGCCCAGCACCCGCCCGCGCGCCTCGGCGAGTGCCTGGGCCTGGGCCGCGCCCTGGGCTTTCGCCTCGGCGGTGTTCGCGATGGCCTCCACCATCTGCGCCCGCGTCTTGTCGAGCGTGTCGGCGAAGGCGTCGCCGCCGCCGGGGACCAAGTTGCGCAGCAGGCGCGAGCCGAGCAGCGTGGACTCCGCGATGAGGTGCAGACGGAACCGCGCTAGTTTCGCGGCATCGCCCTTCAGGTCCGCCGCGCCTTTGTATTCCCCGAACCAATCTTCCAAGGCCCGCTTCGACGCCAGCCCCGCGTCCACGGCGATCCGCACCAAGTCGGAGTTAATGAGGTCCGCGCCGTTTTCGGCGCGCTGCGCGGCGACGACGAGCTTCATGATTTCGGCGGTCGCCTTCGGCTGGGTGCCCGCTTTGAGATCTTCGAGGCTGACCCGTGCCGGAGGCTTGGTCTCGCCATCGCGCGGCGCTGGAATCGGCAGGGCGGGAAGCTCACCAGCGGCGACAGCCGTCTTGTTCAAGGCGCGGCTCCCCTCAATCTTCACTGCCTGCGCGACTGGGTCAACCGCCGGTGCCGGCGGAGGCGCCACTGGATTCGGCGCGCCGGGCACGACCAACTCTCGAATCGTGCGCACGGGAAACCGAGGCGCCTGAGCTGGCGCAGGAATCTGCGGCGGAAGAATCGGTTCGGCGGCTTTCACCGGTTCCTTCGGCGCCAGTTCCTCGGCCGCCTTGATCTGATTCTCCAACGCCTGCTTCACGGCGGGCGAAACCTTGTCGCCGAGTTTCTCCAACTGCTCCTTGAGCTTGGCGGCGAGCTCCTTCGCCGCTGCGTTTACGGCGGGGGCGGCGAAGCCGAGGTCCGGCTGTGGTGGCGGCGCCACCGGCGCGAGCCGGATGCGGGGCTGGACGATGAAGTTGCCGCCGCCGAAAACTCCCACGTCACCCATGCCCCGGTTGACCGCCGCGCCGGCCACGCTGCTCTTCCATTCGTCCGCCATGCGCGGCCCCTCGTAATACGCCGCGTGGCCCGCGTTCGCGAACGTCAGGCTCGCCAGCCCCGCGCGCTGGCCGCGCAGCCGGCCCGCGAACCACGTCTCCACCTCGAAGCGCTCGCCGTCCAGCGAGAGCAGCCGCCCCTCAAACTCATCGCCGCTCGCGAGCCGCACGCGGCAGACCGGCCCGGCGTTGGTCACCGCCGCCAGCGGTCGCACCGGGAGCTTGACGAGGTTCAGATTCGTGGTGCTGAACTCGATGGGCTGCCGCGCGTTCGGATGCCGCCACTTGAGCGTGTCGCTGTTCAGCGCCTCGATTTCCCCGCGCAGAAAGGAGCCATCGAGGAACGAGACGGTGGCGGGAGGAAGATTGGTTGCGGCGAGCGGGAAGGCGGCGAGGCAGAACGCTGTCGCCGCGAGCGCGAACCGCCCGGAACGTGGAGCGCGCGATTTTCCGCTAGCGCTCATAAATCGGCAGGAAGCGGTAGTTCAGCGCGAGCGACAGCAGCGACGCGGCGGTGCCGAACGAATTGCCAAAGGACCCGTCCCAGCTCCCGTCCTTGTTCTGGGTCGCTGCGAGGGACTTGATGTTCGTTGCGTTCCACTTGCGCCACGCGTCGGGCGAGGCGTGGAAGTAGGCCTGCGCGCCGTAGTAGAGGAAGTATTGCTGGTAGTGCGACTCGCCGCCGGCGTTCTGGAGATATTGGAACGCGCTCTTGAACTCCGCCGTGTCCTTCTGCTTCGCCAGCGCCAGCACGAGCACGCCGATGGCGCCGCGCGCGGCGTTGGGCCCGCTCGACCCGGTGTAGCCGTAGCCGCCCTCGGGCGTGCGGCAGCTTGAAAAATATTTCAGGCCCTTCTGAATCGCGTCCTCCGGCACGGCGAGACCCGCGTTGCGTGCGGCGAACAGCGCGACCATCTGCGCGCCGCTCACGGTCGTGTCCGCGTCCGAGCCGTCCGGCGAATAACGCCAGCCGCCGTGCGCGTTGCGCGCCTGCGACGCGACGATGAGATTGATGGCGCGCTGAAGCGCCGGGCCAAGCCGCACGTCGTCCACCGCGCCGTAGGATTCCGCGAGCGCGAGCGTGGCGAAGCCGTGGTTATACATCGAGCTGCCGATGTAGCCGGTGTCCTTGTTTTGCTGCGTGAGGATCGCGTTCAACCCGCGCTTGATGGCGACCGAGTAAGGTCCGACGTTCGGGTCGTCGCCGTGCGCGAGCATTGCCACGACGCAGAGGCCGATGACGCCCGGCTGCCGTCCATACACGTCCGTCCATTGGCCCTCCGCCGACTGCGCCTTGGCGAGATATTGCAAGCCCTTCACATACATCGCGTCAATCGCCGCCGGACTCGCGTCGGACTTCTCGACGAAGAGCTGCTGGGCGGAGGCTTCGCGGAAATACCAATGACCAATCACCAATGACAAAAGAACAACCACCGTCCGGAACGCCGGTGTCCAACCGGCGCGTCGAGCGAACGCATCGCGTCGCCGGTTGGACACCAACGCTCTGCCCGCGCAGGTCAGCACTCCAGGCTGGATGGATTGTTGCGAACCGGTCATCAGTAAATTAAAAGTGTGGCCAGGAACCAAATCACCAAAAGTGTCAACGGCATGAAGAGGTGGAACCGCATATCGGGTGAGACATACCACTTCAACGGGTCTTTCTGCTTCTCGTTCACGGTTTCGCCTCCACGGCCTTAAAATAATTCTCCAGCGCCTCGCGGAACTCTGCGGGCACCTGTCGAGTCACGCCGCTGCCCTTGCCGGTGCGGCGCGCAGCGGCCTCGGCTCCGCGCGCGTCACCAAAAGTTCCGGGGCTAGCCTTGTCGGTTGAGCCGCCGTTCGGATTGCCGCCGGGCTGCTGGCCGGGCTTCATTCCCATCTGCTGCTCCTGCTGCGCCATCTGCATCATCATCTCGGCCTCGGCTTGCGTCATCTGCTGCTGTTGCTGGCTGCTGCTCTTCTGCCGCTTGGCCTGCTCGTTGATGAGGTTGATGAGATCGGTCAGGTGCATGAGCGCCGTGTTCTCCGGCTTCTGCGCCGGCTCGCCGGTGAGCTTGTCGAAGAGCGCCGACTCCGCGTCGCGCATCGCGTCCTGCGTGTCGAGCAGGAACTCCTTCGCCGCCTCGATGTCATTGTTCATCTGCAGCTTCGTCAAGTCGCTGCGAAGGTCGCGCTGTCCCTCCCCCACGCGCTTGGCGGCCTCGGCGAAGCGCGGATGCCGCGCCTTCTCCTCGTCCAGCAAGGTCGTCTGCTGCAATACGCGCACCTCGCCCGCGCGCAGGCGGATGGACGCGAGCAGCAGCTTGAGCAGCTTGTCGTCCTTCGGCTTGCCCTCGCCGCCGCCGCCCTGGCTCTCCTCCTCCGGCGGTTCGAGCTTCTTCGACCAATCGCCGAAGCGCTTCGTCCACGCGGTGAGGTTGCCCATCGCGTCCATCGAGACGTTCGCGTCAATCAGCCCGCGCACGCGGTCCAATTCGTTTGCCGTGTTCACCTGTTTCATGTCCGCCGCGACCTCGCCGTAATTCGGCCGCTGCGTGCGGTCGAAGAACCGGCTCATCTCTGCAACAACCTTCTCGGCCTCGGCCTTCACGCCTGACTGGTCGCCGGCGAGGGACGTGTTGATTCTCTTGAAACGCTCGGGCAGCTCGCGCGGCAGCAAACCGATCGTGTCGCCGACGACTTTGCCGAGCTGCGTGCCAATGCCCTGCTCGGACTCGGAAAGTTTCTTGAGTCGCTGTGACAGCGTGAGCGCCTGCAGGTTGTCCAGCCCGTCGTTCATCTTCTTCTGCAGCGCCTGCAACTTCTCCAGCGCCTTCTCCTCGGCCTCGCGCGCTTTCGTCGCCTCGTCGGCGCGGTCCTTGGCCTGGCTGCTCTCCTGCGCCTTTTGCAACGACTGCTGCGCGTCCTTCATCTCGCCCTGCGCGAGCGATTTCATCTGCGTCAGGTTTTGCGTCCAGTCGCGGAGCGTCTGCTGCGTGAGCGTCGGGTTGCGCATCGCCTCGCGCACGATGTCCTGCCCCTGCTGCGCGATGCGGTCGAGCTGCGCGGCGTTGCGCGCCTGTTCTTCGGCCTGCTCGCCGGCTTTCTTCCCGGCCTCGTCTGACTTCAGCTTTTCCTCCGGCAAGCCCATCAGCTCGCGCGTGACATCGGCGATGCCCTCCTCCTTGCGCGTGACTTCCTCGACCTGCGCGAAGAGCGCGTCGAGCTGCTGCCGCACCAGCTCCGCGTGCCGCGAAAGGCTCACGATGCTGATCCGATGCGTGACGGACTCCGCAGGCTCGCGCCCCGGCAGAAAGTCCGTGGCAAGCCCCTTCACCTCGACGACGGAGTCCGCCGGGATGCGCAGCACGGTGGGGCTGAACATGAACGTGTTTGTGAAGCGCCGCTCCTGCGCGCCGGCCGCCGACTTCTTGAACTGCGCAATCGCCGGCGTGTTCGTCGGGTCGAGCGACGCGATGATCTCCGTGCTGACGCCGCCCTCGCGCACGCCGAAATCATCCGTCGCCGCGAACCTCAGCGGCAGCACGTCCGATTCGAGGATGGAAAGTTCGAGCGGCAGATCGCCGAGGTCCACGCGCGGCGCGGCGTCCTTCACTTGACGCAACGCCAGCAGCCACGGCGCGACGGGCTTCAACCCAAATTCATCGCGCCAGTCGAAGGCGGCCTGCGACGACGCGTCCAGCTTGAGCGAACCACTGTTGAACTTCTCGCCCGAGAGCAGGAGCGATACTGGCTCGGTTCTGTCCACCGTCACCTCCGCCGACGCGAGCGGGCGCGTGGCGGTGCCGTTGAGCGTGATGCGGCTGCCTTCGAGCACGGGCAGCGTGGCGTTCTGCACGATTTGGTTCGTCGGCGGATATTGGAGATACGCCGGGAGCTGCACGTTCGCCGCGAGCTGCTTGAGTGCGGGCCGGTGCAACGGCTTCACCGCGATGGTGTGCGTGGCGTCGCCGAGCCGAACGCGCAACGTGCCGTCCTGCGTCTGGCCGGGGACGGTGAGCTTGACCTGACCGTTCTTCACCGGCGCGGAAAGTTTGGGCTGCAACTCGAAACGCCCGCTCGCGCTCGCGGGCTTCCAGAACGAGCGGTAAGTCACTTTCGCCGCCAGCTCAAACGCCTCGCCGTGCGGCACGACGAGCTGCTGCGGCACGCCTTCCAGCGCAATGAACGTGTAGCGCGGAATCGAAGCGACCGGCACGGCCCAGCGTTGCAGCGCGTTCCAGCCCGCCGCCGGAGCGACAGCGAACGTGAGCACGACGGGCACGAGCACCGCTGCGAGCGCGATGCTCGCGAGCCGCGCGGGCCGCGAGTTCACCACCTCACTGAAGTCAAACTTCGCCGCCTCCGCCGAGACTTGCCGGATGGCCGCGCGGCACAGCGCGAGCGACATGTTTTGCGGACGCACCTTTTCCTCCGCGAGTTCCACGATGCCCAGCAACCGGTCGCCGAGACGACGGTGCCCGTGCTGCACGACATTCGACAGCGCCCGCAAGTCACGCCGTTGCCAGATCCAGCTCCGACACCACTTCACCGCGAACCACGCCGCGCCCGCAAGGCCCGCGAGCAGCAACGCGAAGCGCAAAAACTTCGGCGTGTCCCCGACGCGGTCGCTGAGGAACAGCAGCGCGAAGGAAGCCGCCAGCGACGCGAGTCCACCGCACACCGCGCGCCGTGTCTCCGTGCGCCACAGAGCGCCCTCCAGCGCGGCGAACTGCGCGCGCAGCGAGTCAGGCAGGGGGATGTGGGTTTCGGGTGCCATTGGAATGTCAGACGGACTGTAGCACCGGGTTGCCCCGTCACAATCCCCAAGTTCCCTGAGACGCTGGCTAAATCATCCCCGCCAGCTTGCGGCTGACCCAATAGATCGTCAGCAGGAACAGGATGCTGCCGGCCCACCACGGGTCGGCCCAGAGGCGGATGCGTTGCTCCAGCGGCTTCGGCTCGGGCAGCAGCGTGATTTGTTCGATGACTTTGGCGAGTTCGGCGGTCGTGCCGGTCACGCCGCCGGTGAGCGAGGCGAGTTCGCGCAACACGGTGAAGTTCGCGGGCTGGCCGATTTTCTCGCGCACGGGCTGCGATACGGTGATTTCCGTTTCCAGCTTGCGGCCGGCGGCGTCGGCGGTGAGGAGGATTTTGTGCGGGCCACCGGCCTTGGGCACGAAGCTGGACTTGAAAACGCCCCAGCCGCCGTCGAGCGCGGCGAAGTCGAGCTGCTCGGTGCGGCCGCCGGGCGAGGTGATTTTTCCATCCACCTTGCCCTTCTCCATCGGGAACCCGCTCGCGTCGAGCACGGTGGCCTGGAGGAAGACGGTGTCGCCCGCGTTCGGCGATTCGGGGCTGAACGTGAGCCGCACGCCTGCGCGCTCGGCGAGGTGCCGCTGGTGCGACATCCAGCGCACGACCTGGCTCCAGAAGCGGTAATGCCACTTGTCCTCGACGCCACGCCGCCAACGCCACGCGCTGTCCGTGCCCATGAAGAGCACCTTGCCGCTGCCCGCCGGCCGCGTGACCAGCAGCGGCACGCGGCCCCAGGCGTTGCGCATCGAGGCGTGGACCGCGAGCACTTCGCTGCCGGGCCGGCTCTTCTCCACGGCGGCGCTCCAGTAAAAGCCGGGCAGGTTTTTCCAAATCTCGTCGTTGCGGTTTTCGTCGCCATCGAAGCGCGTGAGCAAATGCCCTTTGCCCGTGGCCGAGAGCAGCAGCGGCACTTCGTTCTGCAACGCGATGCCATCAAGCCGCTTTTCATCAAGCTGCACCGGCATCAAGTCCGCGAGCGGGCTGTTGAGGAAGGACATCTGCCGACCGCGCCGACCGGGAAGGAAAATCAAACCGCTGCCTTGTTGCTCGACCAAGCCGCGAATCAGCGCCGCGTCGGACTCCTTCAGCTCGCCTTCGCCGATGCCCACATCGCCGATGAAAATCACGTCGTAGCGCTGGAGTTGCTCCTTCGTGCCGGGAAAGGCGGAGAGATAGTTGCGCCCGCCGCCCGGCCCGAGCGACGGATGGAACAGCACGCACTGCGAGTCCACGCCGGGATCGCGTTCGAGAGCGTTGCGCAGGTAGCGGTATTCCCAGCGCGGCAGCGAGTCCACCACGAGCACCTTGAGCGTCTCCGAGCGCACGGCGATGCGGAACTGCTGCGCGTTGTTGTCCGTGAGCGCCTCGTCAGCCTCGGGCGGCAGGCGCAACGTAACGGTCTGCTCACCGACGTTGCGCGGCGACCACACGATGGCGTCCTGCAACTGCCCACTCGCCGGGATGGTGATGTCCTTCTTCACCTCGTCGTCGTCGCCCGCGTCAATCACGAGCTGCGTCTTCACCTCGCGCGGCAAATGGCTCGTGATGCGGAACGGAATGGAAATCTGCTCGCCGATGAGGCCGTAGCTCGGCGCGGCCACACGTTCGAGAATCAAGTCGGGCAACGGCTGCTCCGCGCCCACGCCCACGGCGAAAATCGGCGTGTCCGTCTCGCGAAACCGCGACGCGGCGAGCAGCGGCGGCTTGCCCGCGTTCCAGTCGCCGTCCGTCAGCACGAGCACGGCGCGGAGAGTTTTGTGGCGCTGAAGTGACGCTTCGAGCGCGGCGCTGAGGTCCGTGCCGGCGTCAGCCTGCGCGTTGAAATTCGTGTCACTGGGCGGCGCGGAGAAATCCTCCACGATGACCTTGCCGGATTTTTCCAGCGGCTTCCAAAAGTTCGTCGCGCGCCGCGCCGCGAGCCACTCGGCGCGCGTCAGCACATTCGAGCCGCCGCGCACGTCGCGCGTGCCCATGCTGCCGGAAGCATCGAGCAGCACGGCGATTTGCGGCGACTCCTTGCGCTCGATGCGCCTTACCAGCTCGGGCCGGAACAGCGTGAACACCAGCAGCGTCATGATGACCAGCCGCAGCGACTCCATGAACACCGCCGCCTTGCCGCCGCGCCGCGTGGCGTTCTGCCAGCAGAGCCACGCCGCCCCCGCCCACACGGCAACGCCGAGCAGGATGAGCAGCGGAGAAGAGGCGAAAGACCAGGTGGTCAAGGCAAGTTCTCCCCGGTAGTTGCCGACGTGAGGAGGCTCTGACTAATGCGAAATGTGAAATGCGGAGTGCGGAATCCAGTTAGAGACTCCTCACGCCGTCCCCTACTGGGCGCGGGCTTTTGGCGGGATGCTCGTTCCACGAAATCGGCTCGGTCTAAGCGCACGTCACAGTTTGGGTCTTGGTCACGGGAGGTTTGTCCGGCAAAGACCCGGAGAAGTCAATGCGAGTGGCATCAGGTCTATTGCCGAACGCTTGAAACCAAATACAAAGTCCGTTTCCAATCCTGGCTGTTCGACCATGAGGCTTCCGCCTCCTTGGCCGCTGGATTCGTCACCGTGTGGCGTGCTGGTAGGCGTGGGTGCCGCGGACGGTGTGGTAGCTGTGGCAGGTGGCGCAGCTTTGCGAGACGCCGCCGGCGGGACTGTGGCACTCGGTGCAGCTCTGCTTCGTGGGAAGGATGATGTCCACAGTGCGGCGGCTGAACTGCGCGGCGTGGCATTCCGTGCAGCCGACGATGTTGTGCTTGGCGTGATGGAACTCGCCGCGGATGAGCCAGCGGTCGGGCGTGAGGACGCGTGCGATCTCTGGCAAGCCGTCCGCTCCGCCGGCCTTCACGTCGTGGCAGTAGGCGCAACCCGCGAAGCGTGCGCGCGGTGAAACACCGCCGCCGCCCGCGCCCGCGGCGAGCTGTTTCGAGGGGTCGCTTGCGAAGAAGATTTGCTGCTCCAGGTTCTCGCCGCTGAAGACGCGTTCGCGGAGCTGGCGCATTTGCTCGGTGACAAATTTCTCCGTGTCGGCCTGCGCGGTCGCGCCCGAGCGGCGGGCGAGGTCGGCGTATTGGGTCGGCAGGCTGCGGAGGTAGGCGCGGACGCCGGCAGGCTCGCCGTGCGGCACGCGCATCTGCGGGTTGCGTGCGTCGAACTGGAGCGCGTGACAGCTCGAACAGTGCTTGTCGAAGTGGATGGGCTGGAAGTGCACGCCGGCCGAGTCGGGCTGGTGGCAGTCGGCGCAGGCGAGTTTCCGGCCCGTGCGCAGGACGAGGTCGGAGAGGTGGAGCGCGTGGTTGAAGGTGAGCGAGTTGGTGTCCTTGAGATGCTGCGAGTGGACCTGGAACTCGGGGTGGTCGCCGGCGAAGGAGTTGAAAACCATCGTGTAGCCCTGGTCGGGGCGCGGCACTTGGAAGAGCACGCGGCCCTCGGTCTCGCGGAAGTTGAAATCGGCGGGCGGCAGCGTCTCACCCCGCTTGCGCGAGGCCTCCATCATGGTCGCGTTGCCGTGGCAGGAGAGACATTCCGTGTCCGCCGGCGCGGGAATCCGGCCGTGGCCTTGATGCTCGCGGTGGCAGGAGGAACACGAGTGGTCGCGGATGACATTTGGCTGATGAAACTTGTGGCCGGGGTGGCAGGCGAGGCAGTGATGGTCGATCTCCGTCATTTCCCCGGCGGTCACGGTGTGGAGGTGGTGCGGTTCCAGCGGACCAGGCTGGGCGCGGAACGCGGCATGCACCCATTCGCGCAGGTCGCCATGCGCGGCGGTGTGGCAGGCGGCACAGCCATCCTCACCGGGCCGGGCGTGCTTCATCTGCGAGAAGACGACGCCGTGGTGGTGCGACGAGACCGGTCCCGCCGAGATGAAATGCCACTGCCACGGGCCAAAGAAGCCGACGAGCAGCATGGCGAAGGTGACGGCGGTCACGGCGACACAGAGGCGTCCGCGCATATTGCGCAGCGAGCGGCGCGGCTGGCAGGTGGGAATGGGACAGGCGCAGTTGCCGTCGGGCAAAGGGCCGTTCGCGCAGGGGCCGCCGTGGTCCTTCGGGCGTGTGCAACGCCAGTGGCCCTTCTCCTCGCCCGCTTTTTTCTCCAGCACGGGCCGGCACTCGGCGGTGGCGCGGCATTTGCCGTCGGGCGAGGGGCCGATGCGGCACGGGCAGCCGTCGCACGTCCAGCCGCATTCCCAATCTTGGTTGGGCCGTTCGTAGCGGCTGCGGTCGAAATCGGGTGATGGCAGTTGGTCCTTCACGTCAACGTGCGCCGGCGGAGAAGCCATAGACCAGCACGATGTGCGCGATGGCCCAGAGCATCAGGCTGTAAGTGACCGGGATGTGGACGAAGAGCCAGAGCCGCAGCGTGAGCTGGAGCGCGCGCTGGTAGTCGAGGCCGTCCTTCTGCCGCACGAGCGTGACGAGTTGTTCGGTGACCTTGCGCTCCGACTCGTTGAGGAAGCGGTTCAAGTCGCCGAGATCGTGGAGCAGGGCGTTGAGTGGCAGGCGGATTTCAAACAGATGGGAGAAAAAATTCTGCGGTCCCGCGAAGAAGCCGTGCAGCCGGCGCGAGTAAAACTCCGCGATGGTCGCGGACTTCGCCTCGGCGACGGAGTTCAGCGCCAGCGCCTCGGCCTGCTCGCGGAGCTCGCGGCGCACGATGGGGATGCGCTCGAAGGGCACCTCGCCGCCGCGCGCGGTGAGGCGCTTGGGCCAGCCGCGCGAGATGATGATGCCGATGACACCGCTGACCATGACGACGGCGTAGAGCACGGTGAGCACGCCCTCGAACCAGCCCGTCGGCCATTGCAGCCGCACGTGGAGCAGGAAAAGCACGCCGGTGAACAGCCCCGCGTAGATGTGGAATTCCAGCCAGACTTCCGAGCGGCCCAGCGGCAGATAGGGAATCTTTTTGAACCAGTTGTAGCCGGTGAGCACGACCATCACCGCAAAGAGCAGCCAGCCGCTGAGATACGCCGCGCGGGTCGTCGCGCCGGCCCAGACGGCATAGACGGACGCGACGGTGATGCTCGCCGTGATCAGCAGGCTGCCCCAGAGCAGGCGGCGGCGGAGAAATCCTCTCATCGGTGCAGCCAGCGCGCGAACGCGTCGAGGTTGTTCATGTCCATGCGGCGGAGCGCGCCGTGCGGGCAGGAGCGCTCGCAGGCCGGGCCGCCGATCTGGTCGGAGCACAGGTCACACTTGGTGGCCTTGACGATGGGGCGCATGTCCTTGTCCACCATGAAGGCCCCGTCCTCCTCGCGGATCTCGACCATGCGGATGGCCTCGTAGGGACAGTTGTTCGCGCAGATGCTGCAGCCAATGCACGTCGCCTGGTTCACCACCACTTCGCCGCCGACCTGGCCGCGGTGGATCGCGCCGGTGGGGCAGCCAATCAGGCAGACCGGGTCGGCGCAGTGCATGCAGGAATTCGCCACCATGATGCGGCCGCTGATGTGGCCGTGGCGCAGGAAGCGCGGGTTGCCCTCGTTGGTGCTGGCGCAGGCGCGCACGCAGTCGTCGCAGCGCGTGCAGCGCTCCAGGTCAATGACCATCGTGGAGCTGCCGTTGAAGAAGCGGTTCTCCGTGAGGAACTCCATGAGTTCGGACCCGATTTTCGCGCCCGCGTCCAGTTTGCGCTTGGTTTCCGAAACCTCCGTGCCGGCCAGCTCCTCGGGGGTGAAGGGCGCTGGCAGCTCGTGCTCCGGCACCGTGGGCAGGACCACTTCCTCCATCACCGGCGTGGGCACGACGATGACGTGCGTGTAGCCGATGACGCGCAGCGTTTGCTGGAACGGCACTGCGTCGTTGCGCTGCCGCCAGTTGTGTGCGATTTCGCGCAGGCCGAACTCACAGCCCGCGCCGAGGTAGTTCAGCGTGCGGTGGCCGTGGCCGAACTTCTGGCTCAGGCGCGCGAAGCCGGAGCGGATGAGCACGACGCCGTTCGGATAGTCGCCTTCCTGCGCGATGATCGTCTCCTTCTCCGGCGAATGCTTGCCGTCCTTCGCCAGCCGCTTGTAGTCGCCGGACCAGTCGTAATCACCGTAAGTGCCGAACTGCGTCTGCGCGATCACGCGCTTGAGCTGCTCGTCACTGAGCCGCTTGAAGATGGGAATCTCGCGCAAGTGCGTGGCCAGCGTGCGCTCGCGGTAGATGCGGTCAATGTGATGCCGCAGGTGGTCGTCGAAGCGCAGCAGGTCGCGCAGGCCCTGCCAGCGGATTTCCAACAGCTCCGTCTGGTCGCCGACCGCGAAGATGGTTGCCGTGCGCGTGCTGCGGCTGAGCGCCGCGATCTCACCGAAGAAGTCCCCCGGCGACATTGTGGCCGTCTTGTGCTCGTCGAGGATGCGTGGCACGTCCTGGAGGAAAACCCCCGCGCCCCGGCCGCTTTTGCGCGCTGTGACGCCGATGTCCTGCTCCAGTTCGGCGGCTGTGCGGACTTCTGGGTCGCGCGGGTTGGTCCAGAGCTGGGCGACAATCTGGAAGAGGGTTTTATATTGGGACTTGCGCCGCCCGAGCATTGACGCTGGCAGGCCGGGATTCAGCACGACGCGCGCGTGGCCGGAGAGAACCAGAAACGCCGACGAGCCATAGTCGCCCGCGCGCACAATGATCTCGCCGTTTTTGAAGCGCCGGATGCGGGCGTCGTTCTTGAGGATGCCGCGCAACGGCGTGCGCTTCGAGAATTTGCCCACGTCCATCTCGCTGAACGGGCGGATCTCCATGAGGCGGTTCACGTCCGCCTCGGTCATGTCCGGATCGAACGAGCTGTCCCACCGCTCGGGCTTGTCGATGACGAAGTGAACTGTGTCCATGCGGCGTCAGGCGTCGAGGACGAGGTCGCCTTTGGGCCGGCAAATACAAGTGAGGCACGAGCCGCCCTCGGGAGCCGCGTCGGGTGCCTTCACGTAATCCACGCTGCCGGACTTGATGGCGACGGAGCACACGCCGCAGCCGCCCGCGCGGCAGCCGGACTCGATGCGCAGCCCGTTCTCCAGCGCGAAGTCGAGGAGGTTTGTCTGGGCCGGATTCCACTCCAGCTCCTTGCCGGACTTGGCGAAGGTGATCTTGCACGCAGGACCGGCTGCGGCCGCGGCCGCAACAGGCGCGGCCTTTTTCTTCACCGTCGCCGGACCGAAGGCTTCGTAGTGAATGTCCTTTTCCGGGACGCCCCACGCTTCGAGGCCGTCGTTGAGCGTCTTCATGAACGCGCCGTTGCCGCACATGAAAAATTCGTAGTTGCTCGACGGGAGCATCTCCTTGAGCAGCTCGACAGTGACGCGACCCTCGTGGTGGTAATCCTCGCCCTTCACCTCGGTTTTGGCGGGCCGGCTGTAGCAGATGACCACGCGCACATTTTCGTGCGTCTTGAGCTTCACCAAATCCTCGCGAAGCATGTGCTCGCCCCCGCTGCGACAGCCGAAGAAGAGCCACACCTCGCGCCGCGCGCCGCTTTCGGCCACGGCCTTGGCCATGCTCAACATCGGCGTCACGCCCACGCCGCCCGCGAGCAGGCAGATGGGCGTGTTCTTCGTCATGTCGAGGAAGAAGTGGCCCGTCGGCGCCTTCACGTTGAGCAGGTCGCCCTCCTTGACGTGGTCGCTGAAGAAGCCGGAGGCCACACCGGGCGGCAGGTCAGGTTTGTCCGGCGGGGCCTTCTCCCGCTTGATGGTCACACGATAGAAATCCGAGCGCGTCGGGCTGTCGGAGAGCGAATAGCAGCGGACCACCGGCTTGTCGCGGCCCGGAATATCGAGGCTGAAGGTGAGATACTGGCCGGGTTTGTAGGGTGGCAGCGGCTTGCGGTCGTGCGGCACGAGGTAAAACGAGTGCACGTCCTCGCACTCGACGGACTTCTGCGCGACGGTGAACTTGCGGTAGCCGTTCCAGCCTTCGATGACCTCCTGCGCCTCCTTGTAGCGATACTTCGCCGCCTGCACCAGCGTCTCCAGCCGCTCACGGTCCAGCCGCCGCTGCAGCCGCTCGTGCGCGAGACGGGCGGCGGACGAGTAGGCCATCAGCACCAACTGGCTCGACAGCACCGCCAGCAGGAAGTATCCGAGCGCCAGCCCCGCGTTGCCTCCGAGCGCCGCTTGAATGTGCTCGATGATGGATTGCATGCCCGTGATTCGTGCGGCCCTCGACTGGCCGCGTGTTTCGCGCTGACGGCGGCCATTGTTCGCTTCCGCCGCCCGTTGCCAAGATTTTTTCTGTAAAGGCGTTTTACAAATCCTTACTTGCTTTCGCTTCCGCGCGAATAGGAAACTCCGCCCGCCAACCAATGCGTCACGCTGCTCCGGGAATGAAACGCCTCCTGTCGCGCCCCGCGCGAGCCACGCTCCTGCTGGCCACCCTGCTCGCCGCCGCGTCGCCCCAGGCCGCTGAACCGCCCGTGCGTTTCGCCGGCTCCCCGAGCTGCGCCACCTCGTTATGCCACGGCGGCGCGGGCGAACTGCGCCGGCAAAACTCCATCTGGCAACAACAGGACATCCACTCGCGCACCTACAACACGCTCGTCAACGCCCGCTCCGCCCAAATTGCCGCCGCGCTCAAAATCCCCGAAGCCACCACCAGCTCCCGCTGCACGGCCTGCCACGCGCCCTTCAACGACGTGCCGAAGTCCGCGTTCCTCGCCGAGATCACCAAGCCGACCGAAGGTGTCTCCTGCGAAAGCTGCCACGGACCAGCCGAGCCATGGATCCGCTCGCACACGCGGTCCGACTTCAGCCACCGCGACCGCGTGCTCGCCGGCCTGCGCGACCTCAAGCACCTCTACGTCCGCGCGAACAGTTGCGTTGCCTGCCACCAGACCGTTGAACCCGCCCTGCTCGCCGCCGGCCATCCAGAACTCATCTTCGAACTGGACGGTCAGGCCGTTTCCCAGCCGAAGCACTGGCGCGAAAAGGGCGACTGGCACGGCCCGCAAGCCTGGCTCGTCGGCCAGGCCGTCGCGCTCCGCGAGATGAGCGCGCAAATCAACCGCGAGAAAACTCCCGGCGAGAAGCTCACCGCTCCGTGGGCCGGCACTCTCTGGCTCCTGCAAAAACTTGACGGCCTCGACTCCGCGCTGCCCGCGCTCAAATCCGCCGCCAACGCCACGCAAGCCCACTCCGCCGCCGACACCCTCGCCCGCCGCGCCGCTGAACTGGAGTGGAGCCACGACCTCACGCGCCAAGCCCTCCAGCGCCTCGCGAGGACTCACACTGAATTCGCTGACGCAAAAGTCCCGCAACTCACCCACGCCCGCCGCGCCGAGCGCCTCGTCCTCGCCTTGGATCGCCTCACCGCCCCGCTGGACAAGCCCGCGCTCGCCAAACTTGAGGCCGACTTGAAAGAACTCTTCGCCCTCGCCCAATCCCGTCCCGACTTCGCCCCGGAGAAGTTTGCCAAGGCGCTTGCCAGCTTTGCTGGGAGGCTTTGACTTACGACGGCTCTCGTCCTAGCAAAGTCTGCAAGAATGCCCGGTCAGGCTCGTCCTTGGAACGATAGGTTTGTTTCATCCGCAGCAGCAATCTTGGGCTGGCGAACGGAATCGGCACCTCCTGCACGCTCATCACCGCCACATCCCGACTTGCCTCCGCATACTCAATGCCGCAGGCCTGCCGCATGAGGTCCACGACGAACTCGTCGGCCACTCTCACCACAAGGCATTCCCGGAAGTCGTCCGCGCTGACTTCCCGCACCGCGCCGTCTGGCAGCGCCATCATGGCCGTCTGCACCCGCGCAACATTTTCCGGCGACACGTCGATCAGCAGGTCCACATCCTCCGTCGCGCGGGCAAATCCGTGTTGGATGATGGCGAACCCCCCGACGACCAGGTATTTTGCGCCCGCCTCGTTCAACCGCCGGCAGAGAAACACCAGGTCGTCCGTGTCTGGCAACCGGGGTTCTAACGGCGCGTGATCATTTGCATCGTCCATGCGTCAGCTTCTTCAAAAGTTTTGAAGCGGTGAACTCCCTTTGGAATAAAGGGACGGCTGCCACGCAAGTTGCGCATCAGCTTCAGAAACCCATTGGCCGTGTCCAAGTTCACTTTGGCCTTGCCCTTGCGTCCGACGACCTTCATCGGTAGTTCGCCTTTGGTCTGCATGGCCCAACTAAACCATCTGCCCGCTTCCATTTCGAGCCTTTCTTTGGTTTCGTTTCCACGCACAACATGAGCCACGCCCAGCCGAAATTTCTGGCCTACAAACGTTCGCGCTTCTCCGCGCAGTTGCCGCTCGACACGCTTTACAGCCCGTCGCACGCGTGGGCGGCGCGGCAGGCGGACGGCTCGTGGCGCGTGGGCATCACCAAGTTCGCCACGCGGATGCTCGGCGAGATGGTCGAGGCCGGCTGGGAAGTCGAACCCGGCACGAAGGTCGCGTGCGGACAGGTCGTCGGCTGGGTCGAGGGCTTCAAGGCCATCTCGGATGTCTATGGCATCGTGGACGGTGAATTCCTCGGCGCGAACCCGCTGCCGAAGACCAAGATCACGACCGTGAAAAAAAACCCGCACGGCCACGGCTGGCTCTACGCCGCCACCGGCACGCCCGAAGGCCGCTGCCTCGATGTGCAGGGCTACGTGAAGCTGCTGGACAAGACGATTGACAAGATTTTGGAGAAGGAAATGGCGGAGGGGTCATGAAGTTTGCAGTTTCAAGTTTTCAGCATTCAGTGCTGGCACGAACCGAACTCTTCAAAGCTTCCCAACTTGAAACTGAAAACTAAGAACTGAAAAACTTCCGACCATGTCCAAAGCACGCTACTTGATGCTCGGGGGCTTCCTCGTTGACGGCAAGACACCCGCCGTCCCCAAGCTCGCCGAGCGCCTAACCACGCAACGCTACCGCATCCGGCTCGCCAC
>CAYZJP010000009.1:26202-65596 GCA_964478755.1 uncultured Klebsiella sp.
CCCGGCGGCTGTTTCTGCTGCCGCTTCAACTCGCTCGTGGACGCGGCGAACAAGCTCAAGGCCGACGCCACGCCCGATGTCTTCATCGCCGAGCCGGTCGGCAGTTGCACCGACCTCGTCGCCACCGTCACCTACCCGCTGCGCCGGATGTATGGCGACCAGTTCCTCATCGCCCCCCTCAGCGTGCTCGTGGACCCCATCCGCGCCCAACGCGTGCTCGGCCTCGCGCCCGGCGGGCAGTTCTCCGAGAAGGTGCTCTACATCTACCGCAAGCAGCTTGAGGAGGCCGACCTCATTGTCATCAACAAGCGAGAACTCCTCGACGCCGCGCAACTTGATCGCCTCCGCCTGCGCCTAGCGGACGAATTCCCGAAGGCGAAAATCCTCGCCGTCTCCGCGCGCACCGGCGCGGGCCTCGACGACTGGTTCAGCCAAATCACCGCCTCCGAGCAAGTCGCGCGTGTGGCGATGCAGGTGGACTACGACATTTACGCCGAAGGTGAAGCGCTGCTCGGCTGGCTCAACGCCACGGTCACGCTCTCGAACCAGAAGGGCTTCGACGGCAACCAAGTCGTCCGCGACCTCGCCGACGCGCTGCGCCGCCTGCTGGCGGAAGCGAAGGCGGAAGTCGCGCACTTGAAAATGACCTTGGAACCGGAAGACGCGGGCCTCGGCGACCTCGCCGTCATCAACCTCGTGCGGAACGACTTCGTGCCCGAGCTGTCGCAGGAACTCACCGACTGGCTGGACGCCGGCAAGCTCATCATCAACTGCCGCGCCGAAGGCTCGCCCGACACGCTCAACGCCGCGCTCAACGCCGCGCTGACCGAAGTCGGCAAGCAACACCCGCAGCTCTTCCTCCGCCTCGAACATCTCGAACACTTCCGCCCCGGCAAGCCGCAGCCGACGCATCGAGATGCGTAGATGCGCGGCAAAACTTGCACCCCAACGGGGTGACGGAATACAGCTCAGGGTTGGCGAAGCGCAGCGAAGCCTACCCTGGGTCAGGCCACCGAAAACCATGTGCCCTGAAGGGGCACTGGCCGCGCGGGAAAGGCAACGGTTCCGCTGCCCCTTCAGGGCAGATAACATTCGGGGACCAAGTTCCCAGGGTAGCGCTGCGCGCAACCCTGGGCTGTATTCCGCTGCCCCGTTGGGGCAGAGCCGCCGTCAACAGCGAGCTTGTTTCCATCGCTTGAAGCACCTCGACCACTTCCGCCCCGCAAGCCGCAGCCGACGCACCGGGATGCGTAGTCAGTTCAGTTCAGCGCAAACGAAAGAGAATGAAATAGAGTGACCTAACCAGAGCGGCGATTAGGGCACCCGCAGTTGCGAACAGCGCAAGTTGGAAGAGGCGAAGCAACAATAGGAACGGTAGAATAAGCGGTGTCATCGGCCCCATGCATCGCCACTTCGCGTAGATGTTGACGAAGCGACATAAGCACACCCGACCAACCCTCCGATCAGACCACCTAGTGTTATCACTGCGTTGAGCCCAAGGAGACTCCATAAAAGCCGCTTTGCAAACGCGTCGCCTCCCGCTTGTGGCGGAAGCGAACTGGCAGCGGAGTTGTTGAGAATCGAATTCGGATCGCGTTTTTGTCGGAAGCGAAAAACCAGTAAGCCAATCAGTGCGCCCACGTTTGCCCCTACGAGTCCGATGGAGATTAGGAGCACTGGGACGAACTGTTTCAACCATTCAAATGGAAGGTCAGAAACACCATGACCTCGCGCAGCGGCTACCAATCCGGCCGCACTAATCACCGCTCCGACCAATTTCCAGAAAACTCCTGAGTTACGAGCAGCTTCGGACTTCGGCTGGCATTCCGGTGGAGGCGGTGGCGACTCGTTCATGTTGTGGACCTGTGGTCAGTGTTTGCCTCTGAACACACAAATGAGGACACCAATCGCCGCGCCCAAAGGCAGACCCAAGATGGCCCCGAAAATGGCACACACAAAACTGCCAACCCCCATGAAGTTGGCCTCCGATCGGATAAATGCGAGGCTTACGTAAAACCCGATAATTGCTCCAGCGAATGGTCCGATTGCCGTCCAGGTCACGATGATTGCCAGCTTGGGCCAACGTGACCCCGCAGGTGATTGATGTTCCGAGCGTAGCACGCATTCGCCAGCCATGCTTTGAAGCTGCGAAACAGGCATCCATATCGCAACGCCAGACTCCACCAACTGGCTATAGGAAAGGCCCGAGTTCTCCGTGGCGAGGTAGTCAGGTTTTATCACGCCCGACTTTAGCGACGATTCGATTTGGTCGCTGGTGAACGTGCCGATGAAGCCGGAGGTCGTGCTTTTGGCGACGTAGTAGGACTTCATCAGTGGATTGTTATCGTCATTCTACGCCGTCCGCTGAAGTATGCAAGCTGCGTATTCTGACGCTGGGGCACGCCTTGAATACCGACCGCTCTGCAAGACTGCCCCCACTCAGGCTCCAAGTCGCTGAGAATTTGCCTTCAAGCTGGAATCTCAAACAGATGCACCGGCGAGGTGTTGCTCGGGTAGGAGCCGTCGGCGGTCTTGGGGCGGCCGTTGCCGTTGCTCGCTTTGTTCATCGCGGCGACGGCGAAGCGTTTGTTGTCCGGGTGCAACGTGACGGAGTGGACGTTCGCCACGTTCGTGTGCGTGAAGAACGGCTCCTTGTCGCCGGGGCGCAGGAACATGATCTTCCCGCTGCCGGGCTGGCCGCTCGTCACGACGATGAGGAAGCCGGCGGGATGGGCCGCGAGGTCTAGCACGAAGCCGTCCTTCGCCGCGCCAAACTTCCACTCGGTCTGCTGCTTGCCAGTCGCGGTGTCGAACTTCACGAGCACCGGCACGCCTTCGAGGAAGCCGCCTCCTTCCGGCTCGCAGCCACCCACGATGAGCGACTTGCCGCCTTCAACGAAAGCCAGCATCCGCAGCCCGGCCACGTCTTGCAGCCGCGAGAGCTTGTGGAAAACCGAGGCGTCGAACTCGCGCACGACCTGCTTCGTGCCGAAGTCCCACGTCTTCACTTTGCCCTTCTCATCGCCGAACGCGACGACCTTGCCCTCGGGTGCGAAGGCCACGGCGAAGACGTCGTCCACGTTGCGATGCTCGGCGACGAGCTTGCCCGCCGTGGTCCAGACGCGGATGAACTGGTCGCGTCCACACGTCGCGAGATGCTGGCCGTCAGGCGAGACGGCGAGCTTGCGAATCCAGCCGTCATGCGCGGCGGCATTCTCCCAAAGCGGCTTGGGCGCGTCGCCTTCGTAAGCCGTGGCAGTGAGCTTGCCCCAAGTGTCGGCGGCGTAGAGGACTTTGTCCTTCGGGTGGAAGGCGATGGTCTGCACCCAGCCGTTGAAGCCGGTGAGATGCGGCTGCGGAACGAGTTCGACCGGCGACTCCTCGACCTTCTTGGCGTTCTTGGGCGCGGGCTTTTTCTTCGGCTCGTCGGGCAGGACTTCCTCGGCGACGGGCTTCGGTTTCTCGACGACGCTCCAGCGGCGCACGGAGCCCTCCATCGCACCGGCGGCGAGGAACTTGCCGCACGGGCTGAAGCGCGCGACGCAGAGCTGGCGGTCGTTTTGAAACGCCTTGAGCTCCTTCGGCGGGAGAAATTTGTCGGCGGGCTTGGGGTCGCTCATACCAAGGCCTCCTTGATGGCTTGCATGTCCTCGTGGGCGAGCGGCAGCGGCTGGCCGTTGTTGTTGTATTCCACTTTCTTCGAGTTGATGCCCAGCGCGCTGAACCACGTGTGGAACACCGCGCCGATGTCGTGGCCCGCGTCCTTCACGTCGGTGCCCTTGTCGTTGGTCGCGCCGACGACCGCGCCGGCCTTCACGCCGCAGCCGGCCATCGCGATGCTCCACGCCTCGGGCCAGTGGTCGCGCCCCACATGGCCGTTGATGCGCGGTGTGCGGCCGAACTCGCTCATCGCGATGACGAGCGTGGTTTCGAGCAAACCGCTTGCGGCCAGGTCTTCAATGATCGAAGCGAAGGCGCGGTCGAACTTCGGCACGAGCGAGGCGCTCGCGTTGAAGTTGTCGCCGTGCGTGTCCCAGCCGTAGCTCGTGACCTTCACGAAGCGCACGCCTGCTTCGAGCATATTGCGCGCGACGAGCATGTGCTGGCCAAATTCCGTGCGGCCGTAACGGTCGAGTTCCTTGGCCGGGAGCTGGGTGGTGTCGAAAATGTTCGCGCGCTTCATCAACTCGCGTGCGCTGTCGAAGACGTAGCTGCTCGCCTCGGTGTAAGCGGGGCGGCGCTGCGCGGCGTAGCGGCGGTTGAAGATTTCGCGCAGCTCGTTGCGCTCGTCGTCCTCCTCGGGCGTGAGCGAAACGTGGCGAAGCAAATCCTCCGGCGGCTTGCCATCGCCGAACGCGAGCGAGCCGTATTTCGGGCCGAGGAAACCGGCGTCCTCCGCCTTGAAGCCGCCACTGCCGGGCTTGACCCAAACGTAGGCAGGGAGCCTGGTGGCGGTCGGCCCCATGAGCTTCGCGATGGACGAGCCGAAGAAAGGGTAGGGGACGCCGCGATTCTTCGGATCGCCGCGCTGGATGCGTGCGACGCCGGAGGAATGGGCGTTGTCCTTGGTGGCGATGTTCCGCACGACGCAGAGACGATGCGCCTGCTTCGCGCACTGCGGCATCAACTCGGAGAAGTGCGTGCCGGGAACGGTGGTCTTGATGGTGCGGAACGGCCCGCCGAACTCGGTGTTGGGCTTCGGATCCCAGCTCTCAAGCTGGCTGATGCCGCCGTCGAGCCAGACGAAGAGCACCTGCTTCTCCTTCTTGCGCAGCGCCTCGGCGGCTTGCGGCGAGATGAGTCCGCCCAACGCGCCGAACGCCAGCGCACCAGCGGAAGCGCCGAGAAAATGTCGTCGGGAGGCGGCGTGCTCCCAAGGTTTGCAAAGGGGGGAACTCATGTCAGTGGTGGCGGCGTGGCTTTGGCGCGGTAATCGGTCATAGCTTGGACGAAGGCGTTGAACTCGGCCACGCCCGGAAAAGCGCGACGCGGAACCGTGATGGCGGCCAAGGAACTGGTGTAAATGAACGCGTGTGTATCGGACGCGGCAATCTGTTCGACGCCAGCCCAAGCCGTCGTAGATTGGCTGACCTCCGAGGCTTCGGTGACGCCCTCGGATGCCAAGGTCAGCCGATGGTGTCCGAGAAGCCCACGATTCTTTCCTTCGCTCGTCATGCCATCAATGGTTCGTTGGATGGTGCGCCGGTGGACATAGGGGTAGTAAACGAGATAGAACGGAATGAAAAACAACAGCGGCAGCAAGTCACAGAACGTCTGAAACGGCGTTCCCTTCTGGCTGTCAGCGGACCACCAGATGAGAACGAACACCCCGAGCCAGATGGCCGGTGGCCGCAACCAAGCACGCAGATATTGCCGTCGTGCCGTCGGCGAGTGACGCAAGTGGTATTGGTTGAAGGCCGTAATGTCATCTTTGACGACCTCGTATTCGATGGTCATGGCGCATGGATACTCAATTGACCATCAACTGGAAACCGTTGAAACGGTTTCCCTGTCCACCACGTGCGACACACCCGGCTGAAGCCGGGTGCTAATGAGAGGCCTCGCCGCACCTTCCAGTGCTGGCTCTTCTCTCTGCGCTCTTTCGTGGCCAGTTCTCATCAGTGATTCGTGAAAAACTCCATGCTCGACAGCATCGCCCACGCGAAGTGACCGAGCGCCTTCTCGCGGTCGGCGGTGTGCTTGGTGAGATACTTCTCCACCGTGGCCGTTTCCTCCGGCGCGGGCGGGCGGCTCAGGATGGTGTGGAAGAGTTCATCAGCAATCTTCGCTGGCTCCTTCATCGCGCTGAGGCGGGCGACGAGGTTGCCGGGACGCGGCTGGAGCGCCCAGAGAATCTGGTCGTTGTTGCGGAGGAAGAGCGCGGCCTTGAGCGTGGGGCTGACGACGAGCTCCGGCTCCTTCGCATCGTTCGCGAACGCGGCGAGAAAGGCTTTTTCAAAATCCTTCAGCGTCTTTTTCTTGTCGCCCTCGGCCCAGCCCTTGCCTTCGACGACGCGCTCGTGCTCGCCGGTCGCGAGCAAGAAGGAGCGCGCGAGCTGCTCGGCGGAGAGCGGGCGCTCCTTCGCCGCGAGGAAAAGCTGCTCTGGCACTTGGTCCGCGCTCGTGGGCAGCATGCTGGAACGCGCATAAGTCTGCGTCAGCGCCAGCTCGCGGACGAGCCACTGGACATCGAACTTGTGCTCGGTGAGTTCCTTCGCGAGCAACTCGAACAGCTCCGGGTGCGACGCCGGATTCTCCGAGTGCTGCAAGTCCAGCGGCTCGACAAGGCCGCGGCCCATGAGCTGCCACCAGACGCGGTTGGCAAGGTTGCGCGCGAACTGCGGATTGTCCGCCGCCGCGAGCCGCGTGGCGAGTTCCTTGAGCGGACTGAACTTGGGCACGCCGGACTTGCGCGTCTTCGGGTCAGGCGGCACGGCCCAGAGTTCTTCCTTCGTCGTGAACGCTGGGATTTCCACCTCGGCTCCGAGCGGCACGCGCGGGCCGGTCGAGCCTTTCACGCTGCTCAACACGGAGACGAACTCGTATTTGTTCGTGACGAGGCCTTCCTGCACCCAGGCGGTTTTGTAATCACCGGCGGCGGCCTGCATCTTGAGGTTTTGAATCGGGAAGAAGAGGCCGTTGAAATCCACCTGCTTGTAATCTTTCACCGTGAGATGCTTGTGGCACTGGCAGCATTGCAGGTCCAAGCCAAGGAACAGTCGGCCCATGTCGCGCGTGAGGCCGGGGTAATCGGTGTCCTGCTGGCCGACCTTGTCGAGGCGGCGCGTGATGAACCAGCCCGCGCCGCGCAGTTTCTCGTCCTTGAAGTCGGGGCTGATGATTTCGCGCACAAGCTGGTCCCACGGCTTGTTCGCGCGGAAGGAGTCGGCGAGATACTTGCGCCACTCGGCGTTGTCGCCATTGCGCTCCATGAGCTGGATGTTGAACGCCTCGGCCAGGCGCTCGGGAAACTTCGGCGACGCCAAGAGCCGCTCGATGAGGTGCAGGCGTTTGTCTGCCGATTTGTCCGCGAGAAATTTCCTGACCTCGTCAGCCGTGGGAATTGTCCCGCTGAAATCCAGATACGCGCGGCGGAGAAATTCCGCGTCTGTGGCCGGCGCGGCGAAGGGCTTGCCGGCGGCCTTCGCGGCGATGAGCTGGTCCACCTGCCGGTGCAACGGCTCGGCGGCGAACGCGCTGACACTGGCGGCCAGAAGGCCGAGCAGGAGCCAGCGCGTCAGGGGCACGCTTGGACGGGGCGGTTGCATTGGGCCAGTTGACGCATCAGCCGGGGCCAACATTGAACCTCAATGCGTGGCGGACTGCCGCGACGCAAAGGAGGCTGGTGTCCCAAAGACACATTTGCCACGCTGCGCACCCGTTGATTTGTATCCGCGCCAAATGAAACTCCCTCTTGCTCTCCTCGCCTTGATCGTCGGCGTGTCCGCCGCCGTCGCGCAAACCGCCACGCCCAAGGCCACCAAGCCCAAAGCCGCGAAGAAAGACCCGGCGATGGAACCCATCACCGACCAGCTCGGCCTGCCGCGCGTGCTGCTCATCGGCGACAGCATCTCCATCGGCTACACCGTGCCCGTGCGCGAGCTGCTCAAGGGAAAAGCCAATGTTCATCGCATTTTGGAGAACGGTGGCCCGACCACCAACGGCACCGCCAAGCTCGCCAAATGGCTCGGCACGAACCAGTGGGATGTCATCCACTTCAACTGGGGCCTGCACGACTTGAAGTCCATGGAGACGGGCAAGGCGCAGGTCAGCCTTGAGGACTACGAGAAGAACCTCCGCGAGCTGGTGAAACAGTTGAAGCAGACCAACGCGAAGCTCATCTGGTGCGCCACCACGCCCGTGCCCGACGCCCGGCTCAATCCGCCACGCAAGGACAGCGACGTGCAGGCCTACAACGCCGTCGCAAAGAAGGTCATGGACGAAAACAAGATTCCCACCAACGACCTCTACGCCTACACGCTGCCCAAGCTCGCGGACGTGCAGCTCCCTGCGAACGTCCACTTCAAGAAGGAAGGCTACGAATTTCTCGCGAAGAAGGTGGCGAAGATCATCGAGGACGCGCTGGCGAAGCGCTAGCCGCCCGCTGAGGCAGCCTCCAATTTCCTTCGCAGCTTCCCGTTGCTGACGCAAATCTCCACGGCGTAATCGCCCTCGACCGGCTGCCACCAAAACTCTCCGCCCGCGCACTCGACGATCAAGCCGCCCGCCGCCACGTCCCAGAGCCGCACGCCGTTCTCGATGTAAGCGTCGAGCCGCCCGTTCGCTGTCCACGTCATCGAGAGCGCCGCCGCGCCGAGCAGCCGGACCTTGCGCACGCGATGCACGAGCCGGTTGAACACCGGCAGCATGAGCGCGAGCGTCCGCGTGTATTTGGCAAAGCCCATCGCGACGATGGCTTCGTTGAGCCGCGCGCGGTTGCTCACGTGAATCACTTTTCCATTCAAGCGCGCTGACCCGCCACGCATGGCCGTCCACAGTTCGTCGAGGAACGGGTCATACACCACACCCACGAGCGTCGTGTAGCCGCGCAATGGGTCGCCCGCGTGCGGCGACTGGTCATCGCGCATTTGAAGCGCGATGGAGACGCAGGCGTGCGGGATGCCGTAGGTGAAATTCACCGTCCCATCAATCGGGTCCACGACCCAGCGCAACGCCGCCGCTGGATCGCCGAGGATGCCTTCCTCGCCGAGAATCGCGATCGCGGGAAACGCCTTCCGCAGTGTGCGCTCGATGAGCTTTTGGCAGCACACGTCCAGCTCCAGCTTGATGTCGTGCTGCGTGGCCTCGTTGACGCGTTTCGTGCGGCCGAGGTTCTGTCGCATCAACTTCCCGGCGGCGCGGGCGGCCTGCGTGGCAGTGGTCAGGGCGCGCTGCTGTTCTCGCAAAGTCATGGCGGGCGGTTGTAGGGCAAGATGCGCGCAGCGGAAAGCACGAAGCCGACGAAGCCGAGCCAATTTGCTTTGCCTCGCCTCCGGAGCGCGTGTAAAAACGCGCTCTGTTTTCCGGCAGCTTGCGGATGAAGCGGCTTCTCCATCACTGGCAGTTTGCACGGCGCGCGTCGCGCATTTCGCGATGCGTCGCGCTGATGGCTTTGCTCGGTTTGGTGGCGATGAACACCGGCTGCTCGGTCAAGCGGCTCGCCATCAACCAGCTCGGCGACGCGCTTTCCAACGGCGGCGGCAGCTTCGCCACGGACGACGACCCCGAGCTTATCCGCGACGCCGCGCCGTTCAGCCTCAAGCTCATGGAGTCGCTGCTGGTTGAATCGCCGCACCACCGCGAGCTGCTCCTGGCGCTGGCCAGCGGCTTCACGCAATACGCCTACGCCTTCGCGCAACAATCCGCCGACGAGCTGGTGGACAAGGATCTTGCCGCCGCAAACGCCGGCCACACCCGCGCGCTGCGCCTCTACCGTCGCGCACGAAACTACGGCCTGCGCGGGCTGGAGGTGAAGCATCCGAACTTCGAGAAACGCCTGCGGGCCAATCCCGCCGCCGCCGTTCGTGTCACAAAGAAGGCCGACGGGCCGCTGCTCTACTGGACCGCCGCGTCGTGGGCCGCGAGCATCTCGCTCGCGAAGGACAGCCCCGACGCCATCGCCGATCTGCCGCTGGCGGCGGCGCTGATTGACCGCGCGCTGGCGCTGGACGAGGCATTCGACCACGGCGCGATTCACTCGTTCCTCATCACCTTCGAGCTGGCGCGACCGGGCGCGGGACCGGACGCGGTGGCGAAGGCGCGGCGGCACTTCGCGCGCGCCGTGGAGTTGAGCGGTGGGAACCAGGCCGGGCCGTTCGTCGCGCTCGCGGAGAGCGTCGCGGTGAAACAGCAGAACGCCGCCGAGTTCAAAGCGTTGCTCGAAAGCGCGCTGGCCGTTAAAGTGGACACCCGTCCCGAATGGCGGCTGTTGAACACGATCATGCAGCGACGCGCCAATTGGCTGCTCGGACGGATGGATGATTTGATATTGCCGGCGCTGCCGCCGGAAACACCGAAACCGAAATGAAGCATAGATTTTCGCTCGCTCTTGATCTTGTTCCCCGCTCGGAGAGGATTACGATCAAGAGCGTCGCAGTCATGGGCGCGCTCATGTTCAGCGCGTTTGCCGTCTCCGCCGCCGCGCCCGTCAAAATCCGTCTCGCCACGCTCGCGCCGAAGGACACCTCCCTGCACAAGACCCTCCAGCAGATGGGCGAGTCTTGGCGGAAATCCACCGGCGACCAGGTCCAGCTCACCATCTACACCGACGGCACGATGGGCGGCGAGGCCGACATGGTGCGCCGGATGCGCGTCGGGCAGATTCAGGCCGCGATGCTTTCAGTCCCCGGCCTGTCACAAATCGAGGATTCCGTCCGCGCGCTCCAGCTCATGCCGATGATGTTCCAGTCGCTCGACGAGTTCGAGTATGTCTTCGAGAAGCTTCGGCCCGGCTTGGAGAAAAAATTCCGCGACAAGGGCTTCGAGGTTCTCCTGTGGGGCGACCTCGGCTGGGTGCGCTTCTTTTCCAAGCAACCGGGCCGGCGCATTGACGACTATCGCAAGATGAAGGTCTTCGTCTGGGCCGGCGACCAACGCTCCGCCGAGGTGATGAAGGCCGTGCGCGTCAACGCCGTGCCCGCCGAGCAGACCGATGTGCTCCCCGGCCTCCAGACCGGCCTCTTCGACATGGTGCCCAGCGTGCCCATTTACGCGCTGGCCGGGCAGTTCTACGGTCCCGCGCCGTATATGCTCGAGCTGAATTGGGTTCCCCTCGTCGGCGCGACCATCGTGTCCAAGAAGTCCTGGGACGCGACTCCCGCCGACAAGCGCGCCGCGCTCCTGCAGGCCGCCACCGAGGCCGGCAAACAAGTCCGCGCGCAGGGCCGCAAGGAAAGCGACGAGGCCGTCGCCGCCATGGTGAAACGCGGCCTGAAAGTCACCAAGCCCACACCCGAGGACATCGCCGACTGGGTGCGCTTCATGGAGGAGGCCTACCCGAAAGTCCGCGGCGACATGGTCCCCGCCGAGATGTTCGACGAGGTCGTGAAGCTCGTGAAGGAGTATCGCGCCAAGAGTGGGAAATGAACCCGCTTTCCGTCAGCGCTGAAACTCCCGCTGCTCCGATCACGGGTTTTCGCGCGTGGCTGCGCCAGGGCGAAAACCTCCTGCTCAGCGCGGTTCTCGTGGCCTTGATGGTTCTGCCGCTGCTGGAAGCTTTCCTGCGCAAGGCCTTCTCCGCCGGCATTCCCGGCGCGACCGCCATCGTCCAGCACTTCACCCTCATCATCGGGATGCTCGGCGGCGCGCTTGCCGCGCGCGACAGCCGGCTGCTCGCGATGTCCGCGCTGCCGACGATTCTGCCGGAGAAAGGCAAACTCTTCGCCGCACTCTTCAGCGGGACAATCGCCACGACGGTTGCGTTGTTCCTGACTGCCGCCAGCATCGAGTTCGTGAAGACCGAACGCGAGAGCGGCAACTTCCTCGTCGGCACGCTGCCCATCTGGTGGATTCAAACCATCACGCCCATCGGCTTCGCGCTCGTGACGTGGCGGCTGCTGCGGAACTCCTCGCAGAAATGGTGGGGCCGCGCCGTCGTCTTCTTCGCCAGCGGCGCGCTCGTGTGGCTGGCCACACATCCGCCCACCGACCCCGCCAAACTCGTGTGGCCGGCCATCGCGATGCTGCTCGCCGCGACCGTCCTGGGGGCGCCCATCTTTGTCACGCTCGGTGGCACGGCGATGATTCTGTTTTGGGGCGAGGATTTGCCCATCGCCTCCATCCCGCTTGACCACTACCGGCTCGTGACCAACGCCACCTTGCCAACCATTCCGCTCTTCACGCTCGCCGGCTACCTCCTCGCGGAAGGCGGCGCGTCGAGGCGGCTCGTCGGTGTGTTCCAGGCGCTGTTCGGCTCGTTCCGGGGCGGCCCGGCCATCGTCACGGCGCTGGTCTGCGCGTTCTTCACCTCGTTCACCGGCGCCAGCGGCGTGACCATCCTCGCGCTGGGCGGCCTGCTCATGCCGGTCATGCTCGCGGCGCGCTACTCGGAGCGCAACGCCCTCGGCTTGCTCACCGGCTCCGGGGCGCTGGGCTTGCTCTTCCCGCCGTCGCTGCCGCTGATCCTCTACGCCATCATCGCCGGCTCGAAGGCGCAGGCGGCGGGCGTGACGATCGAGAAGATGTTCCTCGCCGGCCTGCTGCCCGGCCTGCTGCTCGTGGGCCTGACCGCGTGGTGGGGTGTGAGCCGTGGACCGAAGGACGCGAGCGACCGGCCCGGGTTCAGCGGCGCCGGGGCGCGGACGGCGCTGTGGGAGGCGAAGTGGGAGCTGGCCGTGCCGCTGGTGGCGCTGGTGGCGCTCTTCGGCGGCTTCGCGACACCGGTCGAGGCGGCGGCGGTCACCGCCCTCTATGTTTTCATCTGCACGACCTTCATTCATCGCGATCTCAAGCTCACCACCGACATCCCGCGTGTCCTGACCGAGTGCGGCCTGCTCGTCGGCGGCGTGCTGATGATCCTCGGCGTCGCACTGGGCCTGACGAACTACCTCGTGGACGCGCAGATTCCCGACAAGGCCGTCGCCTGGGTGACCGGCGCGATCCACTCGAAGCTCCTGTTCCTCCTCGTCCTGAACGTCCTGCTGCTGCTCGTCGGCTGTTTCATGGACACGTTCTCCGCCATCGTCGTTGTCGTGCCGTTGCTCGTGCCGCTTGGCTCCGCTTATGGCCTTGATCCGCTGCATCTCGGCATCATCTTCCTGGCGAACATGGAGCTGGGCCTGCTCATGCCCACCGTCGGCATCAACATCTTCCTCGCCTCCTACCGCTTCAAAAAGCCCGTGATGGAAGTCTCCCGCGCCGTGCTGCCCATGCAGGGCGTGCTCGTGGTCGGGGTGCTGCTCATCACCTACTTCCCGCCGTTGACGACGTGGCTGCCGAACTGGCTGGGGAAGTAATTGAAGCGGAGCGCGTCGCTCCGGCCTGGGCCTCACAGCGAATCCACAATGAGCGGATGACCGGGTGGCGGCCTCGGCGAGAAGATGAACGCCGTCCTCAACCGCTCGCACGCGGCGGCGGCCTGCTCGGAGCTGCCGGCGTGAATTCGCGCGAGCACGGCACCGCGCCGCAATTCCTCGCCCGGCTTTGCCAGCGCATCAATGCCCACGTCCGGCTGGATCACCGAGGCCTTCGTCATCCGCCCGCCGCCCAAGTCGCGCACGATCTCGCCGACCATGCGCGCGTCGCAGTGCGTGACGAAGCCCTCCTCACTGGCGACGCAATCGAGCACCACCGGCGCGGTGTGGTCTTGCTGGAGCTTGGCGCGGAAGGCGTCGAGGTCCGCGCCTTGGGCGACGATGAGTTCATCCCACTTGCGACGCGGTGCGCCGGACGCAAGGCAGTCCAACGCCGTCTGCCGGGCCGGTTCCATGCCGGGCGACTTGTCCGTCTGCACGAGCAACGAGGCGGCGCACTCGATGACGAGAGTTTGCAGATCAACCGGGCCTTTGCCTTCGAGACATTGCACGGCTTCCTTCACTTCGAGCCAGTTGCCGGCGGCGCGGCCGTGCGGTGTGCTCATGTCCACGAGCAGCGCGCGGGTCATGACGCCGCACTCGATGGCGAGGCTGACGATGGACCACGCGAGGTCGCGGGCCTCGTCGCGCGAGGGCATGAAGGCAGCGGAGCCGAACTTCACGTCCATGATGAGCGCGTCAAGCCCCTCGGCGAGTTTCTTGGAAAGAATGCTCGCGGTGATGAGCGGGATGCTCGGCACCGTGGCGGTCACATCGCGCAGCGCGTAAAGCAGTTTGTCGGCGGGAATCATGTTCGCCGTCTGGCCGCCCATCGCGACGCCGATCTTCTGAGTCTGCTCCACGAGCCGCGCCGGGCCAAGCTGCGTGGTCAGGCCGGGCACAGACTCCAGCTTGTCCAGCGTGCCGCCGGTGATGCCGAGGCCGCGCCCGGAAATCATTGGCACCCGGAAGCCGAGGCACGCCAGCAGCGGCGCGAGCGGAAGCGAAACCTTGTCGCCGACGCCGCCGGTGGAGTGCTTGTCCACGATGGGTCGCGGATCGGTCTTGGGAAACTTCAGCACCTCGCCCGAGTCGCGCATGGCCAGCGTAAGCGCGCGGGTTTCCCCACCGTCGAGTCCACGGAAGAAGACAGCCATGAGGAAGGCCGACATCTGATAGTCGGGGATTTTTCCGGCCACGTAGGCGGCAACGACTTCTTGAAGCTGGGCCGCCGTGAGCGGGCGTCCGTCGCGCTTGGCCTCGATGAGCGGGAGGAAGTTCATGCGCCCCTAGCGGAGCTTGCCGAGCATCTCAATCAGCGTCGCCAGAATTTTCTCCGACGCCTGCTCCTCCAGCCGGTTTGTGCCGAGCCAAGTTTCGTAGCCGCCGAGTCGGTGGTGCTCCGGCGTGGGCAAGTAGCCGTAGTAGCCGTTGGCGATCTCGATGGTGAAGCTCGGCTTGAACGGGCTGCGTTGCTTCAGCGCGAGGCCCGTCTCCACGAACGTCTCGCACGGGATCGCGCCGATGCCCACATCGCCGACGCGCAGCGCCTGCACCGGGATCGCGAGCGTCCGTGGATATTCGGCCATGCGCAGCGTGCGCTCGGCATAAACTTCCTCCAGCGTCGGGGCGCGCGGCAAAGTGCGCGGGCGCGCGAGGACTTCCTTCGCCCGCGCGATTTGCTCGGGCGTCGGATGCCGCGCGCCGAGCTCCAGCTCGCGCAACTCTCCTTTGAGCGGCACCCAGTCGTGATACGTGATGCCCTGCATCGCCTTGAACACGGCTTGCGCCACGTCGTTGGCGACGACCTTCATCTTCGCGTAAGGCTCTTCCTTCACGCCGGGCTTGCTGAAATCAATGTTGTTGATGTTGCCGCTGGTGCCGTTGCTCATCATCGCCACGAACGCCGGGCTTTGTCTGTCTGCGCCGAGGAGCTGCTGAAGCCGGTCACAAAACAACGCGAAGTAATCCGCCGAGATGTGGCCGCTGCCGACGCCGCCGACGTAGTGCAGCGAGTAGTTCGCCAGCACGGCGATGGGCCGGCCCTCGGGCGACTGCACGGCGATGAGGCAGACCTCGGGATCGGTTGGGCCGGCGGGCCGGTCGAGGTCCTTGCTGGCGCGTGCGGGGTTCATCTTCACGAGGTCGTTCGTGCTGCCAAAGGGATTCATCGGCATCGTGCCGGGCTTGAGAAACCAGCGGCGGTTGAAGACGTGACGCGGCTCCTGGCCTGTCGCCCAGCCGATGCGCGCGGGCGCGAGGTTGTTCATCGCGCGGCGCACGCCGTCCGCGATGCGGCGCGCGACGAACTGCTGGTAATCGTCGAGCGGCTGGTTGACGCGAAAGCGGTTCGTGCCGAGCGCGCTCGTGGCGGAGTGCGTGTGCGTCGCGGACATGAGCAGATGCGCGCCGGGCAAACCCGTCTCCTCCGTCACGAGCCGGCGCGCCTCGTCGAACACCTCGCGCGACGCGCCGAGCAAATCGCAGACGACGATGGCCAGCCGCGTCTCGCCGTTGTCCAGCACGAGGCAGCGCGCGCGCAACTCGTCGTGGATGTGCGTGGAGGGAAACGGAACGAACCCGCCGACAATCGCGCCGCCGATGGCCGGCGTGAGATTGCTCGTGGCCGCGCCAGCACGGAACAGTCGCGGCTTCTCAGCCGCCAGCAGCGGCAGGCTCAAGCAAAGCGCGAGCAGCCAGCCGAGCGGGTGAAGCGGCCTGTAACCACGGGCGAAGACGCGAAGTCCATTCATGCGACGATTCCAGTTCAATGCTTGCCGCCATGAAACTTCTCCGCTCCGCCCTTGTCACGTCCGCATTCCTCTTTCTCACCGTCGCCGCGCCCGCGGATGTGAAGCTGCCCGCTGTCTTCTCCGACCACATGGTCTTGCAGCGTGACATGGCCGCGCCCGTCTGGGGCACCGCCGCGCCGGACGAGGAGGTCACCGTGTCCATCGCCGGGCAAACCGTGACTGCGAAGGCCGGCGCGGACGGCAAGTGGTCCGTCAAGCTCGCCAAACTCTCCGCCGCCGGCCCGCACACGCTGACCGTGAAAGGGAAAAACACGCTCACCATCTCCGACGTGCTCGTCGGCGAAGTCTGGCTCGGCTCCGGCCAGTCGAACATGGCGATGACCGTGAACCGCGCGAAGGATTTCGAGCAGGAGCAAGTGGCGGCGAAGCTGCCGCAGATTCGCGTGTTTACCGAGGCTTCCGGCGCGGCGAACTCCGCGCAGTCCGAGGGCAAAGGCTCGTGGGTGGTGTGCTCGCCGGAGTCTGTCGCGCGCTTCTCGGCCACGGCGTATTTCTTTGGACGCGAGATTCACAAGGCGCTCGGCGTGCCCGTCGGCCTCATCAACTCCTCCGTCGGCGGCACGCCCATCGAGTCATGGATCGCGCCCGAGGCGCAGAAGGCTTCACCCGAACTGAAGGACTTTTTTTCGTCGCAACGCAAATCGGCCAAACAGTTTGATCCTGAGAAAGCCAGGGCAAAGTTCGAGAAAGACCTTGCCCAGTGGCAGGAGGATGCAAAGCAGGCGAAGGCCAATGGCAAGCCCGCACCCAAGCGCCCGCAGGATCCCGTGGCGTTGAACGAGCGCAAGGGGAACGTCGTCGGCCTCTTCAACGGCAAGATCGCCCCGCTCATTCCCTACGCCATCCGCGGCGCGCTGTGGTATCAGGGCGAGGCGAACTCCACGCCGGAGAAGGGTCCGTTCTATCACGCGCAACTCTCCTTGCTCGTGACCGACTGGCGCGCGCGCTGGGGCGAGGGCGACTTCCCGTTCGCGTGGGTGCAGCTCCCGAATTTTGGCGGTGCGGGCCGCGAGTGGCCGGTCGTGCGCGAGGCGATGCTCAAGACGCTTTCCCTGCCCAACACTGGCATGGCCATCACGATCGACATCGGCGAGGAGAAGAACATCCATCCGGCGAACAAACAGGACGTGGGCCGCCGTCTTGCCGCGTGGGCGCTGGGCACGGTCTATGGACAGAAGGCCGTCACGAGCGGCCCGCTCCCGGCGGGTCATCAAGCCCAGGGCGGCACGCTCATCCTCAGCTTCACCCACACCGATGGCGGACTTGCGGCGAAGGGCGGCGAGTTGAAGGGCTTCGTCATCGCGGGTGCGGATAAGCAGTGGAAGCCCGCGCAGGCCCGCATCGAAGGCGACAAGGTCATCGTCTCGAACGCCGACGTGAAGTCACCTGTCGCGGCACGCTACGCTTGGGAGAACTGGCCGACGTGCAACCTCTACAACGGTGCCGGTCTCCCCGCCTCACCCTTCCGCACCGACGACTGGAAGTGATGCGGCAAGGGCGCGTCGTCCCGGCGCGCCCTGCCACGCGGCTCAAGGAATCCGCGCCTCCCGCAGCACCTCGTCCGCTCCTGCAGTCACCACGCAAAAGTCCGCTGGCTGTCCCACCGCGATCTCGTTCTTCAAGCCCATCAGCTCGGCAGGCCGTCGCGCGAAGTGCGGCCACACGTCGCGCCAAGTTTTCCCCAGCATGGCCGCCGCCCGCGTGATGCCATCAATCGGTCGCAGCGCGGAGCCGGCGAAGTTCGGTTTCCCCGGCTGGCGCACAATCTGATCTGCGCCCACCTCCAGCTCAATCGTGCCTATGGTGTAGCGGCCCGGCGGCGCTCCAGCGGCGGACATTGCGTCCGTCGTGTAATAAATCTTCTCCGGCGACAAGGCCCGGTGCATATGCCGGAACAGCAGCGGTGAAACGTGATGCGTGTCCGGTATGAGGCTCGGCATCAGGCCCGGCGTGTCGAAGACGCGCCAGAGAATGTTGTCGTGCCGGTCCAGTTGCTGCGGAATGCCATTGCCCAAGTGCGTGAATCCCCGCGCGCCAGCCGCCACCGACTCGCGCATCCGGCCGGCTGAAGCGTTCGTGTGCCCGAGGCTCACCACGATGCCCAGCGACACCGCGAGCCTGATCGCCGCCAACGAACCGTCTCGCTCCGGCGCGAGCGTCAGCAGCACCGGGTCCGTGCCGGTGATGGCACGCAGCTCGCGGATGTCCGCCTCCGTCGCGTCACGCATGACGGCTGGATTGTGTGCCCCTTTGAATCCGGTCTCAGGAGAAAGAAACGGTCCCTCGATATGCCAGCCGGTGAGCGACGCGCGCAACTCTGGGTTCGCGTCGCGAATGGACTTCGCGACACGCACACGAGCCATGAGTTTCGGCCACTCATCGGTGATGAGCGTGAAGAGGAAGCGGCCGCAGCCATCGCGACGCAGCGCGCGCGCGGCGGTGAGGAGATGCGCCTCCGTCAAGTGATCGTCGCGCTGGAAGTCCACGCCCGCGTAGCCGTTGATCTGGAGATCGACCAGTGTCGGCGCGAGCCACGGGCCGTCCGTGTTCGCAGTCGCACTGACTTCCGTGATGACGCCGTCGTTCCATTTCACGCGCAACGACTGGCCGCTGGCGAAGTGCCGTCCGCAAATCTCACCGTGGTGCATGGCAAATTCCTAGCGTGAGCGGCGCAAGTGAACGAGGAAAATCCCGTCTGTCCGTTCCCGCTCACCCCGCACTGCGCTGCAACTGCCGCCGATACTCACTCGGCGTGCGGCGCATCAGCTCGCGAAACCGCCGGTTGAAGTTCGCCAGGTTCCTGAACCCGCAGTCCAAGGCCACGTCCGTCACCTTGCGCTCTTCCTCGGCCAGCAGGCGACACGCCCGCCCCACGCGCAGCTCATTCACATATTCGGGGAGCGTCTTGCCCGTGCGCAGCTTGAAGAACCGGCTGAACGCCCCCTCGCTCAAGTGCGCCGCGCGCGCCACCGTCGCGCGGTCAATCGTCCCCGTCAGGTGCGCGTGGATGTGCGCGGTGACGCGCGCCATGCGCCCTTGATCCGCAGGTGACAAGTCCGGCACGAAGCCCGCGCTGGCGATGGGCCGCAACTCCCGCGACCCCGCCAGCACATCCAGAATGCCCAGCAGCTCCGCCACGCGCCCCAAACCCTGCGCCCCGACGAGCCGTGCCAACCGTTCCGCCACCGCGTCCCGCGTGCGGCCGGTGATGTGCCAGCCGCGACCGGCGCGCGCGAGCAGGCGCTGCACGGCGGCAGCCTCGGGCAGTTCGAGGAAGTCTCGGCCCAGCCAGGTGCCGAGGAACCGCACGACGATGGCGTGGACGGCGGTGCGTCCGCCGCCGGAGTCCTGCTGCCAGACGTGCGGGAGATTCGCACCGACGAGCACGAGATCGCCGGGGACGAGGGGCGTGATGGAGTCGCCGACGAGGCGGTAGCCGGTGCTCTTGAGGACGAGGGTGATTTGGAACTCCGGGTGGAAGTGCCACGTCGCACCGTAACCCGGCCCGCGCACGACCTCGCAGTGGAAGGACTCCCACTGCCGCTGCGGCGTCTGCTCGAAGACGGGTTTCACGCTGTGACTGTAGCCAGCGCGTTGGGCAGACGGAAGCTTCTCCGAGTGCGAGGAAGGGCGGCGGTCAGGCCTTTTCTTCGATCAGTTCCCGGCGGCCACCGCCAAGGAGCTGTTCGATGAAGTTGGTGGAATAGACGCCGCGGCGGAAGTTGGGGTCTTGGAGGATGGCCTGCTCGAAGGGGATGGTGGTCTTGATGCCGGTGATCATGTATTCGGTCAGGGCGCGGGTCATGCGGTCCATGGCGTCGCGGCGGTCCCGGCCCCAGACGATGAGCTTGGCGATCATCGAGTCGTAGTGGGACGGGATGGTGTAGCCGGCGTAGGCGTGGCTATCAATGCGGACGCCGGGTCCGCCGGGAGCGTAATACATGTCAATGCGGCCGGGCGAGGGGCGGAAGTCGTCGAAGGGATCCTCGGCGTTGATGCGGCACTCGATGGCGTGGCCACGGGTGTTGACGTCGCCCTGGCTGATGCGGAGCTGTTCGCCGGCGGCGATGAGGATCATCTGCTTGACGAGGTCCACGCCGGTGATCTCCTCGGTGACGGGGTGCTCGACTTGGATGCGTTTGTTCATCTCCAGGAAGTAGAAGTTGGCCTTGTCGTCCACGATGAACTCGACGGTGCCGGCACTGGTGTAGTTGGCGGCATCGGCGATCTTGAGGGCGGCCTTGCCCATCTTCTTGCGGAGGTCGCGGAAGTCTTTCCGGTCGAAGAGCGGCGAAGGGGACTCCTCGATGAGCTTCTGGTTGCGGCGCTGGATGGAGCAGTCGCGCTCGCCGAGGTGGATGAGGTTACCGCGGGTGTCGGCGAGAATCTGGAATTCGATATGGTGGGGGTTCTCGATGAACTTCTCGATGTAAACACCGGCGTTGCCGAAGGCTTTCTCGGCCTCGGCGCGGCAGGTGTGGAAGCCCTTGACCATGGAGATGTCATTGTGGGCGACGCGCATCCCGCGTCCGCCGCCGCCGGCGACGGCCTTGATCATGACCGGGTAGCCGATCTTCTTGGCGACGGTGAGGGCCTCCTGTTCGCTCTCGACGACGCCCTCGGAGCCGGGCGGGGTGGCGACACCGGCCTTCTTGGCGAGGGCGCGGGAGACTTGTTTGTCCTCCAGCGCGTTCATCGCGCGGGAACTGGGGCCGATGAAGCGGATGTTGCAGCTCTCGCAGACGTCGGCGAAGTGGGCGTTCTCGGAAAGGAAGCCGTAGCCGGGGTGGATGGCGTCCACGTCGGCGATCTCCGCCGCGCTGATGAGGCGGTCAATGCGCAGGTAGCTCTCCTTGCTGGGGCCTTTGCCGATGCAGATGGCCTCGTCGGCCATCTGGACGTGCATGGAGTTGGCGTCGGACTCGGAGTAAACGGCGACGGTGCGGATGTTGAGTTCCTTGCAGGCGCGGATGATACGGACGGCGATTTCGCCGCGGTTGGCGATGAGGACTTTCTCAAACATCGGGAGACTGGGGATGCCCGGTGAGGGCCGGGGTTAAAGCGGACGGATTTTGAACAGCGGCTGGCCGAATTCGACGGGCTTGGAGTTTTCGGTGAGGACCTGGGTGATGACGCCGCGCGTCTCGGCCTTGATCTCGTTCATCACCTTCATGGCTTCGATGATGCAGACGACGGTGTCCGGGCCGACTTCGGAGCCAACGTCCACGTAGGGGGCGGACTCTGGCGAGGGCGAACGATAGAGGGTGCCGATCATGGGCGATTTGATCTCGGCGTCGCCGGTGCCGGCAGCCGGGGCGGCGGAAGCGGCAGCGGGCAAGGCGGCAGCCGCCGGAGCTGGGGCGGCGAATTGGGCGTAAGTGGGAGCTTCCTCGAAGGCCGCCGGGCCGGCGAGATTCCCCCGCTTGAGGCGGATCTTGAACTCCTGCTTCTCCAGCTCGAACTCGGCGATGGAGTTCTTTTTCATCAAGTCAATGATGGCTTTGATGTCTTTCAGGTCCACGAAGTCCTCCCGGTTAAGAGGTTGAGGTCAATATGCGAGCAGTGGCTCATGCTTGTGAAGGGCAGCCCAACTGGGCCAGACTGCGCCTGCAACATTTCAGTGGAGGCGGAGCGTAGAGAGCCGGAAAGTCAGCGTCAAGCGGGCATTCGGGAAGAAAACGAAGCCCGGTAGCTGGGCTGAAAATGCCCTGATTTGGCGCTCTCACCGGGAACTTCAAGAAGCCTTTAACTGTAACGCCGCCTGAAACGCCAGATAATAAGAATTCTCCCCGAAGCCGACGATTTGCCCTTTACACACAGCAGCGATGAGGGATCTGTGCCGGAATTCCTCCCGCGCGTGAATGTTCGAGAGGTGAACCTCAATGGTCGGCACGCTGACGGCCGCGATGGCATCTCGGAGCGCGACGCTGGTGTGGGTGTAGGCGGCGGCGTTAAGCACGATAACGGCGAACTTTCCATGCGCCTGTTGAATCCAAGTGACCAGTTCACCCTCGTGGTTCGACTGGCGAAACTCCATCGCCACGCCTGCCTTGGCCGCCATCTCGCGCAGTTTAGCCTCAATGTCCGCAAGGGTCGTGCGACCGTAAATCTCCGGCTGGCGCTGGCCAAGCAGGTTCAGGTTCGGACCGTTCAAAAACAGGATGTTCATGGCGCCGGGAGGCTAGGATTGCAGGCGCAAGGTGTCGAACCTTTAGTAAGCAGATCGGCAATGTGTCAGACAGCCTGACTGCCCAAACTCACTTCTCCGCCAGCAGTTCCATAATTTTCGTCTTCATCGCCGCATAATCAGGGTCGCCTTTCACATACTGGCCGCCGGCGTGGATGTGGCGGATGACGCCGCGACGGTCCAGGAGGAAACTGACGCTGGTGAAGTCCCGGTTGTGGCCGTCCAGCCACCAGCGCTTGAGCGTGCGCCAGCCGGGGTCAATCGCCACTGGGAATTTGAAGCCGAACTCCGCCGCGCGCTCAGCGACCTGCTGCGGTTCAAGCGGTGTCGGCAGCTTGTGATGGTAGATGCCGATGACACGCAGGCCTTTCACGGCAAGGTCGGCGTGGAACTCGTCCAGCGCCGGAGCCGTCGCGCGGCAGAACTCGCACTGCGGCGCGGTCCACCAGCGAACGAGGACGACTTGACCGCGCAGGTCTTTCAACGCGAGCGGCGCGGAGTTCAGCCAGTTCGTGAGGTGCCATTCCGTCGCGGGCTGGCCAATGAGCGGGTCAGCGGCGGGCAAGCTGGTCGGACAAAAGCCGAACGCCAGTGCGAGAAGGACGGATGGGACAAACTTCGCGTTAGCGCGCATACGAGACCAGAGGGCCATCGGGCTAAGTTTCGCCACCACCAGGCACCGCTTGCGGTCATACTGAGAGCTTGAGCGACTTCACCGCCTCGACCGCGAGTTCCAGTGCGCCGTCAGGATTCAGACCGAGCCAGAGCATTCCCACGATGCAAACGACGAGGGCGAACTTCGTCGGGAGCGAGACTGTGATGGGCGTCGTGTCGGTCGCACCTGTGGACCAGTAAATCGCGCGCACCACGCCGAAGTAGTAGTAGAGCGAGATTAACACACCGACAACTGCAACGGCGAACAGCCAGTAGTAAGCGTGCCAGCGGATGCCCTCGGCGATGACGGCCTTGAGCAGGAGAAATTTTCCGAAGAAGCCCGCGAGCGGCGGAATCCCCGCGAGCGAAACCATCGCGAGTGTGAGCGATGCAGCCAGCAGCGGCGAACGCTGTGCCAGGCCAGCGAGCGAGGAAACATCCTCCGCACCAGCCTGCTGCACGACGACGGCGATGACGGTGAACGCGGCCAGCACGGTGAAGAGGTAGCCCGCGAGATAATAGAGAATCGCCGACGAGCCAGCGCGGTTCATCACCGCGAAGCCGAGCAGCAGGTAGCCCGCGCTGGCGATGCTGCTGTAGCCGAGCAGCCGCTTGAGGTTGCGCTGCGGAATCGCGCAGAGGCTGCCGTAGAGAATCGTCCCGGCGGCCATCGCCATGAGGAGCTTCTCTAGGTTGAAGGCGAGGTCGGGAATCGCTGTGCCGAGCAGGCGCATGAGCAGCACGACGCCGGCGGCCTTCGAGCCGACGGACAGGAAGGCCGTCGTGGGCGTGGGCGAGCCGTGATACACGTCGGGTGCCCAGATTTGGAACGGCACGGCTGCCATCTTGAAGCCGAGGCCGACGAGCACCAGCAGCACGCCGGCAGTGAGCAGTGGCTTGTGGCCGAGCGCGGCGTTGTTGGTGAGTTTGTCGGCCAGCTCGTTGAAGTTCATCGTGCCGGCCGCGCCGAAAACGAGCGCGATGCCATAGACGAGGAATCCGGAGGACAGCGCGCCGAGGATGAGATACTTCACGCCCGCTTCGAGCGATTCAACGCGACGACGGAGGAAGCTGACGAGCACATAGAACGTAACTGTTATCAGCTCCAGCGAGACGAAGAGCAGCATGAAGTCGTTGGCCGACGCGGCGAACATCATGCCGGCCAGCGCGAACAGAAAGAGTGCGAAAAACTCCGACTGCCCGGCCTCGAAGCGGTCGCTGAACTCGGTGGCGATGATGAGGACGAGCAGCGCGGCGAGCAGGAAGAAGCGCTTGAACCACAGCGCGAGGCCATCGAGCACGTAGGCGTTGCCGAAGGCGTAGAGCGGCTCGCGGCCGTCGAAGGCGAAGAAGCTGTAGAGCAGCACGACCGCGACGCCAAGCGCCGCGCCGTAGCCGAGCGTGCGGCGGTCCTTGGCGGGCGTGAACCAGTCTTGCACAAGCACGACCAAGCCGAGGACAACCACGGCAAGTTCAAGGACGATGAGAGAGGCGTTCATCAGGAAAGTTGGAGCGCGGACGCCCACGTCCGAATTGGCTCGTGCCGGCGATTTACAATCGCCGTGTTGCGCGTGGACAGTTCGATGCCGCCTCGGACTGCTGAATCCCACGGACGGCGGTTACAAACCGCCGGCACAGGTTCATGGAGAGGGGGAAAGGCAGTCAGCGCTCGAAGTGCTGTGGCGTCCCAGTCGGTAGAAAGCGGGATGCGTCCCTCCCTCTCCCGGCGGGAGAGGGCCGGGGTGAGGGGGAAGGGACTGCTGAAGTCAGAAGCGCAACCACCAGCCGCGAGATGCTGTTTCGCCCTCTCATTAGCACCCGGCTTCAGCCGGGTGCGCCCAAGCGCCCACGACGGAAACCGTTTTAACGGTTTCCGGCCGACCGCGCCCACGCCAAACCGTTGAAACGGTTTAGCGCTCCGCTCCGCTCTCCCACCCGGCTGAAGCCGGGTGCTAATGAGAGCGTGCATCGGGCGCGCTGGGAGGGTGTTGGTCATCGGCAAAATCATCTCGGCTGCACCGCGCGTTGCTTGGCTTCGCCGGCGGCTTTCTTCACGTCGCCGGGGCGCGCGGCTTTGTCGGCGGTCTTGGCCTCGGCCATCGCGAGGAGCGGCGCGACGCTCGGTTGAATTTTATCGGTGAGCAACCGTGGCCAGACGCCGAGCAGCAGCAGCGCGGCGAGCAGGAGGACGAAGGGCGTCTTCGCCCACGCGCTCGCGTCCTTGAGCGCGGCCCACTCGGGCTTCTCCGGGCCGTGCAGGATGTTGCGCACCGCGCGGAGCATATAGACCGCGCCGATGATGAGTGCGCCCCACGCGGCGAGCGTCGTCACAAGCGGGAAGACACGCCACGAACCGAAGAGCACCATCGCCTCGCCGACGAAGTTCGCGAAGCCCGGCAGGCCGCAGCCCGCGAGCATCGCCATCACGAGCGCCGCGCCGAGGAAGGGGATTTGCCGCAGCAAGCCGCCGAGCTTCTCGATTTCCAGCGTGCCGGTCTGCGCCCGCAACGTGCCGCTCAAGCCGAACGTCAGCGCCGCGAGGAAGCCGTGCGCGACCATCACGACGACCGCGCCGGTCACGCCCACGAGGTTCAGGCTGGCGATGCCGAGGAAGATGAAGCCCATGTGCGCGACGCTGGAGTTGCCGATGAGGAGGTTCAAATCCTTCTGCCGCATCGCGACGAGGCCGCAATAGACGATGTTGCCGAGGCAGAGGAAGGCGAGGATTTCCAACCACGCCGCCGCGCCGTCGGGCATAAGCGGGATGCCGACGCGCAGCAGGCCGTAGAGTCCGAACTTCTTCAGCACGCCGGCGTGGAGCATCGCGGTGGCGGTCGGCGCGGAGCCGTAGCCAAGCGGCGCCCAGGTGTGGAACGGCCAGAGCGAGACGAGGATGCCGAAGCCGAAAAGCAGCAGCGGGAAGATCAGCGACTGCGCGGCGAGAGGCAGGGGCTTCGCCTTCACGGCCTTGGTCAGCTCGACGAGGTCGAAGGTGTTCACGCCGGACTGGAGGTAAAGCGCGATGAGGCCGCCGAGCGCCAGCAGCGCGCCGATGCTCAGGTAGAGGGTGATTTTGAAGGTGGCGTAGTTGCGGTTCTCGCCGTGGCCCCAGACGCCAATCATGATGAACGTCGGCACCAGCGCCAGCTCGTGGAAGAAGTAGAAGAAGAAGAGGTTCAGCGACGCGAACGCGCCGAGGATGCCGCCGGTCATCACGAGCAGCAGCGTGTAATACTCCTTCTCCAGCCGCTTGATTTCGCGCGACACGCACGCTGCGGCGAAGGCCACGATCGCGCCCATTACGATGAGGCCGAGGTTGATGCCGTCCACGCCGAGGTGCCAGCCGATGTCGAGCTTGAGCGCGGCGACGTTCACCCATGCGTGCCGCTCAACGAACCTGAAGCCGTTCTCCACGGGCGCGGCGTTGTATTTGGCGAACAGCGCGAGCGCGAGCAGCATCGAGACGAACGTCGCGGCCAGCGCGGTGAGCCGGATGAGGAACCGGTAGTTGCGCGGGATGCACAGCACGACCAGCGCGGCCAGCAGCGGGAGGAGGAAGATGGAGGAAAGCAGGGACATGGAATCAGCGATAGACCTCGCGGCGGTTGCCGACATGCAGCAGCCAGACCACGCCTTGAGCGATGTCGCAGCGGTAAAGCACTCGATGGTCACCGACACGCAGGCGAAACCGGTTCGAGCCGGTCATCTGGTAGTGCGGATAGGTTCGGAGCCGGGCGGCCATGAAAAGAATCTTCCGGTCAATCTGTTCCTGAACCTGCGGTGGGAGTGCGAGAAACAGCTCGTCGAACTCCTTCGCATGAACAAGCGTCGGCAGGCTCAAGCTGGGCCTCCGACGGTGCGCACGCGGACACGTCCTTCGGCGATGTCCCGCTCCGCCCGCTCCAAGCTGGCCTTGCAGGCGTCGGAGAGTTCAAGCTTGTCCTCTTCGAGCTGCCCGAGGAACTCGCGGACCTCGGCCAACTCGTCGGCAGACAGCTTGGTCATGGCTGCTTCGATTTCTTTTACAGTGCTCATAAGGCTGAAGGTAGCAGGTTCGATTCAATGTGACATCCCCAAGAGCTGCCACGCGAGCACCAGCACGACGCCAGCGGCGAAAAGGAACGCGTAGGTTTGCAGGCTGCCGGTCTGCACGAGGCGGAGAACCCGGCCGACCAACTCCGTCGTGCCGTGCGTGCCGCGCACGAGCAGGCCGGCGACAATCCAGCGGTCGAACCAGTCGGCGGCCTTCGCGAGCGTCTCTTGCGTGACGGCGATGAACCACTCGTAAAGCTCGTCGAAGTAAAAACGGTCGCGGGCCATCTTCGCCAGCACGCCGAGCTTGTCGGGCAGCGGGTCGCGCGTGGCGTTCGTGTAGAGCGCGCGGGCGAGCAGCCAGCCGACGACGACCGCGAGCAGGCCGAAGCTGGCGGCGAGGATGTTATGGTTGAACGGGGCAAAGAGATTTTCCGCGAAACCTTCGTTGTGAGGTGGATGTTCTCCGGGGAATTGCCTGCCGATGTAAGCGTCAATGCCCCACGCGCCGGCCAGCAGCGTGGGCACGGCGAGCACCACGAGCGGCCAGGTCATCACGCCGGGCGATTCGTGCGCGTGGCTGGCTTCCTCGCTGCGGGCGTTGCCGCAGAAGGCGACCAGCACGAGCCGGCTCATGTAGAAGGTCGTCAGGCCCGCGATGAACACGCCGAGGACGAAGAGTGGAATGTTTTTGTGCTCCAGCGCGCTGGCGAGGATGGCGTCCTTGCTGAAGAAACCGGCGAACGGCCACACGCCGCACAGCGCGAGCGTGCCCCAGCGGAATGTCCACCACGTGCGCGGCATCGCGTCGCGCAGGCCGCCCATCTTCCAGATGTTCTGCTCGTGGTGGCAGGCGAGTATCACCGAGCCGGCCCCGAGGAAGAGCAGCGCCTTGAAGGCCGCGTGTGTGGTGAGATGGAACATCGCCGGGCCGGGCGCGTGCAGGCCCACGGCCATCACCATGTAGCCGAGCTGCGAGAGCGTGGAATAGGCGAGGATGCGCTTGATGTCGTTTTGCTGGAGCGCCATGAGCGCGGCCAGCAGCGCGGTGAAACCGCCCGTCCACGCGATGAATTCCAGCGCGTGCGAGCCGGGGATTTCCAGCAGGAAGAAGATGCGGCAGAGCATGAACACGCCAGCGGCGACCATCGTGGCGGCGTGAATCAGCGCGCTGACGGGCGTGGGGCCTTCCATCGCGTCCGGCAGCCAGACGTGCAGCGGGAACTGCGCGGACTTGCCCATCGCGCCCATGAAGAGCAGCAGGCCGACCAGCGTGAGCAGGACGTTCGGATGAACCGTCCACCAGTGGGCGTCCCTGGCGATTTTCCCGAGCGGCTCGGCCAGCACGGAATAACCGACTGACTTGTCCGCCAGACGTCCGCCCAGATCAACTGCACTGGCGAGCTCGGTGAAATTCAACGAGCCGAGCGCGGCCCACGCGAGGATGATGCCGAGGATGAAGCCGAAGTCGCCGACGCGGTTCGTGAGGAAGGCCTTCTTCGCGGCATCGGCGGCGGAGTTCTTCTCGAACCAGAAGCCGATGAGCAAATAGCTGCTCACGCCGACCAGTTCCCAGAACACGAACATCATGAAGAGGTTGTTCGCCAGCACGATGCCGAGCATCGAGAAGGTGAAGAGGCTCAGGCTTGCGAAGTAACGGCTGAACGAGCGGTCGCCGTGCAGGTAGCCGCGCGAGTAGATGTGAATCATCAGCCCGACGCCGGTGACGACGAGGAGCATGAGCTTGGAGAGAGGGTCGAGCAGCAGGCCGAAGGAGACTTTCAGATCGCCGACGGCTAGCCAGTCCCAGAAATACTCATTTTTCGCTTGGGATGGATGGAAAACGAAGATGCCGAGGCTCAGGACGAAACCGAGTGCAATCGCGGCGATGGAGTAATTCGCGCTTCGCTCGGGGTCGCGGCGCGGGCAGAGGACGATGGCCAGCACCGCCGCGAGCGGCAGAAGCAGAATCGCCAGTGCGGCGTTGCCAGCGGCAGGATAGAAGTGCGCTTCCATGTCAGAGTTTCAGCGAGGTCAAATCCTCGACGTGCGCGGACTGGCGCTTGCGGTAGAGGGCGACGATGAGCGCGAGGCCGACGGCGACTTCCGCTGCCGCCACGGTGATGATGAAGAAGACCATCATCTGGCCGGTGAGGTTTTCGTTGAAGCGCGAGAAGGCGACGAGCGCGAGGTTCGCGGCGTTGAGCATCAGCTCCAGCGACATGTAGATGACGAGGACGTTGCGCCGCAGGATGACGCCCAGCAGCCCGAGGCAGAAGAGCATCGCGCTGACGGTGAGGTAGTGTTCGAGGCCGACGGTCATGATGTTTTGCCGCAAGAGGGCGCAAAGAAACGCAAAGGGACTGAGGCGGAGTCGTAGTGCGGTTGGCGAAGGGATGCGCCGTTTCCCCTCACCCCGGCCCTACCCAAGAACCTGTGCCGACGGTTTGTAACCGCCGTCCGGAGGAAGCAGCACTTCGAGGCAGCTTCGAGCCATCCATGCGCAACACGGCGATTGCAAATCGCCGGCACGGGTTCAGGGGCCGAAATCGCGTTCAGCGGCGGGCTGTGGGTTCTCTCCCCGAAGCGAGGGGGAAAGGCAGTCAGCCGTTGATGAGCCGAGCCGGTCGGGTTACACGAGCGAAGACCGAACCGGCGTGAGCATGACGGGCGCGGAATGCGTCCCTCCCTCTCCCGGAGGGAGAGGGCCGGGGTGAGGGGGAAGAGCCTGCCGCTCTCCCACTCGCTTCCGATTTGTCCGGCGGTCTGCATTTCGTTCAGTGTTTTCGCTTTGTGCTCTCTGCGCCCTTTCGCGGCTACTTGAGTTCCTTCTTGCTCAACAGGATTACCCCGACCATCGCCACGAGCAGGAGGACGGAGACGATTTCGAAGGGGAGGAGGAACTGGCCTTTGGTGAAGAGTTCGAGGCCGAGCGTCTTGGTGTCGCCGATGACCTTGGGAGTGGCGGTCTGCGAAAGGTCGCCGCCCCAGATGGTGCGCGTGAGCAGGAAGCCCAAGCCCAGCACCGCGCCCGTGCCGGTGACGATGCCGAAGAGGTTGATTTTCCGGCGCTGCTCTTCCTTGAGGTCGAGGAGCATGATGACAAAGAGGAAGAGCACCATCACCGCGCCCGCATAGACGAGGATTTGCACCGCCGCGAGGAAGAAGGCGTTGAGCAGCACGAAGAGGCCAGCCATCGCGCAGATGGTCAGCACGAGGAACATCGCGCTCGTGACCGGGTTGCGGCTGAACGGATTGGCCACCACCAGCGCGCCGAAGAGGAGCGTCAGGAAGGCAAAGAGGTAAAACAGTATGTCGGGAAGAGGAGGCATCACTCGTTCTTGAATCCAAATTTGCGGAGGATGGCGGCGCGGTCTTTGGTTTGGTTGTCGCGCGCAAAGCAAGCCATGTCCCATGCGGTGCCATCGCCGTAGGCCAGCCATGCGAAGCTAATCTGGGCTTTGCCGCCACCCTCGGTGCTCCAAAAGGCGTTGTAAGCGTAGTATGGGGTTTCGTTGCCCTTTCTCCCGAAGCTCTCCTTCATGTGAACGCCCGGCTTGCCGGACTTGTTCCGTTTGGTAAGCTGGTTCTTGTGGGATGTCCTTCCTTGAGGAAGCTGGGCATCAAGCTCCTGATAGCGCCGGGCAGCGGCCTTTCTCGCTTGCTCTTTGCCGCCATGCGCCTTGTCAGCAAACCATTCAAGATGGCGCTGGCCCTCCCGCATGATTCGCATCATCCAACCAAAGGTCTGCTTGCCGGGTATCTCAACCCGAGTCACGCCTGTTGGTTTGGTTGCCTGTGCCATGCGAGTCTGTGTGCTTATGCCTTCACCGGGAAAGTCTCCTGCTCCTTCGCTTCTTCGAGCTTGTGCTTCCACTTCTGGATGCCGGGATGCGCGCCGCCGAGGGCGAGGAGCTTTTCCTTGTCGTAAATCATCTCGCCGCGCGCGAGGCCCGTGAGCGAGAAGTCGCTCTTCAGGAAGATGGCCTCCTCGGGACAGACTTCCTGGCACAGGCCGCAGAAGATGCAGCGGAGCATGTTGATTTCAAACTCCTCGGGCATCTTTTCCGCATTGGTGCGGTCGGCGGGCGCGCCGTTCGGGCCGGGCGGCGTGATGCGAATGGCCTTGGGCGGGCAGATGAATTCGCAGAGCTGGCAGGAGACGCACTTGGTCGCACCGTCCTGGTCGCGAACGAGGTAGGGCGCGCCGCGATAGCCGGGCAGCACTTTGGTCGGCTCCTCGGGATATTGCTGCGTGACCTTGGTCGTGCCGGTGAGGGTGTTGTAGGCGTGGTGGGCGGTAACCTTGATGCCGCCGAGGATGGCCGGGAGATACAGCCGCTCAAACCAAGTCAGTTCGTTGCGTTTGACAATCATGGTCGCGCGTTGGTCAGCGGTTCGTGAACGCCAGCACGGCGGCGGTGAGAATGATATTCGCCAGAGCCAACGGAATCAGTCGTCGCCAGCCGAGGTCCATCAATTGGTCATATCGGAAGCGTGGGAGCATCCAGCGCACCCAGATGAAGATGCCCATGAAGAAGAACACTTTCAGCATGAAGATGCCGATGTGGACCAAGCCCATCCAAATGGAGTCCGCCGGTTGTGTCAGGCCCGGGAAAGTCCAGCCGCCGAAGAACAGCGTCGTCATCATCGCCGCGCCGGCAAACATGTTCGAGTATTCGCCGATGAAGAACATGCCGAGCTTCATCGAGCTGTATTCCGTGTGGTAGCCGCCGACGAGCTCGGACTCCGACTCCGCCATGTCGAAGGGCAGGCGGTTCGTTTCCGCGAAGGCCGAGATGAAAAAAATCGCAAACGACAGCACGCCGCACGGCACGAGCAACAGCGTCTGAGCGCTGAAACCGCCGCCGAAGACCGGGAAGACGTTCCAGCCGTTCTGCGCCTGATGCTCGATGATTTTGCTGAGGTTCAAGTCGCCGACGACGAGGAACACCGGGATGACGCTCATGCCCATCGCGATTTCGTAGGAAATCATCTGCGCGCTGGCGCGGATGCCGCCGAGGAAGGGGAACTTCGAATTCGCCGCGTAGCCCGCCAGCACGACGCCATACACGCCCAGCGACACAATGCCGAAGGTGTAGAGGATGCCGACGTTCAGGTCGGCGATGACCATCTTCTGCGCGCCGAGCGTCGAGCCGAACGGGATCACCGCGACGACGAGAAACGCCGGCACGAGCGCGATGGCCGGCGCGAGCCAGAAATAAACCGTCCGCACATACGCCGGCGTGAAGTCCTCCTTGATGAACGCCTTCACGCCGTCCACGAGCGGGTGCCAGACGCCGAGCCGCTGGAGGAACGGCCCAAGGACCGGGATGCTGCCGACGAGCGGGAGGTTCACGCGGTTCGGCCCCACGCGGTCCTGGATGAAGGCCGAAACCTTGCGCTCCACGAGCACCGCGTAGGCGACGAGTGTGACCAGCGGCACCAAGACGCAAACAATCTTCAGCAGCGTGAAGAACACGAACTGCGCCGTCGGACTCAATGAATCAAGCCAGGCCATGGAAACTAGATTTGCACCGTCACACCCGTGTCGCCGAGCCTCGCCCACTCCAGCCCCGCGAAGCCGGGGACTTCGCGCGCCATTTGATAGAACAGCCCTTCGATGGTCGAGAAGCCGTTCTGGCCGGTGACGTGGTGCACCAGCTCGTGCAAAAACTCCCACTCGGGCCGGGCGTCGCCGGGGGCCTCGACGGCCTTCATGAACTTCTGCACGCGCCCCTTCACGTTCATGAACGTTCCGCGCTTCTCGGCGTGGGCGCAACCGGGCAGGACGAAGTGCGCGGCGGCGGTCGTCGCGTTCGGCAGGATATCGCTCACGATGAGCGCGTCGAGCTTCGCGAGCAGGTCCGCGCCAATGCCGTGCTTGGTCACGTCCTCGCCGAAGACGACGAGCGTGCGGATGGCCCCGCTGCGGATGCCATCGGCAATCTTCGTGAGGTTTGCGCCGAGCTGCGGACCGGCGATCCCAGTGAGCCGCGCGCCGTTGGAATTCGGGTTCTTGTCCGCGTTGACGAGCAGCTTGTCGCCCTCGCCGGTGCGCGCGACGGAGTCGGTCAGTGCGTTGAACTTCTTCGCCAGCTTGGACAGTAGCCAAAGTTCCTCCGTCGTCTGCCGCGCGCTGGCGATGACGGCGACGCTGCCGCTCGCTGCCGAACTGAGCTTCGCGGAGATGGCCTTCAGCGCCGTGGTCCACGCGACTTCGATCATGCCGCGCTCCGCGATGCGCATCCCGCACTTCTTCAACCGGTCTTCGCGGCCAATCCACTTGTAATTAAGCCGGCCCGAGTCGCACATCCACGTCGAGTTCACGGCGTCGTTCTGGCGCGGCTCGTAGCGATAGACGCGTTCCTCACGCGAGCCGACGACGATGTTGCAGCCGGTGCCGCAACTCGTGCAGAGCGACTTGGTCTCCTTCAGGAACCACACACGCATCTGGAACCGGAAATCCTTCGACGTGAGCGCGCCCACGGGACAGATGTCCACGGTGTTGAGCGTGTAATTGTTGTCGAACGCGCCCTCGGCCCACGCGGCGATGGTGTTGTAGCTGCCGCGGTTGACGATGCCGAGCGCGTCGTCGCCGGCGATGTCCTTCGTGAAACGGATGCACCGCGTGCAAAGGATGCAACGCTCGTCGTCGAGCACGATGCGCGGGCCGAGGTCAACGGCCTTGGGTTTGTGAACCTTCGCCTCGACGAAGCTGCTCTGTGCCTGGCCGTGTTCGACCGAGTATTCCTGCAACTTGCACTCGCCCGCCTGGTCGCAGATGGGGCAGTCGAGCGGGTGATTGATGAGCAGCGATTCGAGCACCGCCTCGCGCATCTGCTTCGTCGCGGGCGAACTCGGATAAATTTCCATGCCCGGCGAAATGGGCGTCGCGCACGCGATGGCCCCGCGCGGCGTGCCGGGTTCGTAGGGCAAGACGGACTTCGCGATTTTCGTCGAGCCGTCTTCGTTGAGCACGGGCTTGCGGTCGGGCCCCATCATCGGCGTGCCGAACTCGACGAGGCACATGCGGCAGTTGCCGGCGATGGGCAGCTTCGGGTGATAGCAGTAATGCGGCACCTCCTTCGCCTCGAGCTGGCAGGCTTGCAGCATCGTCGTGGGCTGTAGCTTGCCCTGCCAATCGGGCATCATCTTCGGCACCTCGATCTCGCGGCCATCCACCTTGATCTTGATCTTCTCGACCGGCGGCGGCGCAGCGGGCGCGGGCTTGGTTTCGGTTGTGGGAATTGGCGGCATCTCAGCGATCGTTCTTTTCAGGGTCTTTAACCAAGCGGGCGATCTCTTGGAAAACCTTTCGCTCTCGTTCAACGCTTTCCGAATCCAGCTTCACAGAAGCCTCTTTGCATGTGCGTGTTGAAGGATCGAATTTGACAGTGAATCCGCCTCCTTCTAACGCTTCCTTCACTTTTGGCACGTCCTCATTTCGAGGATAGAAGTAAACGGTGGACTGGCTGCTGGGCCTCTTCCCTCCAAAAGCAAACCGGAATTTATCTCGTTCCAACAACCGTATGTAATCCTCCTTGAACGTGAGCTTCGGGTCGGTAAAGAGCGACGAGGTGAGTTGTAAAAAAGTTTGAGCGACGGCGAGAGTCCACGGGGCTTTGTTCTGCCACCATATTTCGCCTTTCTCCACATTCGTGACGCTCGTGTTCCCGTCAGGCTCTTGGTAGTGATCGAGCACAGTCGTGAAATGAAGGCTTGGTTCGCCGTTCACCTCAATGAGCGACACCTTGATTGCAACCATCGGCACCGATTCGCTCAGAAGCTGGACGACGTTGAAGAAGCGACGGTTGATTGATTCTGCTACCAGCACAGCGGTATGCCGACGTTTTGGCCATCGCCTGCGTTCCAAGTCCCAGTATTCGATAGTGCGGATGATGTGAGCCTCATCCGTCTGTCCAAGCATGACTTCAACCTCATACATCGCTCGGTCGTCGGTGTCCTCCAACAGGAAGTCAATCTTGCCCCCGCTCGACTGGAGCCGCTCGCGCTCGACAACTCTGAGGCTACCAGGAAGGCCCAAAATGTTCGGATCGCTTTCGATCCGTTCTTGAAGCCATTTCTCGTCGAGTCCGTGCTCACGGATTTTCAGAGTTTTGGCAATGTTAATTGGGTTCGACACAGTTAGTGGTTCGGACTCGCGGCAAGTTTCTGCGGAGCGGCGGCACCGTGCTTTGCCTCGTCGGTTGCGCCTTTCACCTCGAAGTCTTCGCGAAATTTCTTCACGAAGCTCAAGACCGGCCAGGCAGCGGCTTCACCGAAAGCGCAGATGGTGCGGCCCTGGATGTTTTGCGCGATGTGCAGGAGGTAATCAGCGTCGGCCTTGCGCGCCTCGCCGTGCGTCATGCGGTGGAGTGCCTTGGCCATCCAGAGCGCGCCTTCGCGGCAAGGCGTGCACTGGCCGCAGCTCTCGTGCGCGTAAAACTCGGCGACGTTCGCGAGGCACTCGACGATGTCGCGCGTGTCGTCGAGCACGATGATCGCGCCCGAGCCGGACATCGTGCCGGCCTGCTGGAGCGAGTCGAAGTCGTAAGGCAGATCAAGCAACGGCACGTCCACCTTGACCATCTGGCCGTCCGCGCCTTTGCGGTTGAGTTTGAAAACTTCACCAGCCTTCAACACTTTCGAGGACGAGCCGCCGGGGATGATGGCTTTCAACTTTCGCGGTGGCCCGCCCGGCTCGGGCTCGCGCATCCCGCCGCCGAACGCGGGGTCGTTGATGAGTTCGCCGAGCGTGGCTTTGCCGACTTCGATCTCGTAGTAGCCGGGGCGTTTCACGTCGCCACTCAAGCTGACGATGCGGGTGCCGGTGTTGTTGGGCGTGCCGAGCTTGGCGTATTCCGCGCCGCCCATCGCGACGATGTGCTTCACGTGGCAGAGCGTCTCCACGTTGTTCACGATGGTCGGGCACATGTAGAGGCCGAGCACGGCGGGGAAATACGGCGGCTTGATGCGCGGGTAGGCGCGCTTGCCTTCGAGCGATTCGATGAGGCCGGTCTCCTCGCCGCAGATGTAAGCGCCCGCTCCGCGATGGACGTGAATCTCCAAATCGTAGCCGGTGCCGAGGATGTTTTTGCCGAGGAAATTTTTCGCGCGCGCTTCGGCCAGCGCCTTGTTGAGCAGCTTCGCGCCCTGTGGCATCTCGCCGCGGATGTAGATGTAGGCGAGCTTCACGTCGTTCGCCCAGCAGGAGATGATCATCCCCTCGATGAGCTGGTGCGGATCCTTGTGAATGATCTGGCGATCCTTGAACGTGCCCGGCTCGGATTCGTCGGCGTTGCAGATGAGGTAGATGGGCTTGCCGCTCTTGCGATCCACGAGGGACCACTTGATGCCCGCGCTGAAACCGGCTCCACCGCGCCCGCGCAGGCCGGAGGCTTTCACGTCCTCGCGCACCTGTTCCTGCGGGGAAAGCTTCTTGCCGTCGGGCAAATCCTTGGGCGCGAGGGCGAGCGCCTTTTTGAGCGCCTCGTAGCCGCCGTGGCGGAGATAGCACTCGAGGCCCGGCGTGTAACCGGGCTGGTCGGCGTGCTTCAAAATGAGCCTGTATTCCTGCGGCATGGCGGCTTGACTCTCAGTTGGAAATCCCTAGTTTCGCGGGCGCTACGGACTGCCCGATGGTGTAATGGTAGCACAACAGTCTCTGAATCTGTTTGTCATGGTTCGAATCCATGTCGGGCAACCAACTTTTCTTTGTTCCGCTTCGTTTCATTTTCCAGTCTGACGTTGATAGGCAGCACGGATGGCGTTCAGCAACTCTGAGGAGCGAGCTTCATACTTCTTGAAGTCAGCGAGGTTGTCCCGGTTCAAGTGCAACTGGCCTTCGCCGACATTGCCCCGGTGCTGCCCCCGTGAGTAGTAACGGTTCGACTCAACCTCCTTCGAGGCCAGCACCCAGTAGCGAATCAGGTCGCGCCACACTCCGACCCAGATGAACACATCACAGCACGCGGGCTTCACCTGCTGGAAGTTCATGTCGAATTGTCGAGGCGAGTCGCAAGCGAGTGCCTTGACGTAGAGAGGTTCGTCACTGTCGAAATCCACGGCTCGCGAGGCTTTCACCTCAATCCGTATCGCGCCATCAAGGAGAAAGTCATACTCACCGGAGTAATTCGAGTCGAACTTCTTGGAGGGCTTCTCCAGCTCAGGAACCAGTCCCTTCAAATTCCCCTGCGCCCATGCCTCACCGAATCCGCGCGGGGCACTGATTTCAAAAACGTAGAGGTAAAGGTTCCGGGCGATGTAATCGTCCCGCAGCTCGTGATAACCGTCCAGCGAGAGCACGCCGGCGCCCAGCAGCGTGGCAATAAGGTATTCGAACTCGTTGAACGGATACACCGACACCAAGCTTTCCAAGCGCGCCTTCACCTCGGCCTCATTTTTGAGCCGGGTGAGCAGCAGGTTCAGTTGAGCTTGGAGCTTCTCCATTGGCGATTAGAACAGGCTGGCCTGGGGTTGCGGTTCTGATTGTGCGGCGGGAGGCGATGTCTCTGCGAAGTGCAACGCGGGCAGTTCCTTTTCAAAGGCGTGTCCGTTCTGCCAGCCGAGCTTTCCGGTAGCGCGGTAATGTTCGAGCCGCCGGATGGTTATCTCGCAGAACACCGGGTCAATGTCCGCAGTGCAGCAGCGGCGTTGGTTGATTTCCGAGGCCAGCAACGTCGTCCCGGAGTGCGCAAAGAAATCAGTGACCAGGCCTCCCACCGGGGAACTTGCCTTGATGATGCGCTGAATAGCCTTGAGCGGCTTTTGCGCGTAGCAGCCGGACACATTCTCCTCCATCCGATAGAAGACTTGTTGGACGTCCACCCACACGTTTCCCGCCCGGATGTTTTCCGATTTTCCCCGTGAGCCGTTCTCTGTGAGCTGGCCACCTACTTCTTTGTAATAGCCGCGCAGGATTTTCGGGATGTCCGTGTATTCCGCCTCGATATTGAAATCCGGCTCTCCCTTGACGTAATAAAGCAACTCTTGCCGCACGGCCATCCAGTTCTTCTGCGTGCCGTAGCCGCGCTGGTTCCGCATCGTAATGAAACTTCGCGGCCGCAGCGAGGTCTGCCGCATCATCACTATGAAATCCGGCAACGGTTGGAAACTGTTGCGCTGGTCGGCTCCGAGCCAGACGTAGAACGAACTGTCCGGCTGGAGGGTGGCGATGGTGTTGCCGATCCACTGCCTGCACCAACCAACGTAGTCCGCCAGCTCGCGCTCCTCGAAGGCGACGAGGTTGTAGGGCGGGTCGTTTACCGCGAGGGCTGCGCGTGCGCCATCCAGCAAATCAAGCACGGCATTCGTATCCACCGCGTCAAGGCAGCCGACCTTGTGCTTCTTCTGCGGGTCAACCCAAGTCTCGCCTGGACGAAGGCGACAGAACGGCAGCAGGGTTTGCCGCAGTTCTTCGCTCGTGTCCAAACGGGGTAGTGGGTTGTTCTTCATGGTCAGCCGCTATTCCCCTTCGCCACGATTTCATCCGCCTGCGCGGGCGTGACCTTCGGCAGCAAATCCTCGTTCAGCAGCACCACCGGCGCGTTGGCGCAGTCGGCGAGGCACTCGACGAACTCGACGGTGAACTTCCCGTCCGGCGTGGTCTGCGGCGCGTGCTTGTGCGGGTCGAGGCCGAGCTTCGCGCAGAAGTGCGTGCGCAGCTCGCCGCTGCCGGCCAGCGCGCAGCTCAACGTGCGGCAGACCTTGATATGCGTCTTCCCAAGCGGCTCCTGCCGGAACATCGGGTAGAACGTGACCAGCTCATAGATGTTGATGGGCTGCAGGCCGAGCTTCTTGGCGGTCCACTCCACGGCGTCGCGCGAGACGTAGCCGAAGTGCTCCTGCAACGCGTGCAGCAGCATGAGCGACGCGCTCCGCTTCTGCGGGTAGTGCGTGACCAACTCATCGAGCTGGGCTTCAAGGTTGGCGGGGACGGCGAAGGTCATCGGTCACATTCTCCCATCACAAAGTCAATCGAGCCGAGGATGCTCACCACATCGCTCATCATGTGGCCGGGCAACACGTGCGGCAGGATGCTCAGGTTGCAGAACGACGGCGCGCGGATCTTCAAGCGATACGGCGTGCCGCCGCCGCGCGAGTTGATGTAGAAGCCCAGCTCGCCTTTCGGATTTTCCGCGCCAAAATAGATTTCGCCCGCCGGCGCGTTGATGCCCTGCGTCACGAGCATGAACTGGTGAATCAATTCCTCCATGCTCGTCAGCACCTTCGTCTTCGGCGGCAACGTGATTTTGCCGTCGGGCACGCTGATGAGTTCTTTCGACTCGTTGTCGCCGCCGCCGGGCAGTTGCGCGAGGCACTGGCGGATGAGGCGCACGCTCTGGCGCATTTCCTCCATGCGGACGAGGTAGCGGTCGTAACTGTCGCCCACGGAGCCGACGGGCACCTCGAAGTCCAGCTCGCCATAGACGAGATACGGGCTGGCCTTGCGCACGTCGTAATCCACGCCGCTGCCGCGCAGGTTCGGCCCGGTGAGGCCGTAATCAATCGCGTCCGCCGCCGAGATGACGCCGACGTTGCGCGTGCGGTCCACGAAGATGCGGTTGCGCGTGAGCAGCGTCTCGGACTCGGCGAAGTTGACTTCCACCTCGTCGCAGAATTTCGCGAGCGCTTCCGACCAACCCGGCGGCAAATCGCGCGAAAGCCCGCCGATGCGCGTGTAGCTGGTCGTGAAC
>CAYZJP010000010.1:0-63641 GCA_964478755.1 uncultured Klebsiella sp.
ACCGCGACCTGCGCAAGACGCAGAAAAAGTTCATCATGATGATCCGCGGGCGCATCCCCGGCGGCATCATGACGCCGGCGCAATGGATCACGTTCGACGATCTCGCCTCGACTTACGGCAACAACACGCTGCGCATCACCACGCGGCAGAGCATCCAGTTCCACGGCGTCGTGATGTCGGGCCTCGGGCCGCTCGTGAAAAAAATCAACGAGTCGCTCCTCTCCACGCTCGCCGCGTGCGGCGACGTGAACCGCAACATCACCGCCTCGCCCACGCCCGTGCAGACGCAGGCCCGCGCGCAGATGATCGCGGACGTGCATCGCGTCGTGGCCGCGCTCGCGCCGAAGACCAAGGCCTATCACGCCATCTGGATTGACGGCGTGCAACTCAACCTCGACGACTCCGCCAACAAGGACTTCGTGGATCCGCTCTACGGCAAAACGTATTTGCCGCGCAAATTCAAGACGGCCTTCGTCATGCCGCCGGTGAATGACATGGACGTGTTCACGAACGACCTCGGCTTCATCGCCATCGTCGAGAACGGCCAGCTTGTGGGCTACAACCTCGCCGTCGGCGGCGGCATGGGCCGCAGCCACGGGCAGACGACGACCTACCCGCGCCTCGCGGACGTGCTGGGGTTCTTCACGCCGGAGCACATCGTGGAAATCGCCAGGGCCGTGCTCACGGTGCATCGCGATTTTGGCGACCGGACCGACCGCAAGCACGCGCGGCTCAAATACGTCGTGCAGGAACGCGGCGTGGATTTCGTGCGCAAGGAAATCGAACAGCGCGCGGGCTTCAAGCTGGAGCCGGCGCGCGCCTACAATTTCACCACCACCAGCGACACTTACGGCTGGCATCAGGCGCTCGACGGGACGTGGTTTCTCACGCTCTTCGTCGAGACGGGCCGCATCAAGGATGCCGGCAACTCGCGGCAAAAGACTGCTCTGCGCCGCGTCGCGGAGAAGTTCGGCAACGTCGAGTTCCGCCTCAGTGCGAACCAGAACGTCATCCTCGCCAACGTCACCGAGTCCGACAAAGCCGCCATCAACGCGCTGTTCACCGAACATGGCGTTCGCACTGAGAACCAGGCCAGCCTGCTCCACAGCAACTCGATGGCCTGCCCCGCGCTGCCGACGTGCGGCCTCGCGCTGGCCGAGTCGGAGCGCATGTTGCCCGGCCTCGTGGACCGCATCGAGAAGCTCTGCGGCGACCTTGGACTTGGCAGCGAGGAGATCATCATCCGCTCGACCGGCTGCCCGAACGGCTGCGCGCGGCCCTACATGGCGGAGATCGCATTCGTCGGCAAGGCCCCGGGCCGTTATCAACTCTGGCTCGGCGGCAACGCCTCCGGCACGCGCCTAAACAAGCTGTTCAAGGACGTGTTCAAGGAAGCTGAACTCGAAACCGAACTCCGCCCGCTCCTGGCGCGCTTCGCCAAGGAACGCAACGCGGGCGAACGCTTCGGCGACTGGTGCGAGCGGGTGTTATTAAAAGAACAAGGCAAACCCGAAAAGCAATGAACGCGGAACTTTCCTCAGCATCGGCTCAACCGCCCGACTGGCTCAGGGTCGTGCGTGAGCAAGTCGAGCACCTGCGCTTCGGCGTCGTGCAGATCACCGTGCATGAAAACCACGTTGTGCAAGTGGAGCGCACAGAGAAAGTCCGCTTCGACAAAGCGGAAAAGCGGACAGGAAAATAATTTTGCCCACCCGGCGACGGGCGGCTCAAACCCAACACACAAAGCAGAAAACCGACCATCACCCCGGAGGTTGCCTGAACATGAAACAGCAAAATGAAACACCACCTCGGGGTGATCGCCGTTGCGCTCATCGCCACCATCGTCGAAACCGTTCGCGCGGATGACAACGCCGAGCTGATCCGCCGCCTGCAACAGCAAGTGCAAAGTCTGGAACAAAAAGTCAAAACCCTCGAAGGCAAGGAAGCCGACGATGTCGCCGTCATCGAGAAGCGCGCGAAGGCTTCGCCCACGCTCACCGTTGGCGAGCGCGGCATCGGTTTCGCCTCGGCGGACAAGGACTTCGCGCTGCGGCTGCGCGGCGTGTTGCAGATTGACTCGCGCACGTTCTTCCGCGACCACGGCATCGCGGGCAACGACGGCTTCCTCGTCCGCCGTGCCCGCCCCATCGTCGAAGGCACGTTCTTCCGCGATTTCGATTTCCTCCTCGTGCCGGACTTCGGCGGGACCACGGCCCAAATCTTCGACGCCTATCTGAACTACCGGCTGTGCCCGGAGGCGCAGTTGCGCGTCGGCAAATTCAAGTCGCCCGTCGGCCTGGAGCAGCTCACGGTGGACGTGGAGACGCTCTTCAACGAACGCGCGCTGCCGACCGCGCTCACGCCCAACCGCGATCTCGGCGTGCAGTTGCATGGCGAACTCCTCGGCGGCCGCGTGAGCTACGCCGCCGGCCTCTTCAACGGCTCCGGCGACGCGCGCAACTCGACGAACCTCGACACGGATGACACAAAGGAATTCGCCGGGCGCGTTTTCTTCCAGCCGTTCAAGCCGACGGATTCATTTGCCAAAGGACTGGGCTTTGGTCTCGGCGGCAGCTATGGCAGCGAGCATTCAACGACCGCGCTGCCGGCCACGACGGGCGGCACGCTCGCGGGTTACGCGACGGACGGTCAGCAGCAGTTCTTCGCCTACAACCCCACCACGGGCACGGTGACGGCGGGCGGCGAGCACTGGCGGCTGGCTCCGCAAGGTTATTTCTACCACGGCCCGTTTGGGCTGCTCGGCGAATACGTCATCTCGCACCAGCGCGTGACCCGCGCCGGAGCCGCTCCGTTCACGTCCGCGAATCTCGAAAACACCGGCTGGCAAATCACCGCCGCCTGGCTGCTCACCGGTGAGACGGCGGCCCACAAGGGCGGCGTGACGCCCACACACAACTTCAGCCTGACCGACGGCGGCTGGGGCGCGTGGCAAGTCGTCGCGCGTTACGCGGAGCTGGATGTGGATGACGCGGCGTTCCCGAACTTCGCAAATCCTGCCACCTCGGCCAGTGCCGCGCACGCGTGGTCGCTGGGCTTGAACTGGTATCTGAACCGCAACGTGCGCGTGAACACCAGCTTCTCACAAACCTTGTTCACGGGCGGCGGCGGAGCGGGTGCCACCGCGCCCGCCACCGTCTCGCGCCAGCCGGAGAACGTGTTCTTCACCCGCGTGCAACTCTCGTTCTGATTTCACCCGGCATGAACTCGCTTTTCACTTGCTTCGTTTTTCTGCGCCACGCGGCGTTGGTCGCGGGATTGACGCTTGCCGTCGGTTGCCAGAAGACCGAGGCGCCGTCTGGTGGCGGGCCGGCAGCCCAAGCGATTCTTCGCGTCGGCTTTTTCCCGAACATCACGCATGCCGCCGCGCTGGTGGGCTTGCACGAAACCACCACCAAGGGCGCACAGGGCTGGTTCGAGTCGCGCACGGGTGCGAAGGTCGAGTGGATTCCCTTCAACGCCGGGCCTAGCGCGGTAGAATCGCTGCTTGCCGGCACGGTGGACGTGACCTACGTCGGTCCCAGCCCGGTCATCAACGGCTTCACGCGCACCGGCGGCGCGGACATCCGCGTGCTCACCGGCGCGGCGCGCGGCGCCGCGGCGCTGGTCGTGCCGAAGGATTCCAAGGCCACCTCAGCAAAAGATTTCCGAGGCAAAAAAATCGCCTCGCCCCAGCTCGGCAACACGCAGGACGTCGCTGCGCGCGCGTGGCTGCGCGCGGGCGGCCTCGACGTGCGGCCCACAGGCGGCGACGCGTTTGTCGTGCCCACGGCGAACCCGGACCAGCTCGACCTCTTCAAGCGCGGCCAGCTCGACGGCGTGTGGACCGTCGAGCCGTGGGTGTCGCGGCTGGAGCTGGACGCCGAAGGCAAGGTGCTCGTCGAGGAAGCCGACGTGCTGACTACCGTCATCGCGGCGAGCGTGAAGACGCTCGGCCAGAAGGCGGAGTTGACGAAGAAGTTTCTCGTCGCGCATGAGGAATTGACCCGCAAAATCGCGGCGGACGCGGCGTGGGCCAAGCCGGCGGTCAATGCCGCGCTGGCGAAGGCCACCACGCGCGCCGTGCCGGAGCCGCTGCTCAACCGCGCGTGGGCACGGCTGAAGTTCTCCACCGAGGTGAAGACCGACGACTTCAACACGATGCAGCGGCAGGCGAAGGAAGCGGGCCTGCTGCCGCGCGAAGCCGATCTGTCCAAACTGATTGCGAAGCCATGAGCGCGACCGCGGAATTTCAACAGGCGTCCGCCGCGAAAATCCGGCTCGCCAGCATCGAGAAGCGGTTCACCGCCGGGCGCGTGGCCGTGCACGCGCTCACGGACATCAACCTCGAGGTGAGCCACGGGCAGTTCGTATGCCTCGTCGGGCCGAGCGGCTGCGGCAAGAGCACGCTGTTGCGCCTCGTCGCCGGGCTGGAGCGGGATTTCACCGGCACCGTCGAGATCGAGGGCAAGCCGGTTTCGGAGCCGGACCGCGCCCGCACGATGATGTTTCAGGAACACGCGCTGTTTCCGTGGCTCGACGTGCTCAGCAACGTGCTCTTCCCGCTGAAGCTCAAACCCGGCTTGAACAACGCCGAGCGCGTGGAGGTGGCGAAGTATTACCTCAAGCTCGTCGGGCTGGAGGCTTTCACGCGCGCGAACATCCACGAGCTGTCCGGCGGCATGCGGCAGCGCGTGGCGCTGGCCCGCGCGCTCGCGCCAAATCCGCGCGTGCTCCTGATGGACGAGCCGTTCGCCGCGCTCGACGCGATGACGCGCGAGCAGCTCTACGGCGACCTCCAGAAAATCCACGCCACGCGCAAGGTCACCGTGCTCTTCGTCACGCACAATGTGCGCGAGGCCGTCTGCCTCGGCGACCGCGTGCTGCTCTTCTCGCCCAGCCCTGGCCGCATCCGCCGCGAATTCCCCGTGGACCTGCCGCGCGCCCGTGAGTTCAACGACGTGGCCATCGCCCAGCATGCGCGGGAAATCACCGCCAGCCTCAAAACCATTCTCGCCGACTCCGCTGCATGAAAACCTACGGTCTGCCCATCCTGTTCTTCCTCGCGCTCGTTGCGATGTGGGAAGTTGCCGCGCGCAAGTCCGGCGTCTCCGCGGTGCTGTTGCCCGCACCCAGCGCGGTGGGCCAATACCTGGTGCAGGCTGCCGCCGACGGAGAACTGCTCTCCGCCGCGTGGGTGACGTTGAAGCGGCTGGCGGCGGGCTACTTCATCGGCCTGGCGCTGGGCATTCCGCTGGGCCTGCTCTCGGCGAGATTCCACTTCGCGCGCAACACGCTCGGCGTCGTGGCGCTGGGCTTGCAGACTTTGCCCAGCGTGTGCTGGGTGCCGCTGGCGTTGTTGTGGTTCGGCCAGACCGAGGCCGCGATGCTCTTCATCGTGGTGATGGGAACCGTCTGGGCTGTCATTCTCGCCACCGAGCACGGCATCCGCCAGATTCCGCCGCTTTACAAGGAGGCGGCGCTCACGATGGGTTCGCGCGGGCTGCACCTCTGGCTGCGCGTGCTCGTGCCCGCGTCGCTCCCGCATCTCGTCAGCGGTGCGAAACAGGGCTGGGCCTTTGCCTGGCGGTCGTTGATGGCGGCGGAAATTTACGTCACGATCCTCAGCGGCTTCGGCCTGGGCCACTTGCTGCACTACGGCCGCGAGTTGCACGCGATGGACCAGGTTGTGGGGCTGATGCTCGTCATCATCGGTATCGGTTTCGCCGCCGACAAAGTCCTGTTCAGCCCGTGGGAGCGCTTCCTTCGCCGCCGCTGGGGATTGACCGGCACCTGACCTTGCCCAACTGAAATTCAAATGACACCCGAACAAATCGCCCAAGCCAACGCCGACCTGCGCGGCCAGCCTGCGCTCGACATCGTGAAGTGGGCTATCGCGCAAGCCGGTGGCCGCGCCATCGTCTCCACGAACTTCCGTCCCTACGAAGCCGTCATCCTGCATCTCGTCACGCAAGCGCAGGCGGACATCCCGGTGCTCTGGGTGGACCACGGCTATAATCGCCCTGCGACTTACCAGCACGCCGGGCAGTTGAAGAAATTGCTCAAGCTGAACATCAAGGCTTACCTCCCGAAGATGACCGCCGCGCACTACGACGCGGCCTTCGGCGGGATGCCCGAGCCGACGCCCGAGAACGAGGAGCGCATCAAGGCCTTCAGCACCGTGATGAAACTGGAGCCGTTCCAGCGCGGCATGAAGGAACTCGCGCCCACTGTCTGGCTCACCGCGCTGCGCAAAGTCCAGAATCCAAACCGCGCCGGCCTCGACATCGTTTCGCCCGACGGCAACTTCAACTCCCTTAAAATCAGTCCCGTCTTCCACTGGAGCGACGCGGAGATGGAAGCCTACCTCAAGCAGCACAACCTCCCGAACGAGTGGGATTACTTCGACCCCGCGAAGGCCGACGAGAAACGCGAGTGCGGTCTGCACGCAAGCTGGGGCGGAAAGGCCATTCAAGGGAATAGGTGATGGGAGATAGGGAATAGGGTTTCGATGGCGACGCCACAGACATTCGAGGAGACCGAGGCTTGGAAGGCCGCGCGCGTGCTGACGCAGCGAGTCTACGACCTGTGTCGGCGCGAACCGCTGGCGCGGGACTTCGGGCTGTGCGACCAGCTTCGCCGGGCGGCTGTCTCCGTGATGAACAATTTGGCGGAAGGCTGGGAAAGCCTTCACTTCGCCGAAAAGAAACAGGCCTACAACTACGCCCGTCGCTCCTGCGGTGAAGTCCGCTCCATGACCTACGTGTTGCTCGACAACCGCTACCTCACCACCGCCGAGCAAACCGACCTTCTCACTCACTGCAAACACACTGGCAAACTTATCACCGGTCTCATCCATTCCATCGAGCGACGCTCGACCTGAACCCTATTCGCTATCCGCTATCACCTATTCCCTCATGTCGTCATACCACCTCGACCACCTTCAATTTCTCGAAACCGAGGCGATTCACATAATGCGTGAAGTCGCCGCCGAGTTCGAGCGGCCCGCGATTCTCTTCTCCGGCGGCAAGGACTCCATCTGCATCCTGCGCCTCGCGGAAAAGGCCTTTCGCCCGTCCGACATTCCGATGCCCTTCCTCAATGTCGAGACCGGGCACGAGTTCCCCGAGCTAATTGATTTCCGCGACCGCCGCGCGAAGCAGCTCGGCACGAAGCTCATCGTCCGCACCGTGGACGAGGCCTTCGCCAAGGGCCTCGCTTCGCCCACGCCCGGCCAAATCAGCCGCAACCAGCTTCAGATTCCTGTGCTGCTCGGCGCGATTGAAGAGTTCCGTTTTGATTGCTGCATCGGCGGTGCGCGTCGCGACGAGGAGAAGGCGCGCGCGAAGGAACGCTTCTTCAGCTTCCGCGATGCCTTCGGCCAGTGGGATCCCAAAAATCAGCGCCCCGAAATCTGGAACCTCTACAACGCCCGCCTCAATCCCGGCGAAAACATGCGCGTCTTCCCGCTCTCCAACTGGACCGAGATGGACGTGTGGGAATACATCAAGCGCGAGCGCCTCGAAGTGCCGACCATCTACTTCAGCCACGAGCGCGAGTGCTTCCGCCGCGCCGGCCAGTGGCTGCCGATCCCGCCCGCACACACGGATGCGACGAAGCCTGACCCTTACGCCGGTGCGCGTCCGACCACGAAGGAGCCGGTGAAGAAAATGGTCTGCCGCGTCCGCACCATCGCCGACATGATCAGCACTGGCATGATTGACAGCCCGGCCAGCACCGTGGACGACATCATCGGCGAAGTCGCCGCCGCGCGCGTGACCGAGCGCGGCACCCGCGCCGACGACAAGGCGAGCGAAGCCGCGATGGAGGATCGAAAAAAAGCCGGATACTTTTGAGACACGAATTCCACAAATTATCACAAATTGATTCCAATGAACCGACGCCACTTTCTTGTTTCCAGCCTTGCTGCTGCCCTCGCTGTCTCGACGCGCGCCGCTGGCAAGCGCGCGCCGCGCCTGCTGCTGCGTTCGTCGTGGCAGACGGTGAACATCGGCGACATCGCGCACACGCCGGGTGTGCTGGCGATTTTGGAGAAGCATTTTCCGGAGGCCGAAGTGCGCCTGTGGCCCAGCAGCGTTGCGGACGGCGTGGAGGAATTGCTGATGGCGCGCTTTCCGAAGCTGCGCATCGTGAAGGGGCCGGAGGCGTTGAAGGCCGCGTTCGCCGAGTGTGACTTCCTCCTGCACGGCTCCGGCTCCGGTTTCGTCGCGCAGAAGGATGTGGCGCGCTGGCACGAGGAAACCAAGAAGCCCTTCGGCGTCTTCGGCATCTCGCTGCCGGTGCAGAATTCCACGCAGACCAAGCCCACGAGCGACGGCGCGATGACACAGACCGTCGCGCTGTTGAGCGCGGCGAAGTTCGTTTATTTCCGCGACTCGGTGTCGCTCGGCGTGGCGAAGGAGCGCGGTTGCAAATGCCCCGTGATGGAGTTCGGCCCGGACGGCGCGTTCGCCACGGACTTACGGAATGACGCGAAGGCGGATGCCTTTCTCAAGGCGCACGGACTCGCAGAAGGGAAATTCCTCTGCTGCATTCCGCGCCTGCGCTTCACGCCTTACTGGACGATTCCGAAGAAGAAGGCCGCGCCCGACCCGGTGAAGCACGCGCGCAACGAGGCGATGAAGGAGCATGATTGCAAGCCGCTGCGCGACGCCATCATCGCCGTCACGCGCGAGACGGATTTGAAAATTCTCCTCTGCCCCGAGGACGAGACGCAGATGGCGGTGAACAAGGAGATGATTTTCGACAAACTGCCCGCCGAGGCGCGCGCCCGCTGCGTGTGGCGCGAGAGCTATTGGCTGCCGGACGAGGCCATCAGCACGTATCGGCGCAGCGCGGGGCTGTTCGGCCACGAGATGCACTCGCCCATCATGTGCATCGGCCGCGGCGTGCCGGCCATCGTGTGCCGCTGGGCCGAGCAGACGAGCAAGGGTATCATGTGGCGCGACATCGGCCTGAACGACTGGCTCTTCGACCTCGACAAGGAGGATGAACTCGCGCGCGTCCCCGCCACCGTGCTGGCGATGGCGAAAAATCCCGCCGCAGCCAAAGCGAAGGCGGCGAAAGCGCGTGAAGTCGTCGAGCAGCGCCAGCGCGCGATGTGCGCGGAGTTAAAAAAACATTTGCTATTCTGAAACTCAAACGCAAACGAACCTCGTCACCAACAACAACGAACCACAAACCAACCCATGAAAATCGCCACCCACATCGTCGCTGTCCTGCTCGGCCTGCTTTTCCTGGCCGGAGCGCTGTTCTACTTCTTCGGCACCTTGCCGCCACCACCGCCGCCGGACTCGCTGCCGGGCAAGTTCATGGCCGCATTCGGCCCGACGGGCTACATGGCCTTCGTGAAGGTCTGTGAAATCCTCGGCGGCGCGCTCGTCATCGTGCCGCGCACGCGCAACCTCGGCCTGCTCGTGCTCGGCCCCATCATCATCAACATCCTGTGCTTCCACGGTTTCGTGGCGCAGGGTGGATGGTCGCCGGTGCATGGTTTCATCACCGTGGCCGCGCTGTTCCTGCTCTGGTCGGAGCGACGCGCCTTTGCCGGGCTGGTGAACCGCATAGACGAAGTCGCGCCGGGCAGCTAACCCATTACACTCCGTCCTGCACACAGAAGATTCACGCCCCTCTATGCCCCACTCGCAACATCCAATCGAACTCCTCCGCTTCAACACCTGCGGCTCCGTGGACGACGGCAAGTCCACGCTCATCGGCCGGCTGCTCTACGATTCCAAGAGCATCATGGAAGACCAGATGGAGGCGCTCGAACGCAGCGCGGACATCACCGGCGGCGGGCAGGTTAATTTGGCGAACCTCACCGACGGCCTGCGCGCCGAGCGCGAGCAAGGCATCACGATTGACGTGGCGTATCGCTACTTCGCCACGCCGAAGCGCAAGTTCATCGTAGCTGACACGCCGGGCCACGTGCAATACACGCGCAACATGGTCACGGGCGCGAGCACGGCGAACCTCTCCATCGTGCTCGTGGACGCGCGGCTTGGCGTCATCGAGCAGACGCGGCGGCACACTTACCTTGCGGCCTTGCTCGGCATTCCCCACCTCGTCATCGCGGTCAACAAGATGGACCTCGTCGAGTGGAGCGAGGATCGCTTCCTGGAAATCCGCGACGAGATCGAATCGTTTCTCCCGAAGCTCGACGCGTTCAAGGACGTGAAGTTCGTCCCCATCAGCGCGCTCAACGGTGACAACGTCGTGGACGCATCGAAGAACACACCGTGGTATTGCGGCCCCACGCTGCTCGGCCACTTGGAGACCGTCCACATCGCGAGCGACTGGAGCCTCAGCGGCCTGCGCTTCCCGGTGCAATGGGTCAACCGCCCGAACAATCCCACCGACCAGACGCTGCACGACTTCCGCGGCCTCAGCGGCCAACTCGCCGGCGGCATCGTCAAGGCCGGGCAGAAAATCATGGTGATGCCCAGCGGCATGAAAAGCACCGTGAAAGAGATTTGGACCTACGACGGGCCGCTAAAGGAGGCGTTCTGTCCGCAGTCCGTCACGCTCGTGCTGGAGCACGACATTGATGTGAGCCGCGGCGACATGCTCATCGGCCTCGACCACCTGCCGGGCATGGCGAGCGATTTGAGCGGGCGCGTCTGCTGGATGAACCCGCGTCCGCTTCAGCGCGGGAAAAAATATTTCCTCAAGCACGAGGCGCAGACCGTGCAAGCCGTCGTCACGAGCCTCGACAGCCGCATCAACATCCAGACGTTCGACCCCGAGCCGGAGCCGGCGGAGCTGGCCATGAATGACATCGGGGAAATCCGTCTGCGCACGGCCAAGCCGCTCGTCTTCGATGCTTACAACGTGAACCGCCTCACCGGCGCGTTCATCCTCATCGAGCAAGGCACGAACGCGACGGTCGCGGCGGGAATGCTTTACCCGCCGACAGAACTGGTGAAGCCGGAATACAACGACTTCGCGATTTAGACTTGGGCGGCTTCAACGCGGCGCGGCGGCTGAAACAGCTCTTTGAAACTCCGGCACCGCCTCGGCGAGGAATTCCTTCACGCGTGCAAAGGTCTTCTCCTCATCGCCCGGCAGGCACTGCGCGAAGCACGCGACGTAGGCCCAGCGTTGCAGCGTGCCAGTGCGCAACAGTTCCCTCGCCATCAACGTCAGCCGCTCGGACCGGTGCGCCGTGAGCGCGCCGTCGGCGACGAACCAATACACATAGATCGCGCGCACCGGGACTCGCTGACCGTCGGGCGCGACGAACATTTTGCTGGCGGTGAGCTTCAGCGCGGGGATTTCGTGCGGCTGCGGCCTGGCGACCGACAGGCGCACTTCCTCGGTTTGCTCGATGAGCCAGCCCTGCCCGGTGAGGCAGTATTGCGGCTGGTGGATGCTCGTGCGGTCGCGGCCCATGAGCACGACTTGGAGCAAGAGCGGCGCGCCGTCGGCTGTGCGGTAGAGACGCTTGCCGAAGGAAGTGTCGGCGGGCAGGCCGGACAACTCCTCCTCGGCGGGCGGGACTTCCTGCGAAGTCATGCCCGCGACTTGCTCCGGCAGCGGAATGCGCCAGCGCGCGGAGCCGGGCTGCGGCTCCGCGAGCACGCCCGGCTGACCGAGCGTCTGGCGGGATTGCAGTTTGAAAATCGCTCCGCCAGCCACGGCCATGAGGAACAACGCGCCGACAAGTGCTGGGCCAAGCATCGGTTGTGACTGAACAGAAATTTGCGCTTCGAGGTGAATGCTCGCGGCTGCCGAGGCGGTGACGGGAGCTTCTTTCCCTCGCATCAGCCAGCCCGCCAAAAACATCAGCCCGATGGCGACGGCGAAGGTGACGTAGCCCAGATTTGTTTCCGCCGCCGCTCCAGCTTTGTGGCCGAACGCCTCGGCGAGCACGATGACGGTGGTGATGCGCGCGACGTTGCCCGCGACGGCCAGCGGCGCGGCGAGCGCGATCATCACGACGCGTTTCCACGGTGCGCGGAACGCGATGTAACCGTAAATCGTTGTGACCGCCAGCAGCGACGCGAGGCTGCGGATGCCGCTGCACGCCGGGGCCACGTCGTAGTTGAACGTGCGCGCGGCATTGAAGATGCGAGTGCCGTCGTGCAACACGTCGAGGCCGAGCAAGTCGTGCCCAAGGCCGACGGAAATCTGCGTCACCAGCAGCCGTAGTCGGAACAACATCCCTTCGCCCAGCGCCTCCAGCGGCACGCAAAAACCCAGCAGCAGGAGCGGAAAAAATGTTTTCCGCAACCAGCCCGGACCCCACACGAGACCGATGAGACACCAGACCCCGCCGGCCAGCGCGACCATTGAGACGCGCGGCTGCTGCACCGTGAACGCGACGACGTGCAGCGCGAGCGCGAGCGCGAGTCCGGCCAGCGCGGGCAGCCAGCGTCGCGTTGGCGTGGCGAGGAGTTCGTTGCGCCGCAGCCAGAGCAGAATCAGCACAACCACAGGCACGAGCTTGCCGTGTTCCGCCTCCAGCGCCGGCGCGCTCCACGCGCCCCACATCCAGGCGAAGAGCGAGGGCTGCCGCGTGAAGTTGAACGAGCAGTGACCGAGGAAATGGAAAAGCGCCGCCCACGTGCCAAGCAGCGTGAAGAACAGCGGTTTGTCCGGCAGCCGCGCCCAGAAAGCGCGGAACTCCACGAGGAATTCCTCCGCCAGCGTCGGCGCGGGTTGGGGCTCAGCAGCCATTGACCAGACAGTAGCCAAACGCCGGCCAAAGCCCAAGCCCGCCGAACTCCGGCGAAGTCCGTAGCTCGTGGCTTCGTCTGGACTTGGCATGAACCGCCACGCCGCGCTCGCCGCGCTCGTTCTCATCCAACTCTGCGCGCTGCCGCTCGCCGCCGCAGATCGTTACGCCGGCTTGGAAACCGCGAAGTTTCTGGGCGCGCTTTCGATCGAGGTCACTTTGCCCGGCACGAAGAATTTCACCGAAGGCCCGGCGGTGGATGCGGACGGAAATGTTTTCTTCACCAACACCGGCGAAGTGCTCAAGTGGGAGCCGACCGCGAACAAGTTGAGCACTTTCCGCAAGCCGGCCAATGGCGCGAACGGCCAGGCGTTCGACCGGCAAGGCCGGTTGCTGGCGTGCGAGGCGGGCGACGGCGCGAACGGCCGTGTCACGCGCACTGACATGAAGAGCGGCGCGCAGACGGTGCTGTGTGACACGTTCAATGGCTTCCCGCTCGGCGCGCCAAACGATCTTTGCGTGGATGGCAGCGGACGGATTTATTTTACTTCACGCCTCTCGAACACGAACCCGGCCACGGGCAACGTCAACGCTGTCTATCGCATTGACCCGAATGGCAAGGTCGCACGCATCCTCGCCGCGCCGGAGATTGATATGCCGAACGGCCTCGCAGTCTCGCCCGACAGCCGGACATTTTATCTCATCGAATCCGATGGCCGCGTGAACCGCGCGCGGAACATCCGCGCCTACGATCTGAAGCCCGACGGCTCGGTCACGAATCACCGCGTGCTCCACACCTTCTACCCCGGACGCGGCGGCGACGGGATGCGGCTGGACGCGGCGGGCAACCTCTACATCGCCGCCGGCCTGCACAAAACGCGCGGCACCAGCGAGACGCTCGACACGCGGCCTGGCATCCATGTGCTCACGCCGCAGGGGAAACTTGTCGCGTTCGTCGAGACACCGGAGGACACGATCACGAACTGCGCGTTCGGCGGAGCTGATTTCCGCACGCTCTATGTGACGTGTGGCAGATTTCTCCTGAGCCTGCCGACGCAGCTTGCCGGCAGCCCGTTGTATCGGGTGGCAAAACAGCATTAAGCTGAAAGAAATTGTTTTCAGGCCCGCAATTCGGGGCTATACGGGAGGGCATCGCTTGAATGGAGACTTCAAGGCCAACTGAGCCGCGCGAGCAGGTGGCGGAATTCCTGCGCACGCACCAGGACCAGATTCTGGTCATCGTGTTCACGGACATCGTTGACTCGACGGCCATCACCGAATCGCTCGGCGACAAGGCGGCCATCATGCTGATCGAGGAGCACCGCGCGCTCATCCGCGACGTGCTCAAGCGCTATCGCGGCGGACGCGAGGTGGAGACGGCCGGCGATTCGTTCTTTCTGGTGTTCACCACCTCCTCCGATGCCGTGCGGTTCGCGTTGCAGGCACAGGCCGGCATGCGCGCGCTGGCCGAGCGGGTGAAGTTTCCGCTGCAAATCCGCATCGGCATCCACTTGGGCGAACTCTTCGTCGGCAATCCCGACGAGACCAATCCTGGAAAACTGTCCATCCACGGCGGCGAGAAGAACACCGCCGCCCGCGTGATGTCGCTCGCCGCCGGCGGACAGATCCTCCTCTCCCGCACACCCTACGACAGCGCCAAACGGGCATTGCACAAGCAACTGATCGAGGGCGTTGACGAATTGGAATGGCGCACATGTGGACCGTGCAAGCTCAAGGGCCTGAGCGAACCACTGGAGATTTGCGAAGTGTGGGAGAAGGGCTTCGGACCTGGGCCGCTGCCCACCAGCTCTGACGCAGCAGCGGCACCGCCACCGCCGCGCGCGACCACTCACGGGCCGGACGACCGCGTGTCCATTCCCGAGGGTTTCCACCTGTATGTGTGCCCCGGCACCTGCCTGAAGCTCAGTCCGCTGGAGGAGACCACGCGCGAGGTGCGCCTGATCGCGCGTCCGGATTTCAAGCTGGGCCGCGATGACGAGGAGGCGGACTACCTCACGGTCTTCTGGCCGCTCAACAAAAAGAACCGCGACCGTTCCTGCACGCTCAGCCGGATTCACATCATGTGCGAGCGCGAGGGCACCCGGCTGACGTTGCGCGACCAGTCCAAATATCCCGGCGCGACCTGGAACGACGAGCCAATGCCGCAGGACGAGCCGTTTCCGTTCGACTCGGCGGGCGAACTCAAGATTGGCGAGGGCTACTTGCTGGAAATTTTTCCGGTCACCACGGCCACGCAAATCCGTCCACCCACCATCGTCAACGAGGGCAAGTGGCGCGGCCCCGCTCCGCCGCGCAAGCCGCCGCAAATCCCCGGCGCCGTGCGCTTCCGCCCGCTCAACACCCAGCCGCCGCCGTGGGACGCGGTGTGGCTGTTCACCGAGGCGACGTTCGGCTCGGAGGCGACCAACGCGCTGCTGCTGGAGTTGCCGGGCATCCAGCCGGAGCACGGCTGCTTCTACCACTATCGCGGGTGCTTCTGGGTGCGCTCCGCCGGGCCTGACGCGCCGGTGCTGGTCAACGACCGCGTCTGCGAGGCGGGCCAGATCATTCCGCTGGCGACCTATCAGGTCATTCAACTCGGCGAGGAGCGTTATCGCGTGGAAATCAGCTAGCGGACTTGCCCCTGCTCCGGGGCGATGCCACTGTTGCCGCGTGGACCTATGAAGGCGGCCACCATGAGCCAGGACAAACGCCCCACCAAGAAAACGTCCCACGGCCTGGCCGGGCTGCGTGAGTTCCCGACCATCAACCCGAACGTCTCCAAGGGCTTCGCCAAGGGGCAGAAGGTCTTTCAAAACCGCTTTACCCTCCGCAAGGAAATCGGGCGCGGCGCGATGGGTGTGGTCTGGCTCGCGCGCGACGAGGTGCTCGGCGAGGACTTCGCCCTGAAATTCCTCCCAGAGCTCGTGGTCTCCGACATGGTCGCGCTGCGCGAGCTGCTCAACGAGACCCGACGGTGCATGGCTCTCACTCACCATCACATTGTCAAGGTCTATGATCTCCTCTCCGAACAGGAGGCCGATCTCGCCGCCATCAAGATGGAATATGTGGACGGCGCGACCCTGAGCGCCCGTCGCATTGAGCAGCCGGGCGAGGTTTTCTCCGCGCCCGCCTTGCTGCCCTTCCTCGGCAATCTCTGCGAGGCGCTGGACTACGCGCACCACAAGGCCGGCATCGTCCACCGCGACCTCAAGCCTTCTAATCTGCTCGTCAACAGCCGCAACGAACTCAAGCTCGCGGACTTCGGCGTCGCCCGCAATCTGGCCGACGCCATGACGCGTCTGACGCGCGGGCCAGCCTCCGCCAGCGGCACGCTGCCCTACATGAGCCTCCAGCAGCTCATGGGCAAGCGGCCCACGCCGCTGGACGACATTTATGGGCTGGGGGCCACCATCTTCGAGCTGCTCACCAGCACGCCGCCTTACTACAGCGGCGACATCTCGCTTCAAATTCAGCACGTCACCGTCTGCTCGGTCGCGGAACGGCGCGCCGAGTTCGGGATTCAAGTCGAGCCGGTTCCGGCGCGGTGGGAGGAAGTCATCGCCGCGTGCCTCTCCAAAGAACCCACCAAACGCCCTCAAAGTGCGCTGGAAGTTTTCCGCCAACTCATAAACGCCGCTCCCGTGATCCTCACGCCCCAACCGGAGGCGACCGTCGCGGAACTCGAGCGCGCCGCCCGCGAAGTGGAGACGACGGCGCAGGTCGCCGCCTTGGAGCAGCGGCTGGCCACGGCCAAGAGCGGGCTGCTGGCAGGTCGCACGGAACTCATCGCGCTGGCGGACACCGCGCTCGGCACCGCGAAGACACGGGCGCGGTTTCTGGAGCCATTCCCCCAGCGCGTGGCCGCCGCGCGCACCCACCAGCACGTCGAGGCGCTGGAACGCGAGCTGGACTTGGAATCCGGTCGCTTCGCTCTGCGCCCGGAGACTCAGGCGCGGCTCAAGTCCTTGCTGCTGGACGCGCAGACGCGCGTCCTCGTCGCGGAGGATTTGCTCCGCAACGCGGCCAAGCCCCGCCTGGCGCAGGCGCGCACGCCCGAAGACCTCCACACGCTGCGAGCGCTGCTCGACGAGTCGGCGAACAAACTTTTGCTGGACGGAAATCCGTCGCTCGCCGCCGAGTTGAACGGCCAGTTGAAGGAGGCGGAGCAACGTGTCGAGATGAGTGGAAAATTCGCGGCGCAATTTGAGCAGGATGCGAACGCGGCGGAGACAACAGGGCAGATTCACGACTTGGAGCAACGTCTCGAAGCGGCGACGACGAGCGAACTCGCCTCGCATCCCGGCCTCCGGCAATCGCTGGCCGCCGCGCACGCGCGCGTCGCGTTTGGCGAGCAGTTCACCGGCTGGGCGGACAGCGCGCGGACCCGGCAGCAGGTGGTGGAATTGGAGCGCGAACTCGCCGGCGAGGCGGAGCGCCTGCATTTACGGCCCGAATGGACCGCACGGTTGAAGGAGTGCTGGCGGGCGGCCGAGCTGCGCGTCACCGTGGCCGAGAACGAATTGTGCGGCGTGGTGCAGGGCCGCGCGGCACAGGCACGGACCCCGGAGGATTTTCAAGCCCTGTGGTCGCTGCTGGAGGATCCGGCGCACCAGCCACTGGCCGGCGGCAACCCCGCGCTGGCGGCGGAACTGCACCGGCTCATCGAGGAAGCGGAACAGCGCGATACGGCCGCGCGACAGTTTGCCCAGGAGTTCGAGCACGACGTGGAAACCGCCGAGACGGAAGAGCGCGGTGCGGAGCTGGAGCAACTGCTGGAAAGCGAACGCATCGAGCGGCTGGCGGGCCGGGTCGAATTGCAGGAGCGGCTGGCCGCCGCGCTTGCGCGCGCCCGCGAGCGGATTGTCTTGCTGGAGCAGCTCGAACGCGCGGCGGAGCGGGCCACGAACCGCCGTCAAGTCGAGGAAATGGGCCGGCAGTTGGAGGCCGGGGCGGAGCGGCTCGCGGTGCGGCCCGAGACACGCGCACGCTGGCAGGAGTGGATGCGCGAGGCGCTGGCGCGTATCACCACGGGCGAGGAGTCGCTGGCGAATTCCGCTCGGTCCCGTTTCGCGCAGGCGCAGAACAACGGAGAAGTCGAGGCCGTCCGCGCGTGGCTTGCGAAGCTGGAGCAAGAGGCGTTGCTGAAGGGAAGCCCGAGGCTCGGCGAGGAGCTCGCGCGGCTGACGCAGGAGGCCACCCAGCGGATCAAGGCGGCGGCGGACTTCGCGGCGCAGTTCGAGCGGGACGCAGCGGGAGTGGAAGTCGCGGTGCAGTTCGAGGAACTGGAGCAGCAGTTCGCCAAGGCGCGGGGTGGTGTGCTCGCCGGGCAGTCCGAACGGCTGCGGGCGCTGGCCCGCGCGCTGGAGGAAGCCGGGTCGCGCGTGGATTTTGTGGAGCAGTTTCCACGGCGCGCAGACGCGGCCTTCACGCGCCGCGAGGTCGAGGAACTGAGCCGGGAACTCGAGCGCGAGTCAGCCCGGCTTGGTCTCGCACCGGCCACACGCACACGGTTCACAGAACTGGTCAAGGCGTCGCACCAGCGCGCCTACGACGCAGAGGCGGCGGTCGAGCGCCCGCGCACGTTGCGCGTCTGGGCGGTGGTCGCCGCGACATGCTTCGCGGTGATCGGCGCGCTCATCTACCACTTCAAGGAGCCGAAGGAAATCGTGCTGCCGCCGCCCCCTCCAGACCGCGGCACGCTGCTGCTGGTCAGCAAGACCGACGACACGACGGCCCGGCCGGTGAGCGTGCCATTGGGAGCGGAGGGCTTGGTCGCGGAAGGCAAGACGCCGCTCACTTTCACCAACCTGCTGCCAGGCCACTATGCGTTTGAGTTCGCCGCGCCCGGCTATGAAACCGTGACCAACGAAATCCCTGTTCAAGCCGGACAGATTTTGACGACCAACTTCACGCTCGTGCGGCAGATGGGTTTTGTGGAAATCCAAGCGACCCCCGCCGACGCCGACTTCACCATCACGCAGGCCGGCCAGTCGCTCACGAACGGGCGCGCACCGGCGACCGTCACCTTGCCCACCGGCACTTATCAGGTCGTGCTCCGTCGCACGGGACACACGCCGGTCAGCACGAACGCAGTCGTCGCCTCCCGGCAGCGTGTCGGTGTGCGCGTGGTGTTCCCGGAGGGACAGCTCGCCTTCACGGGGCAGTTCATCAACGCGCAGTATGAGGTGACGCCGCTCGACGCGAACTTGCCGACGTTGAGCGGCATCGCTCGCAACAACCTGACCGGCCTGCCCGCCGGAAGTTACCGCGTGGTGCTGCGCAATGAGGGCTTTGAAGACATCGTGCATCCCAAGGTCGTCATCAGCGGGACGCAAGTGATTTCGCTGCCGGCCGCCGTCTGGAAGCCGCGCACCGCGCCAACGCCGACGACGCCGGTGGGCGGCTTCACCATCACGACGACGCCAGCGGGAGCGTCGGTCGAGGCGGTGGTGGAGGACTCCGTCGTGAAGAAAATCGCCCCTGCGACCTTCGGTGGTTTGAAGCCCGGGCGTTACGACCTGACCATCCTGCTGGCGAGCTACGATCGTTTGAACACAAACGTCACGGTAAAGGCCGGAGCCACCAACGCGCTGACAGCGAGCCTGAGACGGTCGCCCATTCCACCGGGATTGGTCATCTTCACGTCCAAGCCCGACGGCGCAGATTTCCGGGTGCTCGACGCGGCGGGCAAGGAATTGGACCAAGGCCGCACCGGCGGCGGACCGCGTCCGCTGCCGCCGGGTGATTACCAGGTCGTCTTCAAGCAGACCTGGGCCGGCTCGCTCACCACCAGTGTCACCAAGCCAGTGAAGGTGGCCTCCAACACCACAACGGTCACCGTCCATCACAACTTCGACGAGGGCACTGTGCGCCTCACCTCCACGCCGCCCGGTGCGCAGATCAAACTCGGCGGCACAAATCTGCTGGGCCAGACCACTTCCGGCAAAATGCTGGAACTCCAGTTGCCCGCCGGCCCGCACCAGTTCGTCGCCGCGCTCGGCAACCTGCCTCCCAAGACCAAGACCGTGGCGGTGGCCAGTGGCGCGGCGCAGACGGTGCCGTTCGATTTTACGAGCCGCGCCATCGTCAGCAGCATCCCGCCGGGCGCGGATGTGTGGGTGGACGGCCAGCGCCAGACCGGGAAGATGACGGAAGGAATCGAGCTGTTGGAAGGGCCGCACGAGATCGAACTGCGGCTGCCATTTCACGCGCCACTGAAGACGAACGTGGTCATCGTCGCGGGATTGGTCAACCGGGCCTTGGAAGGCCGGAAGCTCACCGCGCTGCTCCAGACCCCGGCGGCGAACTCGCCGCAGTGGACCAACGGCCTGGGCATGGGGTTCGCCCGCGTGCCGGTGCCCAAGGGAAACGTGCTCTTCTGCGTCCATGAAACCCGTGTGCAGGACTTCAGAATCTTCGCCAAGGAACAGGAACTGTCGTGGCAGCCGGAAATCGCCCCGCCCGCCGGGCCGCAGGGCGACACGCACCCTGCCGTCAGAATTTCGTGGGAGATGGCGACAAATTTCTGCGTCTGGCTCACTGAGCGAGAGCGCGCGGAGGGCAGAATCGCTTCCAGCCAGCGCTATCGTTTGCCGACCGATGAGGAATGGAGCGCCGCCGCCGGACTGACCTCAGAGGTCGGGGCCACGCCTTCGGAACGCTTAAAAAACTCACCGAAAAACCAAGGGCCGTGGGGCGCCTTCAATCCGCAGACCTCCTTCACCCCGCCGCCGGGCGCGGGCAACTACGGCCCGGCCGCGAAGACGGACACCTACGCGGGCACCGCACCCGTTGGAAAATTCAGCGCGAACCGATTTGGCCTCTATGACCTGGGCGGCAATGCCGAGGAATGGTGTTCCGACCTCTTCACTACGGCGGCCGGGGTCCATGTGCTGCGCGGCGGCTCGTGGAAGACCGAGCCAGACAAGTTCCCCAACGCGATGTTTTTCTTCGTGACCGGTCACCGGCTTCCAGGCTCGATTCCCACGGACACCACCGGCTTCCGCCCGGTGCTGGACCTCGGCAACTGAGCGACCGGCCCCGCAAAAACAGGAAGGCAAGGCACCCCTTCAAAGCCGGCGGCGATAAGAAAGGAAACTCGCGCCGGTTTTTTAGGAGCGCCTTGCCCCTTGCTGCTCAACCCACGAACGGCCTGGAAACCCATAACCAGACCGCCCGTGAAAATCACTTGGCCTTCGCGGCCTCGATCTTCTCCGCCGTGACTTCCAGCTTGTCGCCGACCTTCTTGCAGGTGCCCGTGACCGTGATCTCCCTCACCGTCTTGCAGATCTCGGCGTGGAAGCCTTTGCTCACCTCGTTCTGCACCAGGTAATACTTCGTCTTCTTGCCGTCCTTTTCGACGGTCAGGACGTTCTGGCAGGTGTCGGACTCCTTCAGGCAGCACTTCGCGCAGCAGCCCTTGCCAGCGAGCGTGATCGTTTTGCCTTTGCTCTCGGCGGCGGCGTTGAAGGCCAGGGCGAGGGCGACCGTGGCGAGGATCGTGGTGAGCAATTTTTTCATGTGATGTGCGGTTGATTCAAACTGTGTCGGCATCAAACGAACAAGGAAGCCAGCTCGCTCTCCCTTTCTTGGCGAAACATCAACTTATTTTGCCAGCCCGCCGACACATCGGCCAATTCCGGCTCGACACTCTACGCCAGACGACGCAATTTCCGCCCGCTGTCGCGGCCCACCAGCATCAAAACCGCATGACGAACCCGTCATCCTTCACCAACCTCTCGCGCCGCCTGCTTGCGTTCATCGAACGCAACCCGGCGGCGGATGTCGCGGAGTTCCCCACGCTGGCCCACGAGCTGTTTGCGCTGCAATTCGAGCACGTCGCGCCTTACCGCCGGCTCTGCGAAGCGCGTCGTGTCACGCCCGACAAGCTCGCTGACTGGCGGCACATCCCCGCGATGCCGACGACGGCGTTCAAGGAACTTGAACTCACCAGCCTCGCGCCCGCCGGGCGCACGACGGTCTTCCACTCCAGCGGCACCACGGAGCACCGGCCCAGCCGGCACTGGCACAGCACCGAGTCGCTGGCCGTTTATGAAGCCTCGCTGCTGCGGTGGTTTGAGTGGCATCTATTGCCCGACGTGGCAGGTCTCGTCGCCAGCCCAGCCGGGCGTCCAGCCGGCGCGCTGGGACAGACGCGCGCTGCTTTCCTTTGTCTCGCCCCTCCGCCCGCGCAGGCACCGCGCTCCTCCCTCGTCCATATGTTTGCCACGGCAAGTCATGCATTCGGTGCGCCCGGCTCGTGCTTCGTGGGCGCAGCCAGCGCGGACAACTCCTGGTCGCTCGACTTCGCGTCTGCGCTCGCGGCGCTTCGTCACGCCGAACAATCCGGACAGCCGATCTTCCTCCTCGGCACCGCGTTCATGTTCGTTCGTCTGCTCGATGCAATGTCGGAACAAGGTCTGTTTCTCAAGCTGCCGCCCGGTTCGCGCGTGATGGAAACTGGCGGCTACAAAGGCCGTTCGCGTGAACTGTCCAAGGCCGGTTTGCATGGGCTCATCACCGCGCGCCTCGGCGTCCCGCCCAAAGCCGTCGTCTGCGAATACGGCATGAGTGAACTCAGCTCCCAAGCCTACTCGCTCATCACAAATCACTCCTCGCTCCCCTTCCGCTTCCCCCCGTGGTGCCGCGCGCTGGTCATCGCGCCGGAAACGGGACGTGAAGTGGCCGAGGGCGAAACCGGCTTGCTTAGAATCTACGACCTCGCGAACGTCCGCTCCGTGCTGGCGATCCAAACCGAAGACCTCGCGGTGCGACACAGCGACGGGTTCGAACTAATCGGCCGCGCTTCGCAAGCCGAGGCGCGCGGTTGTTCGCTGCTGGCCGCGTAACTCAAGCCCCCCGCAATGACCCTCCCGAACTACTTCCTAGCCGACCTTCCGCCAGAGGCCGAGTTGACGCCCGCGATGCTCACCGACGCGTGCCTCGCGCTGAAGCGCAACCGCGCGCAATATCTCGCCGTGCGCGACACGCCCAGCCTGCTGCGCACGCTCGTCCGCACCGGCGAAGACTGGCTGTGCGACGACTATCCCTATCGCAAGCTCGCGTTGAAGGAAGGCCCGGCCCGCACCGGCTTCTCCGCGCACACCATCGCCACCGGCCTCGACAACTTTTTCAAGCAGCTCACCGGCGAAAACCTCGAGGCGCTCCTCGCGCAGGAACTCGGCACGACGCAGCGGCTCGACATTTTTTGCGCCAGCCCCAGCGACAACCGCACGCGTCGCCTCGCGCTGGCCAGCGGGCCGGAGTTGCTCGGCCACGTCACCGCCGGCTGCGTGCCGAACGCGGCGTTCATGGCCATCGTGCTCGGCCTGCTCACGCGCTCGGCCCAGTTCATCAAGTGTTCTAGTGGTGGTGTGTTTCTCCCGCGCCTGTTCCTGCATTCGATTTACGGCAGCGAACCGAAGCTCGCCTCGTGCATCGAAATCGCCGCGTGGCGCGGCGGCTCGGCGGCGTTGGAGCAAGCGCTCTTCGCACAATGCGACGGCGTCACCGCCACCGGCACGGACGAGGCGGTGGAAGCCATCCGCCGCGCGTTGCCGCCGCGCGTGCGCTTCGCCGGCTATGGCCATCAGGTCAGCTTCGGCTACGTGACGCGTGAAGCCGTCTCCGGCTGGCGGGCAAAGAAAATTGTCGCCGCCGCCGCGACGGATGTCATCGCGTGGGACCAGCTTGGCTGCCTTTCGCCACACGTCTTCTACGTCGAGGACGACGCGACGGGCATCGCGCTGCAATTCGCCCAGCAGCTCGCCGAAGAACTGGCCCGCCGCGAAGCCGCCGAGCCGCGCGGCATAATTTCCACCGAGACCGCCGCGCACATCGCCGCGCGCCGCGCCATCTACGAGATTCGCGCCGCTCACGCGCCGCAGCAGACACGCCACTGGTGCAGTCCGGACTCGACCGCGTGGACGGTTGTCTATGAGGCTGAGCCACGTTTCGCGCTATCGTGCCTGAACCGCTTCATCTACGTGAAGCCGGTGCTGGACTTGAACGAGGCCCTCCGCGGCGCGGACACCGTGCGCGACCACACCTCGACCGTCGGCCTGGCCGCGCAGGAACATGAAATGGAAAACCTCGCGAAGCAGTTTGCCCGCTGGGGTGCAACGCGTCTGTGCCCGCTGGGCCAGATGCAAAACCCGCCGCTGACGTGGCGACATGATGGGCGGTTGCTGCTGGGCGATCTGGTGAGATGGACGGATTGGGAACAATGACCCGAGAGTGATTGGTAATTGGTCCAATCTCGCCAACGGCCGCCAACCAATCACTTAGCACTAATTGCTGATTACTTTTTGATCATGTGAAAATGGAACTACGAAAGGGCTTTCAATTCGAAGCCGCCCACCTGCTGCCGCTCCTGCCGGAGACGCACAAGTGCCGCCGCCTGCACGGCCACAGCTTCAAGGTGGAAATCGTCGTCGCGGGCGAGTGCGACCCTGCGCTCGGCTGGCTGATGGACTACGCGGACATCAAAGCCGCGTTCAAGCCACTCTGGGAACAACTCGACCACCGCTACCTGAACGAAGTCCCCGGTCTTGAAAATCCCACGAGCGAAAATGTCGCCGTGTGGATTTGGGCGCGGCTGAAGCCAACGCTGCCGTTGCTCACCGAAGTGGTCGTGGCCGAGACGTGCACGGCGCAGGCGGTGTATCGCGGCGGAAGGTAGGGCCGACCTGCCGGTCGGACGCGCCGCAGCGCGTCCCTACCTCACCGCCTCACATCCACGAAGGTTTTCACCACGCGGTTGCCCGCCGTCATACGGGCGAAGAGCGCAGGCAGTTCGCTTAGCGCACACTCGCCATCCACGAAGTCTGCGGCACGGATCACGCCGGACTCGATGAACTCCAACGCGCGGCGAATGGTGTGCGGCGTGTGGTGGAAGCTGGCCCGCAGCGTGAGGTTCGAATAGTGGATCAGCCCCGTGTCGAGCGAAACGCTCGTGCCCGCCGGACAGCCGCCAAAGAAATTCACCGAGCCGCCCTTGCGCACCAATTTCACCGCTGCCTCCCACACCTCCGGCTTGCCGACAGCTTCGATGACCACATCGAGGTCCGGCGTGGTAGGGCCGCCCTGCCGGGCGGCCTTCAAGATGTCGCCGTCCGCGCCCACCTCGAAAATCTCCGTGGCTCCCAGTCGGCGCGCGGCTTGCAAGCGGGCTTCCCCGCGACCAGCCACGGCGACTTCGCACCCAAGGTTTTTCGCCAGCGCCACGAACATCAGCCCAATTGGCCCCGCGCCGATGACCAGCACGCGCTGCCCGGTGGCGAGCTGCGATTCCTCCACGCCCTGCACGACGCACGCGAGCGGTTCGGTGAGCGCGGCATCGCGGAAGGCAGTGCCGGGCTTCAGTCGCAACAGGTTTTTCTCCACCAAACGCGCCGGCACGACGATGGACTCGGCGTAAGCGCCGTTTAGGAACAACAGATCGTCGCACATGCTCTGCTGGTCGCGTTCGCACGCCGCGCACTCATCACACGGCGCGGAGTTCGCGGCGACCACACGGTCGCCGATGTGCCAGCCTTCATTCCGCGTTTCCATCACCGTTCCGGCCAGCTCATGTCCGAAGACCGTCGGCGGCACGAGCATCTTCGCATGGTAGCCGCGTTTGAAGACCTTCAGGTCCGTGCCGCACGTCAGCGCCGCGCCGATGCGGACGCGCACCTCGCCCGGCGCGAGCGGGCGCTCGGCGACTTCTTCGAGACGCACGTCTTCTTTCCCGTGGAGAACAGCGGCTTTCATGCGCGTTGGCCGGCGAGTGTGCAACAAGACGCTTGCCTCGCAACGCCTTTTTCCCGCAGCGTCCGCCGCGTTGATTGACACCCTCAAACAGGCCCTCGACCTCTTCCTGCATCTTCAGGACCACTTGCACGCGCTGACCCGCGAGCACGGCGCATGGGTCTATGGCGTCCTCTTCATCATCATCTTCGCCGAGACGGGCCTGGTGGTGACGCCCATCCTGCCGGGCGACTCGCTGCTGTTCGCAGTTGGCACGATCGCAGCCAACCCGGACAGCGGCCTCAATGTCTTCGTCGCCGGACTGGTCGTCCTCGCCGCGGCGGTGATTGGTGACACAACAAACTATTCCGTCGGCAAGTTCGCCGGCGCGGCGCTGTCGAAGAAATATCCGCGACTCATCAAGCCGGAGTATCTGGCGAAGACCCACGAGTTCTTCGAGCGCTACGGTGGCAAGACCATCATCCTTGCGCGCTTTGTGCCCATCGTGCGGACGTTCGCGCCGTTCGTGGCCGGCAGCGGCGCGATGGACTACCGGCGGTTCATGGCGTTCAACGTGGCCGGCGCGGTGGCGTGGGTGGCGCTGGTCGTGCCGGCGGGCTGGTTCTTCGGCGCGCTGCCGTGGGTGAAGAAAAACTTCGAGCTGGTCGTGCTCGGCATCGTGTTCGTTTCCGTGCTGCCGATGCTCGCGGAAATCCTCCGCGAGTGGCGGAAGCGGCGCACCGCAAACTGACTCGCGCTCGCTGCATAGACAGTTTGGCCGAACGCTTGATTGACCCCCTGCCGGCTGCTAGCGTCCCCGCTCTTTGGCTGCTCATGGACTACAAGAACACGCTGAATCTGCCGCGCACGGACTTCGCCATGAAGGCCGACCTCGTCGCGCGCGAACCGCAACGCCTCGCCCGCTGGGAGGCCGACCAGATTTACGCGCAGATTCGGCAGGCCCGCGCCGGTCGCGAGAAGTTCGTCCTCCACGACGGCCCGCCCTTCGCCAACGGCGATGTCCACGTCGGCACCGCGCTCAACAAGGTGCTCAAGGACATCATCGTCAAATACAAGACCCTGCGCGGCTTCGACGCGCCCTACATCCCCGGCTGGGACTGCCACGGCCTGCCCATCGAGTTCAAAGTCACGCAGGAGATGCGCAAGGGCGTGGCTGCGAGCGTGGCTGCGACGCCCTCGTCGCAGAGCGTGGCAGCGGCGCCCTCGCCGCAGTCCCAGGACGCCTTCTCCCCCTCCGCCATCCGCACCGCCTGCGACGCCTACGCCCGCAAATACATTGAGCTTCAACGCACCCAGTTCAAACGCCTCGGCGTCTTCGGCGATTGGGCTAATCCCTACCTTACGCTCGACAAGGAATACGAGGCCGACGAGCTGCGCCTCTTCGCGGACCTCGTCGCGCAAGGCTTCGTCTATCGCGGCAAGAAGCCGGTGTATTGGAGCATCCCGTGCCGCACCGCGCTGGCCGAGGCCGAGGTGGAATACGCCGACCACGTGAGCCAGAGCGTTTACGTGAAGTTCAAGCTCGCCGGTGAGCCGAACACCTTCCTGCTCATCTGGACCACCACGCCGTGGACGCTGCCCGCGAACCTCGCCGTCGCCTTCAACCCCGACCTCTTCTACTCCCGCGTCTTCGCGGACGGGAATGTCTATCTCGTCTGCAACTCGCTCCTCGAAAGCGTCGCCCAGAAGTGCGGTTGGAGCGGCTGCCAAATCGAGCGCACCGTCACCGCCGACGAACTCGCCACGCTCACCTACGAGCATCCGTTCTGCGCGCGCACGGGCCAGTTGTTCCCCGCCGCGTTTGTCACTGCCGACACGGGCACCGGCTTCGTGCACATCGCGCCCGGCCACGGCGCGGACGACTACAACCTCGGCCGCAGCGAAGGCCTGCCCATTTATTCACCCGTCAACGACGACGGCTGCCTCGCCCACACGGCCGACCTGCCGACAGACCAGCAGATGCCCGCCGGGATGCTCGGCAAGTCAATCCTCGAAAAGCACGGCCGCAGCGACGCCAACGACGCCGTCCTTCACGAGCTGCGCGTGCGCAACGCGCTGCTGCATCAGGAGAATTTCCACCACAGCTACCCGCACTGCTGGCGCAGCAAGACGCCCATCATCTTCCGCGCGATGGACCAGTGGTTCATCAAGGTGGACCACAATCGGTCTAGCCAGTTTCCCTACAGCTTTCGCGACGAAGCACTCGCAGCTATTAGCAGCAAGGTTCAGTGGATTCCTGATTGGGGCCAAAACCGGATTGAAGGCGCTGTGAAGTCACGCCCCGACTGGTGCATCTCTCGGCAAAGATCATGGGGTGTTCCGCTGCCATTCTTCTTTTTCTCAAACGGGATGCCAGTGACTGGTCTCAAGTCGCTGCGAGTGATTCAGAACGTAGCTAACTTGGTCGAAAAGCACGGTTCCAACTACTGGTTTGAAAAGTCTGTCGAAGAGATTTGGGCACAAGTGAAGCCCGCTGATTGGGATGGCTCAGACCCGGTTGCAAAATCGAATGACACGCTGGACGTGTGGATTGACTCGGGTTCTTCTTCAAGAGCTGTCCTTCAGCAGAGGCCGGAACTTCAACACACCGAGTTCCCAGACCGTGACCCGCGAAGGTGGCAGGCTGACATCTACCTTGAAGGATCAGACCAACACCGAGGCTGGTTTCAGTCCTCTCTACTGCTTTCATTGGGTGGAAACCTTGACCAGAACAAGCAAGGTGTTCCGCCTTTTCACAAGGTCCTCACCCACGGCTTCATGGTGGACGAGGACCGCGAGAAAATTTCCAAGAGCAAGCAGGGCCAGGGCGGCTACCAGAAGCCCCAGACCGCCGACCGTTACGTGAACGAATACGGCGCGGACGTGCTGCGCCTGTGGGTCGCCAGCCAAGATTATCGCAACGACATCGTCGTGAGCGAGGAACGCCTCAAGAAAGTCGGCGAGACCTACCGGATGCTCCGCAACACCCTCCGTTACCAGCTCTCGAACCTCTACGACTTCGACCCCGCCAAGCACACCGTGCCCGATGCGCAGCTCACCGGCCTCGACCGCTGGGTGCTCGGCGAGTTCGCGAAGCTGGAGGCAGCCGTCGCCGCGGCCTACGACGCCTACGAGTTCCACGTCGTCTATCAGCGCGTGAGCCAGTTCGCGGCGGTGGAGCTGTCGGCCATCTACCACGACGTCATCAAGGACCGGCTGTATACCGACGCGGCCAATTCCCCTCGCCGCCGTTCCAGCCAGACCGCGCTGCACCGCATGGTCACGCGCCTGAGCCAGATGCTCGCCCCCATCCTCGTCTTCACCGCCGACGAAGCCTGGGAATTCATCCCCGGCAAGCCCGCGCCCAGCGTGCATCTGAGCGAGTGGGTGACAACCGACGAACAAGTTTCAATGGGCGGCGACCCAAGCCCGATTCGCTCGACCACGAACAACCAGACTTGGTCCGATTACCTCCGCCTCCGCAACCTGCTGCTGCCGCTCATTGAGCGTCGGCGACAGGAGAAACTCGTTGGCAAATCACTCGAAGCCAAGATTGAGCTGGCCGTGCCCAACGGCCGCATCGAACGCGAGAGCGACCCATTCCACGTCAGCTTTGAAGGGGCATCTCATTCGTTCAGCCGGGCCACATTCCTCCAAATCGAAATGGACAAAGCGGCCTTGCAGGAGCTTCTGAACGTCTCCGAAGTGACCATCGCTATCCGCGCGACGCCGTTGATTGAAGCAACAGTAGCCAAAGCCTCCGGCCAAAAATGCGAACGCTGCTGGCACTGGGAGACCGAAGTGGGCGTGAACACCGAGCACCCCACCCTCTGCCCCCGCTGCGTCGAGGCCGTGAAGCAAAGCACCGCCGCGTAGTCCCGCAGCCTTTTCTCCCTCTCCCTTCATCGGATGAGGGGAGAGGGTCGGGGTGAGGGGTTCGTCCCTCCATCTTGCCAAGCCCTCACGCCTCGCAAACACTCCGCGTATGTCTCACCGCAACCGCAACGACCTCTCCCGCCGTCTGCGCCGCGAGCAGACGCCGGAGGAGAAGGCGTTGTGGAAGGCCCTTCGCAGCCGACGTTTTGCTGGCTTCAAGTTCCGCCGCCAGCACGAGGTCGCGCCCTACTTTCTGGACTTCTACTGCCCGCTGGCGAAGCTGGCCGTGGAACTGGACGGCTTCGGCCACGGACTCCCCGGGCAAAAGGAATACGATGTGAAGCGTGATGCGTTCCTCGCGAGCAAAGGCATTGAGATGCTGCGCTTCTGGAATCACGAGTGGAACAAGAACCGCGAAGGCAGCCTGCTGGAAATCTGGGCCGCGCTCACCCGTCGCGTGCCGGCGGACGAACTGGCGAAGCTGGACCTCGCCGACGCCCGCTTCCTCCCGCCAGATGAGGACGACATCATCCGGTCCAGTCGTGGGCCACGGTGAACACCCCTCACCCCGGCCCTCTCCCCTCCTCCGAGGAAGGGAGAGGGAGTCAAACCGTGGTGCCTTGCCACCGGCGCGTGCCATTGTCGCCCGCCGCCGCTCCTCTACGCTGACGCACCTCTTCTCCCTCTCCCTTTGCGCAGCAAGGGGAGAGGGCCGGGGTGAGGGGTTTCCTTGCCAGCAGCGACGTGGAGCGTAGGCTCCGATGGCATGAGAGTGAGTTGGACGATTTGCCTACTTGGCTGGCTGGTAGTCGCTTTTCTGTCGCCGTTGCAAGCGCAGTCGAAAGAGAGCGACGGCAAGCTGTTTGAGGAGACTAAAGCCAAGGCGGAAAAGGGAGATGCCACAGCGCAATTCAACCTTGGCGTCATGTATGTCGAAGGCGACAGCGTAACCAAGGATAGAGTCGAAGCGGCGAAATGGTTTCGCAAGGCGGCGGAACAGGGATATGTCGCTGCGCAAGCCAGCCTTGGCTACTTGTATGCCAATGGCCGAGGCGTAACCAAGGATGAAGCCGAAGCGGTGAAGTGGTATCGCAAGGCAGCGGAACATGGAGATGCCATCGCGCAATCCAACCTTGGCCAAATGTATGAGAATGGCCGAGGCATCTCGAAGGATGAGTCCGAAGCCGTAATGTGGTATCGCAGAGCGGCCGAACAGGGATATGTAATCGGTCAAGCTAACCTCGGGGCAATGCTTGGTCTCGGCAACGGTGTGCCGAAGGACGATGTCGAGGCTTACAAGTGGTCGCTGCTAGCTGGAGCGCAAGGTGACGAGAATGCAAAGAAGAATCTCGCCATCTTGGAACGCTACCTTTCGCCCGCGCAACGGGCAGAAGGCCAACGCTTGGCCCGTGAGTATAAGCCGCAAAAGCCCGGGAAGACCGCTGACGTTTTCGGCGAGAATGACTTTGCACCGGCTGACGGTCGGCCAACATCGTCTGGCACCGGCTTCTTCATCACCGACGACGGCTACTTCATCACCAACCAACATGTCGCCGGGGAAGGCGCGACGGTGCGCGTGCTCACTGCGGCTGGCTCCATCGCCGCCAAGGGCGTGAGGGTGGACAAGGCCAACGACCTCGCGCTGCTCAAGGCGGAAGGGAAGTTCGCCGCCTTGCCCGTCGCCGCCAGCCGGGGCGTGCGGCTCGGGGCCACCGTCGCCACCGTGGGTTTCCCCAACGTCGGCTTGCAGGGCTTCGCGCCCAAGCTGGCCAAGGGGGAGATTGCCAGCCTGGCCGGGGCGCAGGATGACGCGCGGCATTTCCAAATCAGCGCGCCCATCCAGCCCGGCAACTCCGGCGGCGCGCTGGTGGACGAGCGGGGCAACGTCATCGGCGTGGTGGTGGCGAAGTTGAGCCAGCGGGCCGCCCTCGCCACCTCCGGCGCGCTGGCCGAGAACGTGAACTACGCCGTCAAGAGCAGCTACCTCCTGAGCTTCCTCGAATCCGTTCCCGAAGTCGCCGCCCGCCTCAAGGAACCCGCCACGCAGCCCCGCAAGTTCGAGGACGTGGTCAAATCCGTCGAGCAGGCCACGGTGCTCGTGCTGGTGTATTGAGACGTCCGGGTAGCACTACTCCGCATTTGCCGCGGCCACCTTGGCCTGCCAGAACTTCTCCGCCGCCCGGTGCCAGACGAGCACGTCCTCGCGCTGCTGCGGGTCGTCCAGCTTGATGCGGCCCATGCGCTCGCGCACCCAGTCGAGGAAGAACTGTGCCGACGCGCGGCTGATGCGGCGCGGCTGTTCACCGATCTCGACATGGAACGGCGCGGTGGAGGCGAAGCGGAACGTGTGCTCCACGTCCGCGATCACCCGCACGAGGAACCAGCCGCTCGCGTGGAACTCGAGCTGGCCGAGCCGGCCGGTCTTCTTCCATTCGGCGACGGGCACCACACGCTCGATCCGCCCGTCACGGATGATCTCGATGGCGGTGACTGGATCGCGGGAGTCGAGCTTCGCCTTCAGCTCGATCACCAACGGCTTGCCGGCCGTGGTGGTGAAGACTTCGCCCGGCAGCTTGTCATTGGCCGTGCAGCGGAGCAGCGGGCCGTTGGAGACGAAGGATCTTCCCGCGCGCAGCCCGGCCCACCAGTTCTCCCAGGTCAGGTCCGGGCCGGTGTGGACATAGACGCGGTTGTAGCCGACGGCGTTGGGCAGCACGCCCGAGGCGCCGCCGGCGGAGGGCGGCAGGCGCAGGCCGGTGTTGAGGATGTGGTAGTAAATCTCCTGCGTCCAAAAGCCGTTGCCGCGCGGGGCGGCCAGCCGGTTCGTGTCGCGCGGCCGGCCCCACGCCTCGCTCTCATACATCGTGTCGCGGCACATGTGGTTGTTCGCGAGGCCGATGGAGTCCACCTGGCCGCTCGCGAGCCACACCGGCACGTCCCACCAGAACGGCTTCTCGATGTCCACCCACGCGCCGGACTGCTGGCGGGCCTGCTCCAGAAACAGCATCGGCGAGGGGTGCTCGCGCCGGGCCTTGGTGATGGCGAGCGGGGCGTGCAGGTGGAAGTAGAGCAGCGCGCCGCCCTCGCGCTCATCCTCGCCGGAGAGGACGTCGTAAAAGCGGTTGCCGTCGAAGCGCGTGAGCGGCTGCGCCGGGAGCGGCCGGCCGGCCCAGAGGTTGCGCGTGTTCCACCACGTGATGACCGGGGCGATATGAAGATCGTCGGCGCGCATGAGCAGCTCGATGTCCTCCAACGGGCGGTGGATGTGCAGGTCGCCGGACCACCAGCCTTCGCGGGCGAGGTGAGTGAGGCGGACCAGCTTCAGACGCACGGACGCCGGCCGGCCGGGTGACACGGCGAAGAGTCCCCGGGCCAGGCTGAACTCCGGGCCGTGCTCAATTTCGTAGGTGTAGGCGCCCAACGGCAGTTCGAATTGCGCGGTCCCGTCGCACACGAAATGTCCGCGATGCGCGGGAAAGCCGGGAGGCTGCACGGGTTTGCCGGCGGCGTCCTTCAAGTGGATGCGGGCCGGGAACGGTCGCCCGGTGGCCGCGTCCAGCACGGTGAACTGGCACTGGCCACGCGGTCCTTGCGCGTGGAGCAAGGCGCACAGAGCGAACCAGACAAGCGCGGCCGGCGTCTTCATAGGGCTTGAGAACGCCCGCAGTCTAGCGTTCGCGCGGTGAGCTTCAACGACCAACCGCGCTGCCACCGGCATTTCGGGAGGCGCCGGCAGCCGCGCGAAAAAGGCCGCTTGTCAGCGCTGGTGGCTTGGCCTATGACGGACACCATGAAACCCCGTTCGGTCCGGGCAGCGGCCTTCACCCTGATTGAATTGCTCGTGGTCATCGCCATCATCGCGTTGCTCGCGGGGTTGCTGCTGCCGGCGCTGGCGCACGCGAAGGCCAAAGGCGTGAAGGCCAAATGTCTCGCCAACCTCAAACAGGTCAGCCTCTCGCTGCGGCTTTACGGCGACGACTTCGACGAGAAGCTCCCCGACCAGAACACCGTGCCGGGCCGCACCGACATCTGGTGGGCTTACAAACTTGTCTCCATGCGCTATGCGGGGATCAACAACACCGTCGGCTCGCCGAGCGACAAGGTCTATCACTGCCCGACGGACAGCGGCTGGAAGACCGGCCCGGCGATTTACCAGATGCCGCACAAGGAAAACCCGGTGCTGGACTATAACAGCTACGTCTTCAACGGCATCAACACGAGTCCCGCCGGCAGCCTCGCCGGGATGCGCTTTTCACAATGCCGCAATCCGGTGCGCAACCTGCTGACCGGCGAATGGACGATTCATCGCGCGTGGGAATGGCACAGCCGGGACAACCGCGAGGTGGCGCGCGACAAGGCAGTGGCGCAGGTCGGTTACGTGGACGGCCACGCTGCGGACACCAAGCTTTACTACGTGGCGCCCAACCCGCCTTACAATTACAACCCTCCCGCTGGGGCCGGCTACGATTACAACTGGGACGGCGGGCCCTGATGCCCGCCCACACTTCCATGCGCAACACCGCACGACTCCTCGTCCTCGCAGCGCTTCTCCTCGCTGTCGCATGTGACAGAAAAGTCAAGCCCGGCAGCGCTCCAGCCGCGCCGGGTGGCGTTCCGCCCGCACAAGCGCTGACGGCGACCGGCGTGCTGGACATGAACGCGATCAACCTGGCCGCAACGCGCTTCATGGTGGACCTCAACCGGCCGCCGAAAGACCTCGCGGAACTGGTGAAGGAAAATTACCTCGCCGCGTCGCCAGCCCTGCCGCTGGGCCAGCGATTAGTGATCGACCCGCAGGCGAAGCAGTTCCGGCTCGTCGCGCCATGAAGGACAGTGCGCGCTTTGTCCGCGCCGCTGCGCGGGAAATGGGAACGGCGTAGAATCCCCTATCCGCGACGCAGCGCGGCCTCGGCGACGAGGACGGCTTCGTAAATTGATTTCAGCGGCGCGCCGGTTCGCGCGGCGAGTTGCCGGCACGACTCAAACTCGGGCGCGACCTGCACAACCGCACCGTCCAGCTTGCCGAGCTTCACCGTCACCTCGCCTTGCGGGAGCTTCACGGTGACGAACTCGCGCTTGAGCTTGCGCCGCTGCGCCGGCGTGCGCCGCACGCCGAACGCGCTCGTTTCGCGGAGCAGCAGCGCTGCGAACTTGTCCGCGTCCGCCGCAGCACACAGCACGGTGAGCAGCACGCCGGGGCGGTTCTTCTTCATCTGGATGGGCGTGTGAAACACGTCCAGCGCGCCCTCGCCCAGCGCGCGCTCGACAAACGCACCGAGCACTTCGCCGCTCAAGTCGTCGAGATTCGTCTCCAGCACGGCGATCGTGTCGGTGTCCCAGTCGTGGGCAGGTGCCGCCGGAGTCGCTGAGGCCGCTTCCTCACTTCTGACTTCTGACTTCTGACTTCTGACTTCGCCCAGTGCCGCCCGCACGACATTCGGCCGCGTGTCGTTGTCGCGCGTGCCGACGCCGTAGCCGACTTTCTCGGCGACGAGTTCGCGCATCGGCCCGAAGCTCTCGGCGAACTCCGCGAGCAACGCCGCGCCGGTGGGCGTGAGCAGCTCGCGCGGCTCCTCGCATTGCGAAATGGCGACACCACGAGCGCCGAGGATTTCCAGCGTTGCCGGGGCGGGCAGCGGCATCCGTCCGTGCGCGCACCTCACCCAGCCGGTGCCCTCGACGACCGACGACGCAAGCACACGCGGACAGCCGAGCAATTCGAGCGCAAGGCAGCCGCCGACGATGTCCACAATGGAATCCACCGCGCCGACCTCGTGGAAATGCACCTGCTCCGGCGGCATCCCGTGAATTTTTCCCTCCGCCACGGCGACGCGCTGGAAGACCGCGGTGGACTTCTCCTTCACCCAGTCCGAGAGCGTGCAGGCGCGGATGAGTTCCTTGATCTGATGAAAGTTCCGGGAGCCATCGTGCGCGTGGTCGCAATCGCCGGGACCGTGCGAATGAGAATGCGCCTGATCCCCGGGGCCGTGGCTGTGGCTGTGCGAAAGCGCGTGATAATCCGGGCCGTCGTTCTCCGGCGGCGTGGCGGAGCCGGTGAGATGCACGTCGAACTTCACGCCCTCGATGCCGCACTTGGCTGCGCGGCGGTGTTCGAGCCGGTAGCCGTCGAGATTCAGCTTGGCGAGGCCGTATTCGAGCTGGCGGAAGTCCGCGCCCAAGTCCAGCAGCGCGCCGATGAACATGTCACCGCTCAGGCCGCTGAACACGTCGAGGTAAAGGGTCTTCATGCGCGGGTTGAGTCTAGCGGAAGCTCGGCGGCGCGGCGCGAAAAAATATTTCGGGCGTGGGCGGGGCATCGTTGCCCGCCCCCTCGCCGACTCAAGGACAACGCGGTTTGGGAAATGCGAGACGAGAACCAACGAATCAACGGACGGAGTTCACGCGGCTCTTAAATCCGTCTCACGCCGCCAACTCCAGCCCCTTCAACGGCCCCGTGCCAGAGCTGAACTTCTCCGCCGCGATGCCCAACCGTTGCAGCATTGAGACGTAGAGGTTGCACAGCGGCGGCGGGGACTTCGGGTCGAAGGCGAGGTGCTGGCCGTGCTTGAAGCCGCCGCCGGCGAGTAGCACGGGCAGGTTGCGCGTGGAGTGATTGCTCGCGTTGCCGAGGTTGCTGCTGAAGAAAACCATCGTGCGGTCGAGCAGGCTTTCGCCCTGCTCCTCGGTCTGCTTCAGCTTCGCGAGCAGTTCGCGCACGGTCTTCATCTTCTCCAGTTCGAGGGTCTTGAGCTGCGCGAGCTTCGCCGGGTCCTGGCCGTGATGCGAGAGGTCGTGGTGACCTTGCGAGACGCCCTGAATCGGCGGCACGAGGCTGGTGCCGAGCAGCAGCATCGTGATGAGGCGCGTGGAGTCGGTCTGCACGGCGAGGTGGATGAGGTCGAACATCACGCGGTTTTTGCCGATGAGATCGGCGGGGTTCATGTTGTTCTGCGGCTGCGTGGCAGTGACTTTCGGCTTCGGTTTCTTCGACCATTCCTCGTTCGTCGCGAGGCGTTGTTCGAGTTCGCGGACGCTCGTGAAATACTCGTCCACCTTCTCGCGGTCGCGCGCGCCGAACGTCGGCTGCAAGCGCCGCGCCTGTTCGCCCACGGTGTCGAGAATGCTCTGGCCGTCGCGCAGTCGCCGCGCCTGCGCTTGCACTTCGTCGGGCCGGCCTTCGAGGAAGAGCCGCGCGAAGATGTTCGACGGATACAAATCCGGCGGCACGAGCGCACCGCTGCGCGTCCACGACAGCCCGAAGCCCTCCGCCGACAGCGAGAGACTGGGAAAACGCGTCTGCCCGCCGAGGCGCTCGGCGGCGAACTGGTCCACGGAAATGCTGTTGCGAAAGCCCGCGCGAATTTCCGGATGCGGCGCGCCGGTGAGAAAGCTGTAAATCGAATCGTGCGTCGAGCCGACCTCGGGATGCGCGAGGCCGGAGATGACCGTGAAGTCATTGCGGAATTCCTTGAGCACTTCCAGATACGGCGTGAGCGCGTAGTCGCGGCCCGTTTCGGTGGGGAAGAAGTTCTGCGGATGCACGCCCAGCGGCGTGCAGATAAAGAGCGCGCGGCGAATCGGTGCAGTCTTGCCATCCGCGAAGGCGCGCGGCTGGAGCGATTCGAGCACCGGCAGCGCGAGCGAGACGCCGGCGGCGCGGAGAAAGGTGCGGCGGGTGAGCGAGGTCATGGTTTGTGACATTGATGGACGATTCCTGTCACTTGGATGCTCAGGTTCAAATGCGGATATTTCTTTGCATCCAAGCGAGACTGCTGCGGTTGTTGGCTTCCTCCTCGGCGAGGACTTGGGCGGTTGGCTTGCCGCTGACCGAGGGCGACGGTTGCTTCGGCGGATTTGCCTTCACACGCTGCATCGCCGCTTCGAGATGGGTCGCTTTGCGTTCAGGGAAGGTGGCGAAGAAGCCATCCGTCAGGCAAGGCACACGGAGCGGGTCGCGCGTGGCCATCTCGAGGTTGAAGACAATCGCAGGGTTGGCTTTCCGCAGCGTGGCGATCATGCGCGGCAAGTCGAGGAAGCCCGTGCCGAGCGGCACCTCGCTGAGCAGGAAACCATCTTCAGCGGGCTGCACCGCCATGTCCTTGAGATGCACGCTTTGCGCGAAAGGCGCGAGCGCCTCAATGGTGGCGTGCGACTCCTCCAGCAGCGCGAGGTTGTTGCCCGTGTCCACCAGCACGCCAATCCACTCGCTGCCAGCCTTGCGCATCAGCGCGACCAATTCCTCGGTGGTGAAGTCCTTGTGGTTCTCAATGGCGAGCCTGAGCTGATGCTTGCGCAAGGCCGGTTCCATCAACGTCACCGACCGCTCTGCCTGCGCATGGAAACGCTGGAATTCACCGGGTGACTTGAGCTTCTCATAGCGCCGCTCGCCCATGAACACTGCGCGGGCCACGCCTGCCCCGGCCTCGCGCACAAGCCGCACATCCGTCTCGAAGGCACCCAGCTCAGCCTCGTCCTTGGGCAGCCGCAACTCGCCCTCGTAGTAGCCGCCGTCCCGCTCGACCAGCGCGCGTAGTTGTCTCGCCACCGCGGCGTCCTTGCTGCGCAACGCCGTCTGCACGCCCTCCGCGCCAAGCTCGCGCGCGTAGCGGTAGAAGCCGGGCAAGTCGGTGAACTTCACGCCCTCGCGCTTCGCGCCGACTGCCTTCCAGTGCTGATGGCAGGAGAACGTGCAAAGGCCGAGCCGGCTGCGGCCCGGGCCGGCCGCCGTGAGCAACGCGCGTCCTGCCGCGAGCGCAGAAATCGTGGCGAGGCACGCGCGGCGGGTGAGGGCAGTTGGGTTCATCGAGATTGGCAGCGTTCAGGGAGTCAGACGCGAGCAGAACCAGACGCATTGCATTCAGTTCCGTCCTGAATAAAAGAAGCACTGGTCGAACTTTGCCGTCTGAAGCGGAACCTTTTTCTTGGCAGCCCGGCGTCGCTCGCTTACAACCTCGCCCGGTTCTTTGAGCAACGGCGGTTCATTCCGCCAATCACCGCTCGCAAGTGCAGGGAACCCCGTGAGAACCGGGGACGGTTGCGCCACTGTGACGGGCTACGGACTCCCAATGCCACTGGCCGAAGGCCGGGAAGGCGGGAGCGAGGTTTGAGGCCCGGAGTCAGGATACCGGCTTGTCAGCGCTCGTCAGGGCGTGCTCACGCGCGCCCGCTTCTCCGACAAAGAGAAGGATGAGGCCAGCCTGCCGAACTGTCTTTCGTCGGGATTCCGAGATGCCTTCATTCTCCAATTTGCGGAGGTGAAGGCTTTTTGCTTTCGGCCTCCCATCTGGTCTCCAACACCAACCGCTCCGCGCGCCCAAGAACCCGCGCGTAGCTCGCAGTGAAAGATCAGAATGAAAACAGAAGTCAGGAGTCGGGAGTCAGGAGTCGGAAGTCGGAAGTCGGAAGTCAGCAGCGCGCACGTGCAGCGAGTGGTCCTTGGGATGTTGCTCGCCATCGCGTTGCGTGAGGCTGGTGCGCAGGAGAGCAAGACCAACGCGCCGATCCAGCTCCCGCCGCTCGTCGTCACGGCCACGCGCCTGCCGGAGGAAACGGTCGCGGTGGAGAAGGTTCCGGCGAATGTCACCGTCATCACGCGCGCGGCCATCGCGCAATCACCGGCCTTCACACTGACTGAGTTGCTGCAACAGCAGGTCGGCTTCACGACCTTGGACACGGTCGGCTTTGACGGCCAGCAATCGCAGTTCAGCATGCGCGGCTACGGCGACAAGGCGGGCACACTCATCCTCCTCGATGGCGTGCGCGTGAACGACGCAGGCGGCGGTTTCTTCCTCTGGAACTCCGTCCCGCTTTCGGCCATCGAGCGGGTGGAGATCATCCGCGGCGGTGCTTCGACAACTTACGGCGAGGGCGCGGCGGCGGGTGTCATCAACATCATCACGAAGGAGGCGGCGAACAAACCGTTCTCCGGCAGCGTGAGCGCGAGCGTCGGCAATCTCGGCTTCTATCAAGGCAACTTTGCGTTGAGCGGGCGCACGAACGCGTTCAGCTACGTCGTCACCGGCAGCCGCAATGAATGGGCTGGCTGGCGCGACGGCGCGAACTATCGCGGCTGGAACTTGCTCGCCAAGCCGTCCCTCGAGACCGCAGCGGGACGCTTCACGTTCAGCTACCAGTTCCATGACGACTACAGCGAGAATCCGGACATCCTCACGCCCGCGCAGTTCGCCGCGAACCCGCGGCAACGAGGCGCGACGCAGTTCACCTTTCAGCAGGAGTTGCATCGCGGCTGGATTGACTATCACAAGACCTTCGAGGAGGCGTGGACGGTGAACGCGAAGGCCTTCGCGACGAAGGACAACGGCTTCAGCACCGGCTTCGCCGACGTCACCACCGTGCAGCCAAGTTACGGCGGCACGCTGCAAGTGGACTGGAAGACCGAGCCGTGGCAGCGCGCGAACACGCTCGCCTTCGGCGGCGAGGCGGTGCGGCAGGACTTCACGCAGTCGAGCGCGTTCGGCACCACGGTGCACGACTCGTCCACGCTGAGTTTCTTCGCGCAGGATTCGCTGGAGCTGCTGCCCAGGCTCACGCTCGCGGCGGGCGTGCGCTTCGACCATCGCAGCACGTTCTTGAACGTGCCGTTTGCCGTCCCTCCCTTCACCGGTAGCAAGGAAAACAACGTGTGGAGTCCGAAGGGCAGCTTGAACTGGGAGTTCGCCGAGAAGTCCTCTGCGTGGGTCTCGCTCTCGCAGGCTTACCGCCTCCCCAGCGCGAACGACACGGTGAGCGCTGATCCGCGCTTCGCCAGCAACGCGTCGCTCGTGCCCGTGAACGCGCGCACCGTCGAGTTCGGACTGCGCAGCCAACAGCACAAACTGCTCGGTGGCAGCCTCGCCTACTATCACAGTTGGGTGAGCGACGACATCTTCTCCGATCCCGCGACGTTCGGGAACAACAACGCCGACGCCATCCGGCAGGGCGTCGAGCTGACGCTGAATTCAAAGCCCGCCGAGTGGGTGGACGTGGATTTCAGCGCGGCGTGGTCCGACGCGCACTTCACCAGCGGCACGTATGCCGGGCAGCATCAGGTGCTCGTGCCCGACTGGCAGTTGAACGGTGGCGTGAACTTCCGCCCGGCCGCTGGCTGGACGTGGCGCGTCGAGACCGTCTATGTCACCGGCCAGCGCCATTTCAACGACCTGCCCAACGCGCTCTCGAAGAACACCTATGCTGTGGTGAACACGAAGTTAAGCTACCAGTGGAAGAACTTCACGACCTACGCGGCGGTGAACAACCTGCTCGACCGGCTCTATGAGCAGTTCCCGACCTACAGCACCTTCCTCACGACGCTGCAACACAACCCCGCGCCGGGGCTCAACTTCCAGCTCGGCGTCACGGCGGCCTTCTAGCCATGTCCGCCCGCGAACGCGTCGTAGTTTTCTGGAGCGGCGGCAAGGACAGCGCGCTCGCGCTGGCCGCCGTTCGCGGGCGCTGCGACGTGCTCGCGCTGCTGACCACGCTCAACGAGGCCGATGACCGCAGCGGCATGCACCGCGTCCGCCGCGAACTGCTGGAACGTCAGGCGGAGGCGCTGGGCCTGCCGCTCCAGTTCATCCGCCTGCCCGCGTTCCCGCCCAACTCGCTCTACGAAGACCGCGTGTGTGCCGCCCTGCGACCGTTTCTCCCGCAGGGGGTGCGCCGCGCGGTCTTCGGCGATTTGTTCCTCGAAGACATCCGCGCGTGGCGCGACGCGCTCCTGCGACCGCTCGGCATGGAGGCGATGTATCCGATTTGGGGCCGTGACACGGCCAAGCTCGCAAAGGAGCTTCTTCGCCGCCGCTTTCGTGCGGTGCTCGTCTGCGTGGACGCGTGCCGGCTGGACACGCGTTTCGCCGGGCGCGAGTTCGACGCCGCATTGCTGGACGAACTTCCCGCCGGCGTGGACCCGTGTGGCGAGCAGGGAGAGTTTCACACGTTCGTGTTCGACGGTCCCGGTTTCACCGGCGGCCCGGTGGCCTTCACGCGCGGTGACGTGGCGGCGCAAGGCGACTTCGTGTATCAAGACCTGGTCCTCACGCCATGAGCCGCCACGCTGAAAACAAATGTTGTCCCGAGTGCGGCGCGGAATTCCAGTGCGTCGCCCACTGCGGCGCGAACACCTGCTGGTGCAACGAATTTCCGCGCCTTCCGATGCCCGCAGACCCGGATGCGAAATGCCTCTGCCCCGCGTGCCTGCGCGCCCGCGTCGAGCAGACATCCCCGCGACCCACGCGTCCGGACTAGGTTGTTCTGCTTCGGTGATTGCTTCCGGCTCAAAATACTTTCGCTCGGAATGCCGCGCGGTTAGCGTCGCCGCCGTTCTGACGCCGGTATTATCCGAGCCACAATGAAAGCCGTCATCCTCGCCGCCGGGAAGGGCACGCGCATGCGCGACCTGACCAACGAAATCCCCAAGCCCATGCTCAAGGTGCAGGGCAAGCCGATCCTCCAGCACATTGTCGAGGGGCTCTTGAGCGTGGGCATCCGTGAGTTCTGCATCGTCACCGGCTGGCACGCGGAGGTGGTCGAGGGCTTTTTCGGCGACGGCTCGAAGTTTGGCGCGAAGATCAGCTACGTGCGGCAGGTCGTGCAGGACGGCACGGGCAAGGCGCCCGAACTGGCGAAAACTTTCGCGGGTCGCGAGCCGTTTCTGCTGACCTACGGTGACATCCTCGTGAAGCCGGAGACTTACGCGGCCATGCTGAAGCGCTGGAGCGAGGGGAAATTCTCCGGCCTCGTCACGGTGACGGGCAGCGAGGACGTGACCAAGGGCGGGCTGTTCTTCTTCGACCAAGCGTTTTGCCTGAAGCACCTCGTGGAGAAACCCAGCGCCGCGCAACTCGCGGAGTTGCGGCAACAGGGCTGGCTCAAGACCGGCGAAACCGCGTGGTATAACGCCGGCATCTACCTCTTCGACCCGGTGCTCTTCGAGTTCACGGCCAAGCTCCAGAAGTCGGCGCGCGGCGAATACGAGCTGACCGACGCGCTCACGGTGATGCTCGCGGCGGGCCACTCGATGGCCGGCCTCAAGATCGCGGGTCGCTGGGTGGATGTGCGCGATCCCGAGGTGCTCGCGGCGTTGCAGGAGTAGTTTTCTGGAGCGCGGCCTTCAGACCGCAGAGATGCGCGAGGATCAAGGGCCTTTCGGCTGCGCGTATTCTGTCCGGCCTGCTGCGGCGTGAACGCCGCGCTCCGCGCGAACGAGTTGGAAAGCGTCTGGCACCGCGCTACAACCTGCGCGTGCCGAATCCCGCTCCGCTGCGCCGCCTCGACCAGTTGCTCTCCGCCTGCGGTTATTGCAGCCGAAGCGAAGCGCGGCTCTGGGTGCGCGGCGGGCGCGTGCTCGTGGCCGGTGAACGAGCAACGGCGTTCGACCAGAAGGCTCGCGCGGCGGATGTGTGGGTGGACGGAGCGCCGGTGGATTCGCCGGAGGGAATTCTCATCTTGCTGCACAAGCCCGCTGGCTACGTCTGCTCCCACGACGCGAAGGAAGGCCCGCGTGTCTTCGACCTGCTGCCGAAGCGCTGGCTCAAGCGCAACCCTCCCGTCATGACCGTGGGCCGCTTGGACAAGGACGCGACCGGCGCGCTCGTCATCACGGACCAGGGCGCGCTGGTGCATCACTGGACTTCGCCGAAGCGGCACGTCACGAAGCTTTACGAAGTCAACGTGGACCGCGACCTCGATGCGAAGCTCGTCCGTGTGTTCGCCTCCGGCGAGCTGCGGCTGGAAGACGAATCAAAGCCGTGTCTCCCGGCGAAGCTGGAAATCGTCAGTGATCGGGAGGCGCGGCTCGAACTCATGGAGGGCAAATACCATCAGGTGAAGCGGATGTTTGGCAGCCAAGGCTGGACGGTCACGCGACTGCATCGGAGCCGGTTCGGCGCGTTCGAGTTGGGAGATTTGGCGGTCGGCGAGTGGCGAATTCTGCCGGGGATTTAATCAGGAGGACAAGCAAGCTGGAGCGGGATGAATGGTCAGCTCAGCCCTTCCTGCTTTCCTACTAAAGTGTCCGTCATTCCGCGCACGAAGGCAGACTATTTCTTCTTCAGCAACTCGGCGGCCTTGGCCTGAATTTCTTGCCAGCGGCGGTCCCAGTCGTCCCAGTGGGCCGCCCAGTCCTCGCCGGTGAATTGCTGGCGCGCCTTGGGCAGCAGCGCGGCCAGCACCTCCATGTCGCGCTGGAGAAGTTTTTTCTCCTTCCACTCGATCCAAGTTTCGACGAGTTCGAGGTGGTTCTCGGGAAAATCCGGGGCCAGCGCGGCGGCACGCAGCAGATGCGCGCGCGCCTTGGACTTGCTGCCAATGCTGATCGGCCAGCCGGGGGCGTCACGGTAGAGCTGGCCGAGGCAGCGGTCCGGCCCGGCGTGATCGAGCCGCGGCTGCATGCCGCCGGCAAGCTCGAGGCCGTGTTCGAGTTCCTTCACGATGCCCAGGGCGTCGAGCCACTTGGTGCGCGCGAGCTGGCCGAGGTTCATGGCGAGAAAGTAGTGGCCTTCCGGCAACGTGGGCGCGCGGATGGTCAGCGGCCGACACGCGGCGATGCCCTCCTCCGCGAGCCGGGCGCGCTCCTCGTTCGTGGTGGCAAACTCGCCCCGCCAGAAACACGCCTGGCCGAGCGCCCAAGCCGCCAGAATGCTGTTGGTGTCGGTCTGAAACTGCTTGCGGGCATTGATGAGCTTGATTTGCGCGGCCTCGGCGAATTTGGCCGACAGCGTGGGCATGGGAACATCGGCGGGTTTCTTGGCCGGCTGGGCGGCAACGGACGCGAGCGACGTGAGGACGAGCGCCAGCCCTGTCAACGCGGTGACTTCAACGCGCCGGACGCCGGGGTTCGCCTCGGAATAAAGCATTGCCATGAATTTGCCCGGCTCCATATAGTGCTGCGATGTGTTTTAGTTGGAAACGTATGCGGTTGGCAATCCTCCCCGCGCTCGCGCTCGGGGCGGCGGGCTGCGGTGGATTCCGCACCTCGCAGTCGGCGTCGCCCGCTTCGTTCCTGTTGCCGGGCATTCCACGGTTGTTGCACGTCGCGCCGCCCGCCAGCGGTGATGACGCGGTTCCAGCCAAACCCGCAGTATCCCAGATCGCCTCGGTCCAATAATCCTATGCGCTTCCCCCTCGCGCTGACGGTCAAAATCGCCCGTCACATCGTCAAGCACAAGCTTCGCAAGACGCCGAAGTTCGCCATGGTTTTGCAGCTCGAGCCGCTGCACACCTGCAATCTAACCTGCACCGGCTGCGGGCGCATCCGCGAGTATTCCACGTCGCTCAAGGACATGGTGCCGCTGGAGCAGTGCCTTGCTGCGGCAGTGGATTGCGACGCGCCGATGGTGTCCATCTGCGGCGGCGAGCCGCTGATTTACCCGAAGATCGAGGAACTCGTCGCCGGGCTACGCGAGCAGGGCCGCATCATTTACATCTGCACGAACGGCATGTTCATGCGGAAAAAAATGCGCGACTACATGGCCGCGAATTTTTCGCCGGAGATGGAAGCCAAGCTCCAGCAGCTCGTCGCCGAAAAGCTCGTCACCGAGAAGGAAGCCGAGTCCATCCGCACCGCCGATGCCGCCGCGAAGGCGAAGGTCGTCATCAAGCCGAGCAAGTGGATGTATTGGAACGTCCACGTGGACGGCCTCGAATTCACGCACGACCTCATCGTCGAGCGCGAGGGCGTCTTCAAGGAATGCGTCGCCGCCATCAAGATGGCGAAGATTCTCGGTTACCAGACTGCGACGAACACGACCGTTTACAAGGAGACCGACGTGCAGGAGATCGAGGACATGTTCAAGTTCCTCTCCTCGCTCGACGTGGACGGCCACACGATTTCCCCCGGCTACGATTACGACGCCGCGAAGAAGGACATGGTCAAGCGGCTCGGCAAAGATCCGAAGGAATTTTTCCTCACGCGCGACATGACGCGGAAGAAGTTCGCGAAAATCGAGGAGTGGGGCCGGCTCTTCACCATTTTCGGCACGCCGGTTTATCAGGAATTCCTCGCCGGCAAGCGCGAGCTGACCTGCACCGCGTGGGCCATCCCGACCTACAACGTGAAGGGCTGGAAAGCGCCGTGCTACCTGATGACCGACGGCCACTATCCGAGCTACGCCGAGATGCTCGGCACGGTGAAGTGGGAGAACTACGGCGTGGTGGACGGCAAGGCCCGCGACCCGCGCTGCGAGCATTGCATGGTCCACTGCGGCTACGACCCCAGCGGCGCGTTGAGCACCAAGCCACGCGACACTTGGATTAACATGAAATACAACTTCGGCCCGCGCCCGGCGGTGTATGCTGCCAGTGCCGAGCTGGAGAAACGCGCCTTCAACGGCGTCAGCATTGGCAAAGGCCACCTCGCCGAAGCCAAGGCCGCCATCCAATCCCCCGCCGCCAGCGCACGTGGTGCCTTCTCCCGCAAGGACGACGAACCCGCGCACGAACCACACGTCGGCTCCCACTGCGGCACCGGCGACACCTCGGAACGCGATGACCTGCTGGCGAAAATCAAAGCCAACGGCACAGTGACGACCAAGGCGGAATGAGCACGCTCCTCGAAATCGAACACGCCATTGAGCGGCTTCCTGCGCGGGAACAGTCCGCGCTGGCCTCGTGGCTGGCCATGCGTGAGGCGAAGGTCTGGGATGAGCAGATGAATGCAGATGCCGCTGCTGGGAAACTGGATTTCCTTTTCCGCGAAGCCGAGGCGGAACGACGCGAAGAGCACTTGAAAGACTGGCCGAAATGAAATCGCGGGCCACGCGGCGCTTCTGGCAGGCCTACTCGGAACTGCCCGCCAGCGTTCAAGCCCTCGCCAGAAAGAATTACCAACTGTGGCAGCAAAACCATCAACATCCATCACTTCAGTTCAAGCGGCTGAAGGGCGTTGGCGACCGGTTTTCAGTGAGAATCGGCGATCATTATCGCGCCATCGGTCACCGCGTCGGTGATACGGTCGAATGGGTCTGGATTGGCACACACGAAGAATACAACAAACTGGTCGGCTGATATTCCATGAGCGCACTCTTCCTCTCCCCTCCCTCCTTCGACGGCTTTGACGGCGGTGCCGGCGCGCGCTACCAGGCCACCCGCGAGGTCACCAGCTACTGGTATCCCACTTGGCTCGCGCAGCCCGCCGCACTCGTGCCCGGCAGCAAGCTGCTTGATTGCCCGCCGCACCACATTGATCTCAAACAGTGCCTCGCCATCGCGAAGGACTTCGACCACGTCATCATCAACACCAGCACCCCCTCGCTGAAGAACGACTGCAAGATCGCCGAGGCCATCAAGAACCAGAAGCCCTCCACCAAGATTGGCTTCGTCGGCGCGCACGCGATGGTGCTGCCCACCGAGACGCTCAAGACGTCGTGGGCCATTGACTGGGTTGGCCGCAAGGAGTTCGACTTCACCTGCAAGGAAGTCGCCGAAGGCCGCCCGCTCAAGGATATCACGGGTCTCAGCTACCGCGACGCCGAGGGGAAGATCAAACACAACCCCGAGCGCGAGATGATTGCCGACATGGACTCGCTCCCGTGGGTCGCCGACGTCTACAAGCGCGACCTCCAGATCGAGAAGTATTTCATCGGCTACCTCCAACATCCCTACGTCTCGATGTATACCGGCCGCGGCTGCCCGGCGCAGTGCACCTTCTGCCTCTGGCCGCAGACCATTGGCGGGCACAAGTATCGCGTCCGCAGCGCGCAGAACGTCGCCGACGAGATGGCCTACATGAAGAAGCTTTTCCCGCAGGTGCGCGAATTCTTCTTCGACGACGACACCTTCACCGCCAACCTGCCGCGCGCGCGAGAGATCGCGAAGAAGCTCGGCCCGCTTGGCGTGGACTGGAGTTGCAACAGCCGCGCGAACCTCGACTACGACACGATCAAAAGTTTCAAGGACAACGGCCTTCGCCTCTTCCTCGTCGGCTACGAGAGCGGCAACGACGAGACCCTCACGCGCATCAAGAAAGGCGTGACCACCGACGAGATGCGCCGCTTCACCAAGGACTGCCACAAGGCCGGCGTCGTCATCCACGGCACCTTCATCCTCGGCCTGCCCGTCGAGACGCGCGAGACCATCGAGCAGACCATCAACTTCGCGAAGGAGCTGGACGTCTTCAGCCTCCAGGTTTCACTCGCCGCGCCGTATCCCGGCACGGAACTCTTCGAGCAGGCCAAGCTCAATGGCTGGTTCGTGAAGAAGGACAAGACCGACCTCATCGAGGGCGACGGCCTCCAGCAGTCCACGCTCGAATACCCCGGCGTCAGCAAGGAATTCATCTTCGAGGAGGTCGAGCGCTTCTACCGGAACTACTACCTCCGGCCGAAGCCGATTCTGCGCATCATCAAGACCATGCTGGAGGACAAGGACGTCTGCGTCCGCCGGCTGCGCGAGGGCTACGAGTTCTTCAAGAGCATGGCCCAGCGCCGCGGCGACCTCGCCGCGGCGAAAGCGGCGGCGTGAGCCGCGCGGGGAATCCGCGCCCCTCGCCTTGGCCCGCCGGGATGGCGAGGACCGAAGACCGGATGACAGCCACAGGCAGGCCGGAGACGCAGCCGGGCGGGGCGCAAGGTCTTCATCTGAAATTGCGGCGGCGCTCTCTCCGAACATCTCCACCATCCGACGGCGCGGCGGAACCTGCCGCCGTCGCAGCCTGAGCCGCTCCCGTCACGAGCCGGGCAGCTCCCGTCACGAGCGGGGCAGCTCCCGTCACGAGCGGGGCAGCTTCCGTGACGAAACAGCGTTCCTTCGTCCCAGGCTGGGCATCTCCCGGCGCATCCCTGCCTTCTCCTGAGGCGGCGGAATGTTCTCCCGTCACAGACTGGCGTTCTCCCGTGCCGGGAGCCGGCTGGTTCTTCAAAAACCAGCGTCATTTTTAAAAAAGCCAGCCATCCCTTTTCAAAAACTGGCCCTCCCCTTACACAAGATTATGTATGGCTGGAAGGGAGTTGACTGCCGGCGGCGAAAGGCGGAGAAGATGACCCTCAAAGCAGGATTTTTAACCCGCCTGCGAAAGAAAGGATAGATAACATTATGGCTCGTAAAACTGTCCGTGTGAACATCCCCTCCAGCAAGCCCGAAGCGCTGCTCCGACTCGGCCAGGCCGCCGTCGCCACGCACAAGGCGAAAGGCGCCAACAGCCCGCTGGACGACGAGAAAATGAAACTGCTCGACCGGCTCGTCAACGGCCAGCCCGCCACCGCCGACACGCCAGCCGTGGACGGCGCCGACCAGAAAAACCAAAGCGCGAAGCTGCATGACGCCGCCGCGCAGACCGACCGACAGGCGCGCGACATCCTCCTGGGCATCGCGGACGGGCAAACCTCGGACACGAAGGGCACCGCGCTGAACCTGCTGGGCTACGTGCGCGACGAACTGCTCGTCGTCAGCGACGGCAATGACGAAGCACTCGGCGAATGGGGCTTCGACGTGGTGGTCGGCACGGCCAAGAGTCCGACCAAGAAAGCCCCCAAGCCGTAACGGTTGGCGCACACCGAGCGGGACGCGGGGCGGGATTTGACATGCTCCGCGTCCCGCTTACTTCGCGGGCGGGCGGACCTTGACGGGCAGCGGGGAGGAGAAGTCATCCCGTTCCATGATCTCGTCGGGGCTGAGGGTCTGGAAGGTTTGCGTGATGCTCCCCCGGAGTTGGCCGGCCTTTTTCGCAGTCGCGGCGATTTGGTTTCTAAACTTGGCCATCGCTTCCGGGGTCGGCTGCTGACCGGTGGATTTCATCAGCTTCTTCATGCTCTCATCGCTCAGATCCGAGATGCCTTGCGAGGCTTCAGCCGGCAGCCCTGCGCTGCCGAGCACGCTCTTGATTTGCTTGAGAAGGAAATTCTTCTTGGTGATCCAGAGGATTTCCTTTCCCACACGGTCATCGGCGGAGACGACATAACAATCCTCGTCGCCAACTTTCTCGTCCGGCCCGCGCGTGAGGTTGGTCAGGCCACTGATCCAGCCAAGCGTCTTCTCCTCGAAGAACAAGGCGGGCACCTGCTGGGCCGCGCCGCCGGAGACGCCCGTCGCCAGCGAAAGCGCCAGCTCGCGATTGAGCGGTCTGGAGCTGTTCGTGCCCATCAGGAGATGCGGGCCGCCGCCGGCGTCCCAGACCGCGCCGGTGTTCGTGTAAAACCCGCCGACATCCTGTGTCCATTCGATGCGGTAGAAATCCGGCCGGGCCAGCTTCATGGCGAACGTGTGCTCGCTCACGATCGAGTTCGTCATCGCGCCCGCATTCGGGTTGATGTCGGAAACGACCTTGCCCGAACCGCTGAAGCTCGTGAGTGAATCGTATCGAGCCTGCATTTTGCGGAGCACCTCGGCGGCGCTCAGTTCGGAGTTGGCATTCTTCGTGGGGGTGGTTGCCGGCGCAGTGCCGACGGGAGATTCATTCCAGTAAATCCAGTATTCCTCCGGGATGACGTGCTTCCAATTGTCGCCGCGTCCGCCGCGGCTGCGGCTGTTGTCGGCATGCCGCTCCTCGAAATGATACGTGCCGCCGGCTGGATCGCTGCTCCACGCCCTGGCTGGCTCCTTCCAAAGCTCGGCTGTGACGGTCGTATCGCCGCAATGGCGGAACAGTCCGAATGCACGGAGATTGCCCTGCCAGTCGAAATGAATGATGTCCTTGCCGCTGATGTTCCGCACGTCGTCGTTCAGCTTCTTCGCAAGAGCGAGGGTTTCCTCGCGGAACGGCGAGATGGTGATGAGCAGATGGCTGCGGTCGTTCGTCGTGACTTGCGTGTGCTGCTGTTCCAGTGCGACGAATTCGGCGTAAGATTTCGGGACGAGTTTGTTCACCGCCTGCGCCTGTTCCGGCGTGAGGCCGAGTTGCTTGATCTTCGACTTGCTGAACTGCGGCCCATCCGGCCCGCGCTCGAAGTCACCCATGTGAGCGAATGTGTAATTGATCCCCTCCGACCACTGCTCCGCCGCCCGATACTTCCTCACTTCCCTCCAGGCATTGGCAATCGCAGACACAATCCCGATGACGACGAGCCAAAGCAACACGCGCGTCAGACGGTTGCGTGACTGAGTTCGGGGCTTCTCTTCTGATGAAGCCCTCGTCACCTTCCGCCGCGCCCACGCCATCGCACCGAACGACACCGGGAGCGAACCCATCGAGAGAATCATCGCGCCGATCCAGATGCGCCACAGCGGGAATTGCTCGTAAAACCGCCGCGCCACGTCATCCGCAGGACCGCCCCCGCTCGCCGTGTGGGCGCCTACCGCCAGCCCGCCGACGGCGATATAGCCCGCAGCGAGTCCGCCAAACACAACGGGCGCCGCTGCCAGCCCGCCCGTCGCAAAAATCAGCGCCAGCGCCAAGCCGCCAAAGCTGAACAAACCGATCGCCGTCCCGCCGAGCGCAAACACTCCCAACGCGACACCGCCAAACGCAAACACGCCTGTTGCCGCGCCGCCGAGCGCGATGACTCCCTTCGCCTTGTCACCGATGGCGATGATTCCCTTTGCAGTCCGCACACGGCCCGTTGTCGGGTCCATGCCGTTGCAAATATGCACGAGCGGCATGCCCCAAAGCTGGGTCTTCGATTTGTAATCGAAGCCGAACGCGCTGCGCATGGTCGGCGGCAGGCCGGACATGACGCCGCTGATGTTTTCGACCTGCGTCTTCACGTCGCTGGCGTGCTGGTATCGGCGCGAAGGTTCCTTCTCCAGCGAGCGGAGGACCACTTCATCCAACCGCACGTCCACGCCGATGGTGGCCGAGGGAGGGGCGAAGCGGCCCATCGGCACCTCGCCGGTGAGCATCTCATAGAGCACCACGCCGAGCGAGTAGATGTCCGCGCGGTGGTCCACCTCCTGCGGCTTGTCGAACTGCTCCGGGGCCATGTAGCGCGGCGTGCCCAGCGTCATGCCCGTGGCGGTAAGGTGGAACTCCGTCGCGTCCTTGCCCACAAGTTTCGCGAGGCCGAAGTCGGCGATCTTCACGCGGCCCTTCTTGTCGAGCAGGATGTTCTCCGGCTTGATGTCGCGGTGGACGATGCCCTCGTCGTGCGCGAACTGGAGCGCGTCGCAGACCTTGGGCACGATGCCCAGCGCCTCGCGCGCGGTAAGCGTCTTGGCGCGGAGCAACTGCCGGAGGTTCGTGCCGTCCACGAACTCCATGAGGAACCAGCAGTGCCCTCCCGTCTCGCCGAAGTCGAAGACGGAAACGATGTTCGGGTGGTTGAGCTTGGCCAGCGCGCGGGCCTCGCGGGCGAAGCGCTCGGCGAATGCGGGATCCCGGCTCAGGTCGGCACGCATGACCTTGAGCGCGACGAGACGGTCAAGTTGCGGCTGGCGGGCCTTGTAAACCATCCCCATGCCGCCTTGGCCGAGGAGTTCGAGGATTTCGAGTTGCGGGAAAAGCCGGGCGATTTCCGTCTGGATGGCGGCGGGGCCGGAGCCGCCGGGCTTGGAGCCGGAGGCGACGGTTTCATCCGCGCCAGGCTGCGAACCGAGCGCGGACTTGGCGAGGCACTGCGGGCAGAGGCCCTGCGGCGCGTCGGCGGGAAGCGGCTGCAGGCAAGCGGGGCAAATGCGAGCCGTGGGGTTCATGCTTGAGTCCATAGTGTCCATACACCCGCTACTAAGGAAAGCGCGGAGGAAGGTTACAGACCCCGGCCAGAAAGCTCAGGCCAGCGCCGCGATGATGTGCTTCAACTCTGCCTCCACCTCCGCCTCGCTCGCGACGGTCTCGGCGATTTCCGCGCGGATGACTTCGCGGTAGCGCTGGCGCAGCCGGTGAACAGCCACCTTCACCGCGCCTTCGCTCAGGCCGAGCTGCGCCGCGAGCGATGAGTAAGGCTGCGACTCGCGCGGGCCGGCGAGGCTGGTCTTGAGCGCCTCGAACAGCGCGAGCTTGCCCGCCGCCTCGTGCTCGGCGTGGAGCCGTTCCACCGCGCGGTCCAGCAGCAACATCGCCCAGCGCCGTTCGAAGATGCGGTCGGCGGTCAGCGTGTCAGCCGGCTCCAGCGAGTAGCGGGACTCGGCGTCGCCGGCGTCGAGCGAGATCACGTTCTGGCCGCCACCGCGCTTCTGGGCGCGGAGTTTGTCCCATTCGTCGCGGAGAAAGTTCTTGAGCGCCGCCAGCAGGAACGTGCGGAAGCGCCCGCGCTCGCGCTCCGCCGCGCCGAGGACATTACGCGCCAGCAACCGCGCGAAGAACTCCTGCGTGAGATCCTGCGCGTCGTGCGGCGTCTGGCCCTGGCGGCGCACGAAGGCGTAAATCGGATACCAGTAGGTCTGGCAGAGCTGCTCCAGCGCGGCGCGCGCGTGCGTCGAGTCGGACGACCGGCCCGCCGCAACCACCTGGCTCCAGCGCGTGGTGACGAAGTGGCCGGCGGCGACGGAGGGCGAGGCGCGGCTGGCGGCAGATTTGGGCATGGACGACGCGGCGGATTCTAACATGGTGGCTTCGTTTGGTGGGTAGAAAAAATCGCCGCAAAACTTGCCTCATCGGTTGGCTGGAAGCGGCGCTTGATCCTTTTGGCACGTCGGGAAGTGCTGCAGCACTAGGTTTGACGCTTCAATTACCGCCGTTGAAACGCGAGAGACGACGAGAGCTTGAATCCAACGGGGGCAGCAGGCACCGGCATCATTGCCCTGCCCAGTCATGATGAAAACCGGACTTGCCGTCCGGCTAAGGCGGGCGGAAATTCGCCGGTGATGACCCTGATGGATGAACTTCCTCCCATCAGCAAATCGCGCGACATCACAATGTCAGGGCGAATCCTGACACCGGCCCGGCTGCGGCCGTAGCAAAACGTCCGCGTCCGAAACCATCACAGACGATCTTCGCACATCATGGCCCGTAACTACCGCGTCGGCATCATCGGTTTCACGAAGCGTGGCGACTACGGCCACGGAATGGACACGGCGTTCAACGGCCTGCCACAGTTCGAGGTCGTGGCACTCGCGGATGAGGACCCGGCCGGCCGCGCTGCGGCCGGGAAACGTGCTGGAGCCAGGCAACTCTACGTGGACTACCGCGAGATGTTCGCCAAGGAGAAGCTTGACCTCGTCGCCATCGGACCACGCTGGCTCACGGAGCGTCGCGTGATGGTCGTTGCGGCTGCGGACGCGGGTTGCCACATCTTCATGGAGAAGCCGTTGACGGCCACGCTGCGGGATGCCGACGCCATGCTCGCCGCGTGCCAGCGGGCGAAGGTCAAATGCGCGCTCGCCCATCAGCTCCGCACCATGCCGCCGTTACGGCACGCGCTGGGAGACTTGCGTGCGGGAAAGTTTGGAAAATTGCTCCGCCTGTTTGGACGGCCGACGGACGACGCGAGAGGTGGCGGCGAGGAATTGATTGTTCACGGCACGCATTTCTTTGACCTAATGATCGGCATTGCCGGCCCGCCCCGCTGGGTGTGCGGACACCTGAGCCTAGGTGGCCGGGACGTGACGCCGGCTGACCGCCGCGAGGGCGGCGAACCGGTCGGTCCGATCGCGGGAGATTCGGCAGCGGTGATGGTCGGCTTCGACAATGGCGTGCGCGGATTTTGGAATTCGACCGCGAACCTGAACCTTGGCGGCAGCGTTTACGGCCTGTGGATTGAATGTGAGAAGGCCATCATCAACATGCGCACCTGGGGCGAAGTATTTGTCTATCCTGGACCGGTCGTGGAACCGGAGGACGAGAAGCGCGGTTGGAACAAAGTCTGGGTCGAAGACTGGCACTTCACGCCGGAACACCAACCTCGTCCGCTCAAGGACTACATTCATCGTGGCAACCAGACGTTGTTGCGGGAGCTGGCAGCCGCGATCGAACAGGACATCGAACCGACCGCGAGCCTGCGCGATGCCGTGCTCGTGACGGAGATCATCCAAGGCGCTTATGCGTCCCATTTCGCCGGCGGAACCCGCCTGCCCATCCCGCTCACCGAGCGCCGCCATCCGCTGGAGGATTGAAATGCGAGGACGTTGAAGGCGCATATGAGCGCATGGTGGAACAGGTCTCAACAATGTGGACGAGGTAAAAGGGAAACGCCTCAGACACACTCCGCCTCGGTGCCTCATGGATTCAGCAACTGCTTCAGCGCGCGATACGCCGGCCGGGGTGTGCCGATGTCGTGGTGCTTGTTCGAACTCACCAGCCCCATCGTCTCAAAACCCGGATCGTTGAAATCATCCAGCAGGCTGGCCCAAAATATTTTCCGCTCGGGATGGCCTGCGGCCATCCGCGCGAACATTTCCTTCACCAGCTTCGCCTGCCCCGGCGGGCCGCCGCCAAATTCAGGATCGGATTGCAGTTTTGGCCCGGCTGGATAATCGAACTCAGTGACCCAGAACGGCGTCTTCTCCAACCCCTCGTCGCGCATGGCGGTTTCGATCTGCCGCTGGCAGGCGTCGAGATACTGGGCCACGCCGCCCGGTCCTTTGAAGCCGTGATTGTCCGCCTCGCCCGGATAAACATGGAAGTTTGCGATGTCGAACGGCAGCGGCTGCTCTTTTTTGCGCAACTCCGCGAGCACCTCCTTGAACCACTTCACCTGCTTGCCCACGCCGTCGCCGAGACCACCGAACACGACCTGCGCGTTCGGATCCACCTCCTTGATCACATGATGAGCCTGTCTGAGATAAACGGCGTATTTCTGCGGCGATGCGCCGTGCCACATATAATCAAGATTCGGCTCGTTGCGGATTTCCCAGTGATGCACGTCGGCCTTGTAGCGCATGACCAGCTCGCGCACGTAGTGCGGAAAGTGGCCGCCGGGGCTCGCCAAATCCTTCGGCACGCCGTTCCACTCGCGGTTGTCACTGTCCCACGGCGCGGTGTTGCCGACGAGCCAGAGCAGTTTCACGTGATGACGCTTCGCCGCGTGAACGACGTGATCCGCCGCGGCCCATTTTAATTGTCCCTGCTTGGGCTCGATCATCTCCCACATCACGCCCGTGCGCGCCCAGCAGACGCCCGCTTCCTCCAGCAACTCGAACTGCCGTTCCACTTCCGGCGCGCGTTTCCCCCACACGCCACCGGGGCAGGTCTCCAGCATATTGTCGAGCTGAAGCATCACCGCGAGCTGCTCGCGAAGATCGGTGGCTGGTGTTTTCTGGGCGGCGTCGGCCAGCACTGCCGAGGCGAGGAACAAGGTGCATGATATTCGCTTCGCCGCCGTTGCCATTCTGGCCTTTGTTATTTGCGAGACGCTCAACTGCATTTCGCGAACCATCCGCTCCTCCACCATCGAAATCAATCGGGACATTGCACAGTTGCAATCACGCTTCCGCGAAGCCAATGGAGTGACGCCTCTCCATCAGGGCAGGCTGTTCGTGACCACCAGAGTGTCGGGCAAAAGCCGTCGCGAAGCCTCGGCAAGTCTGTGCTTCTTCATCCGGTTTGCTTGCCGCAGTTCGCCGGAAGCCAGACTACGGCCCGTCTGAAATCAGGTAGAAGCGCCGGGGCGACACGAAGGCGTTGGCGTCGTCGAGTTGCAGCTCGCCATCGGTGTTCACGGCCGCGTTGGTGAGCTGCTGCCAGTTTCCGCGCGGCAGCGCGATGTCGCCGGTGGACAAGACTTTCATCCGCGACGGCGGCTCACATCGAGCGGGCTGTGATCATCGTGCCCAAAGACGAGCCGCGCGGTCGCGCCGGACTGCTGTGCGAGCGTGTGGATGCGCAGTGGACGGTGTGGCACACCGGAAAGTTTGGCGACAAAGATGTCAGAATTGCCGAGGCCGGCGAGCGTGTTCGTTCCGAACGTTCCCGCATCCGTTGAAGGCCTCTGGCCAAACGTGTCGCCGAACACGTCGGCGACGAAGACATTGCCCGACGAATCCACGGCGACGCCCTGGCCGCGGTCCTCATTCGTCCCGCCCGCCTGACGCGCCCAAACGACCTCCGCGCCGCTGAAGAGATTCGTGCGCAGCACAACCGTCAGCGTGGCCACCGCACTCGTGGAAAAGCCGCCGATGTTTCCGGCGACGAGCGAGTAACCGCCCGCGTCGGCCAGACGCACCGATGAAATGCTGAGCGGACTGTTCGTTGCACCAAGCAGCGGTGCGCCATCCTTGCACCACTGAAAGCCGAGCGGTAGCGAACCATTGGCCGTCACGGCAAAGGTGACGTTGCTGCCGACGTAAAGGGTCCGATCCGGCAGGATGTTTGTGATCTGCACCGAAACCGTCACGGCCAGCTTGCGCCAGCCCAAACATTTGAACGCCGCCATCTCCTGCGCCAGAACGCGCCGTCCGCGTTGCGAGGATGTTCCGTTGGTTGAATCCTTCCGATTGGAGACTTTCCTTTCCTTCCCACGATCCAATTGTGGCGCCAACGGCTCACGCAACTCGCGCCGCAGTGGCTTACCTGGTCCGAGCGAACAGTCCACGCCATAATCCTCCGCACCGTTCGGCGAGAAACCACAACGCCGCCTGACCGTGAGGTTGGAACAATCCGCGTTGGAGCCAGCTCGCCCAGCGCAGCCGCGACGTGAACGCAGCATCGCATCGGCCAGCCACTTGCCGCTGTGCCGCCGCCCACGCAAGTTCGCTGCGGCTGTATGCCGCGAGCGGTTCCAGCGCGAGTTCGGCAGATTCAAACGCCATGGACATTCCATTGCCCGTGACCGGCGGGATCATCGTCAACGCGTCGCCGATGCGGCATTCAGTTCGCGACTGTGCGCGCTGCGGTCGCAACGACAGACCCGCCACAAACGAGAACGACTCCTCGACAAACTCCGCATCGGCCAACCGTGCGCGCAAGGCAGAACCACCCGGGCCACGCAGCCAGTCCCTCCAGCGCGTGGGCAGATCGGGCACGGTGGTGCGGCTGCGGAACAGGCCACAGACATTCACGGTGCCATCCGCGAGCCGACAGAGGCCGACGTAGCCAGTCGGCACGAAGTGCATTTCCAGATCGGCGCGGAGCGTGACGTTGCGCGCGTGCGCCTTGACCGCGAAGAGCCGCCAGCCTTCCACCACCGGCTCGCCACGCCGCCCGGTGGCGCGGACCACACCTTCGGGGAAACCCGCCTCCGTCCAGCGTTCGCTCGACCGCAGTTCGCCGCCGAGCCGCTGAAATTCGCGGGCGAGCAAATCATCCAGCACGAAACGCGAAACGCACCAGGCCGGCTGCGGCAGGGATTGCGCAAGCTCGCGCCCGTTCGCCGAAAACAAGGTCGCGCTGCGCGCGGCCTGCATTCCCGCCGCTCGCAACAATTCCGCGAGGCCGAGGCGAGTCAGTGTTTCCTGACCGCGCCCGCTGATGAACTCGCCGCAGACCCAATGGCGCGGATACCGTCCGGCCTCGATCACGCTCGCCGGCACGCCGCGCTGGCGCAGTCCGATGCCGAGCGTCAGCCCCGCCAGGCCGCCGCCCACGATGGTGATGGGCTTCATCGTTTCAGGCTCGGCTGGCCACGAAGCAGTGGCTGAACAGGCCCGCCGGTTCTTCAAGAAGCTTCCAACTCCCGTCCTGCGGCCAGAGCGCCGAAAGTTCGCTTCCGGAAAAGCCCGCGCACACGCTTACGCGGGCATCATGTCGTGTGACGGTATTGCAGCCGATGAGTCTGAGAAGACGTGTGGCCGTCAGCGGCAACGGAGCGCGGCGCGGCTCGCACGCGGCAAACCGCATCGTCTTCGCCGCTGCGAGGCGCAACAAAGCGCGGAGCCGGTCGTTTGGGAAATGGTGCAGGAACAAGTTGGCGAGCAGCCAGTCGGCAGGCGGGCGTGGTTGCGCAAGCCACTCGAACACGTCGGCTTGAATGGTTTCCACTTCCCAACCCAGTGCGTCGAAATTGCGGCGCGTCTCCTCGCTGACGAGTTTCTGCCGGTCAACAAGCACGGCCGAAATCTTTGTCCCGCGCCCCGGTCGCAGCACCGCGAGCCGCAGGAGAAACGTGCCATCACCTGCGCCGAGTTCGACGACACGACGGGGAGTTTCAGATCCGGCCAGCATCCGGTCCATCATGCCGACGTGCCCCATCCACCAGTTCACGCGCCGCAGATCACGGCGGGACGCGACGGCGTCGGGCGCGTCAGCGGGCAGCTCATCAAGCAACTCAGGTTCAACGCGACGAACCATGATGTCTCACTCGACACGGAGCAGCGCGCCGTGGCAACTGAAGCCGGCCCCGAAGGTGGACAGCCACCAATGGCCACCAGGCTCCTTCGCGGTGAGCGCGGCTTGCAGCGCGAACAGGACGAACGGGCTGCTGACGTTGCCGTATTCGCGCAGCACGGCGGCGCTGTGCCGCACGTCGGCCTCGGACAAGTTCAGCCGCCGCCGCAACGCCGCCAGCACCGCCCGTCCGCCCGCGTGCAAAATCCAGCCGTTGATTTGTTCACGCGAGACGGCGGCTTGCTGAAGCGTTTCCTTGAGGACGGTCTCCGCGTGTTTGGCGGCGAGTGCGGGCACCTGACGGGCGAGAATGTTGCGCAGCATCCCGTCCTTTTGCTCGAAGCGCAGATAGTCACGATCGGCCGGGCTGAGAGTCGTTCCCGCCGCCAGCCATTCCACGCGGCGCGTGTTCGCGCCGGGCTTCGCTGACAAAACCGCTGCCGCCGCGCCGTCGCCGAACAGGCACGCGCTGATGAGCACGCCGGGATCGTTGTCCAAGAAGAACGCCGCGCTGCACACCTCGACGCACACCGAGAGCACCGTCCGCGCGCGGCCGGAGGCCAGCAGCGCCTCGGCGGTGCGGAGATTCGGCAGCGCCGCGCCGCAGCCCTGACCGACCAAATCCAGCGCGAGCGCGTCAGGACGCAGCCCGAGCCGCTCGCTCACGTAACTGGTCAACCCTGGACACAGATAGCCGGTGCAAGCGCTGATGAGCACAGCGTCAATGCCACCCGGCAAAATCCGTGCTTCCGCGAGAGCGCGTTCTGCGGCCTGAGTGGCGAGTGTCGGCGCATGACGGGCGAACCGGGCGTGCAACGTGTCGGGCGTGAGCTCGAACGCGGCCGCCAAGTCGTCCACCGCCAGATGACGGGCAGTGATGCCGTTGTCGCCGAGCAGGACTTTCCGCAACAGCGCATGAGCGCGGGTGTCGAGCCGGGTGAAGGGTTCAGCGTGTTGGAACGCGGCCCAGCATTCGCGCTGGGTGTGGCGCGGGGCGGGAACCGCAGTGCCCAAACCCAGAAAAAACACGGGGCACGATAGCGCGTTGAGGAGGAGAAACCAACCTTGCAATGGCTTCTACGTGGCTTCGAAGCGGCTGGTGAAATCCCCAAAACGTCAGTCGCCTGTTGCGAACCCTCCCTCCCAGGCACATGACCTCAAGCCGCGTTTTTCACCACGTCGGAGTGCGAGGAGATCGCGGGGATTGGCATTGGAGTTCACTCTCAACTTACCAGCTCGCTCATCACCCGCCCGTTTGGCACGAGCAGATGCGGACGGTCGAGCACGTCGTAGATGTTCATGTCCGGGTCCACGCCGAGCAGATGGTAGAGCGTGGCGATGATGTCGCCGGGCGAGACGGGGCTTTCGGCGGGCACAGAGCCAGTTCGGTCGCTCGCACCGTGGACGTAGCCGGCCTTGAGGCCGCCGCCAGCGAGGAGTATGGAGTAACAGGAATTCCAGTGGTCGCGGCCGGCGTTGGCATTGATGCGCGGCGAGCGGCCGAAATCGCCGAGGATGGCGACGAGCGTGCGGTCCAGCATACCGCGCTCGGCCAGTTCGCCGAGCAGGCTGCTGGCGGCGGCATCGAACTGCGGCAGCAACGTGTTCTTGAGCTTGTTGAAGTTGTCGCCGTGCGTGTCCCAAGTGGCGTTGGCGTCTGGTGCCCAAGACATCGTGACGACGCGTGTCCCGGCCTCGATGAGGCGGCGGGCCAGCAGGATGCTCTGGCCGTAAATGTTCCGGCCATAGGCGTCGCGCACGCGCGCCGGCTCGCGCTCGATCTGGAAGGCGCGCACGGCGGCGTCCGTGGTGAGCATGTCAAACGCCCGGCGCTGGTTCGCGTTCATCACGTCATACGCGAGGCTGGCCCGCCCCTGCTGGCCTTCAAAGGACCGCTCCAAGTTCGCAAGCAGTTCGCTTCGCCCGGCCATGCGCGCGGGCGAGACCTCTTCGGGCAAGGCCAGGTTGCGCACGCGGAAGTCCGGCGCGTTGGCGTCATCCAGCACCCAGAACGGATCGTGGTTCGCGCCGATGATGCCGCCGAGAAAGCCCGGCTGGAGCGGACCGCCGGCCCCTTCCTTCGTCTTGTAAGGCAGCGCCACGTAAGGGAAGGCCGACGGCGCGGGCGGGCGCAACTTCGCGAGCACGCTGCCGAGATTCGGATGGTCGCCGGGTTTCGCGCCGCCGCCCTGCTCGCCACGGTCGTGGCCGGTGAGGGCCGCGTAAACCGCCGCCGCGTGTGAGTTGTTCACGCTGTGGTTCATCGAGCGCACCAGCGTGCAGCGGTGCATGTGCTGCGCGAGGCGCGGGAGATGTTCGCAGAAGCGCACGCCGGGCACGCTCGTGGGCAGCGACGCGAACGGGCTGCGGACGCCCGTCGGCGCGTCCGGCTTCATGTCCCACATATCCAGATGGCTGGGGCCGCCGTTGAGGAAGATGACAATGCACGAGTCCGCGCGGGACGAACTGCCGCCGGCCTGCGCGCCGAGCAACTGCGCCAGCGTAAGGCCCGCCACACCCAAGGTGCCGACCTCCAGAAAGTGACGCCGGGACGCGCCGCCCCGGACGAGGCGGAACTGATCCCGAGAATTGGACTTCTGACGCATGACCGGAAATGGCTGTTCTAGGCCGACGCCTCGGGCGCGCGGGGAATTCGCAGCGATTCATCTGCGACAAACGCACCACAAGCATTCAATCTTGCCAGAAAAGTGATTTCGGAGACGGCTGATGGCGGACGGACGAGTAGGGTGTGACGAAGTTGTTTGGTCTCGATCATTCAGAATTCGACCTGCCCGTCCGATGCCCGCTCACTGTGATTCCACAACAGTTCCCGAACGGCTCGCAAGTTGCCGCGAACAGTCCGTCTATTTTCGATCGCATCACAACATCTCAAAATCGTCCGTCACGGCTCTCGAAGTGGGTAGGCTTGCCGTGGTCGGGGCCGCCGCGCTGCACCCACTCGGCCACCCAGCCGAGGAGTTCGCTTGCGCAAACTCGGAGCGGGCCGAAGCGGGTCAGGGCCTGACTGGCGTTGTTGAGGAGGGCGGAGTTGCCTTCCGCGCCGGTGAGGGTCGCGGGGCGATTCATCCGGCGAGCCAGTTCTTCGGCCACATCGCGCACACGGAGGAGTTCGGGGCCGGTGAGATTCAGGACGCACGGCGGCGTGGCGGTGAGAGCAAGGCTCTGGAGCGTCAACGCGTTGGCGTCGCCCTGCCAAAGGCAGTTGAACCAGCCCATGCCGAGGTCCACGGGCTGGCCGGTCCAGATTTTGCGCGCGAGATCCACGAGCACGCCGTAGCGCAGCTCGCAGGCGTAGTTGAGCCGGAGCAACACGGTGGGAATGCCGAGCGTGCGGCTGAAGTGCTCGAACATCCGCTCGCGACCGAGGCAGCTCATCGCGTATTCGCCGACGGGCCGGGGCGCGTCCGTCTCCACGGAACCACCGCTGCTGACGGGCACGAGACCGTAAACATTCCCGGTGGAGAAGGCGACGACGCGGCTGCGGCGAAACTTCTGGCATACGACGGACGGGAGCCAGGTGTTCATCGCCCAAGTGAGCGATTCGTTGCCGGTCGCGCCGAACTTCATGCCGGCGCAATAGACGATGTTCTCCACCTCGGGCAGTTGCGCGACGGCGGCTTCATCCATGAGGTCGCAACGAATCGTCTCGACGCCGTGGGCATTGAGCGACGCGGCTTGGCCGGCGTCAGTGAAGCGGGAGACTCCGATCACGCGGTGTTTCACTCCGGCGGCATCGGAGGCGCGTTTCGCCATGCGGGCGAGGGTGGGCCCCATCTTGCCAGCGACGCCGAGAAACATCACGTCGCCGGGGAGCGAGCGGAGCGCGGCGATGACTTCAGCAGTTGGCTCAGTAAGCCGGTCTTCCAACTCGGCGACGGTGGCGGGCGGCATCATGCTCGGACTCTTGCCACAGATGGACACAGATACGCACAGATGCAGACCAGTCCCGCACTCCATCTGCGTGAATCTGTGTTCATCCGTGGCTCACTTCTTCAACAGCCTGCCGACGAGTTTGGAGAGTCTCCCGCTCAGGCTGTGGTCTTCCGTGGTGTGTCGGCCGACGACAGTGGCACAGCGAAAGCAGAGGAGTTCAATGACATTTCCGCCGGGAACATCAGAGGGCCGCTCGCGCACGGGCTGGCAGGCGCCGCACTTCGGACAGTAGAGTTCGGTCGCCTTGAACTCGTTGAACTGCCGGCCCACGGTCAGAGCTTGGCGATGATGCGCAGAATGTCCGCGAGAACCTCGACGGGCGACTGCGTGGCGTTGACGTTGTGGACGACGTCCGGACCGTAGAAATCCAGCACGGGCTTGGTCTCCTGGTCATAGACCTGAAGGCGGGTGCGGATGACATCGAGGTTCGCGTCGTCGAGGCGGTTGTCGCGGAGCGCGCGGCGCTGGAGGCGCTCGACCATCTTGCTGCGGTCGGGGCAGGTGAGGTGCAGCAGGGCGCGCACGTCCAGCGTGCCTTGGAGCATCTTGGACTGGGCGGCGTTGCGCGGGATGCCGTCGAGCACGACGGTGTCACGCTCGGGGTTGAAGCGGCCCAGCATGGTGTTGGCCTGGATGTTGTTGCGCCAGAGGTCCACGGTCGCCTCGTCAGGGACGAGCTCACCACGGCTGGAGTAATCAAGGAAGGTGCGGCCCAGCCGGCTGTCGGCGTTGAGGTTGCGGAACACATCGCCGCATGCGCAGTGATAGTAGCCGGGGATGGTGCCGAGGATTTTGCCCTGCGTGCCCTTGCCGGAACCCGGCGCCCCGAAGAGCAGAATCGTGCGGAGCTTCATGCGTTCAGCCTTCCTGCGGACGGAGGTGGATTTCCTGAATTTCGACGATTTGCATGGTCTGGTCGAGTGAGCCGCCGTTTTCCTGCGGGCAGTTCACCACGATCTCGGTCTGGCTGATGCTGACGACGCGCTTGCTCCAATACTCGCCGCCGGTGGCGGTGACCCACACGAGCCACATCTCCTTCTCAGCGGGGCCGGGGACAAGCTTGAAGAATCCGGCGAACTTGGTTTCGATGAAGCGCTTGTTGATGTTGGTCTCGCCACGGCGATAGACGACCGGCTCAAGACCCGCAGGGGCCGCCGCGCCAGGCATGGCCGGCGTCTTGACCGGCGAGGGCGCGGGGGCGACCGCCGCGACCGCCCCGGGCTTGGCCGTGGCGACGGGCTTGGCGGCCGCGGGTTTGTTCTTGTTCTTGCCCAGCTCGATCTCGTCGTTCACCTCATGAGTGAGCCCGACGCCATCGATGGT
>CAYZJP010000011.1:0-52247 GCA_964478755.1 uncultured Klebsiella sp.
TCATTTTGGCTGCACGCTCATCTTGTTAAAGGAGGTTTTGGGATAGCCTCTAGTAGTAAGCGATTAGTCGGTGGAGCAGCGTGACGCCATCTCACTAATTACTGATTACTAATTGCGTCTTTTTCCCCAGACTCCCCTTGTGTCGCTCGCGCACACCCAAGTCACGTTTCACTACGAGCGCCTGCGTGCCGTGACCACGGGCATCATGGAGGCGGCGGGCACGACGTTCCTGCTGCTCATCGCCGTGCGGCATTTCGAGGCGGGGCCGATGGCCAAGGCGCTCATCGCCGCCGGCGGCAGCGTGGGGCATCTCATCAGCCCGCTCGTCGTGAACCAGGCCGCCAGGCTCGGCTGGCCGGTGGCGCAGATGGCGTCGCGCATCGGCTTCCTGGGCGCGACCTCGCTCCTGCTGGCGGTGTTCGCGCCGGGGCTGCCGCTGTTTGTGCTGGGCAGCGTGATCGCCACAACGTGCGCCTCGGCGGCGATTCCGCTGATGACGCAGGTGTATCAGATGAACTACCCGGTGCTGGAGCGCGGGCGGTTGTTCTCAAAAGCAATGATCGTCCGCATCGGCATGGCGGCGCTGGCGAATGAATTGGGCGGGCGCCTGCTCGCGGTGCATCTGGAATACTTCCGCGGGCTGCTGCTGTTCTTCGCGGCGGCGTTCGCGTTCGGCGCGTGGTGCCAGTCGCGGATTCCCTCCGCGCCGCTCACGGCCAGCGCGGGCACGCACCCGCTGCGCGCCCTGCACTACGCGCGCGAGGACCGGCTGTTCCGGCTCACGCTCATCTCGTGGATGTTCATGGGCATGGGCAACCTGATGATGTATCCGCTGCGCGTCGAGTATCTGGCGAATGAGAAATACGGGCTCAAGCTGGACGTGACGATGGTCGCGCTCTTCGTGGGTGTGATCCCGAACATGGCGCGGCTCGTGTGCAGCCCGGTGTGGGGCTGGCTCTTCGACCGGATGAATTTCTTCACACTGCGCGCGGTGCTGAACACAGGCTTCGCTCTTGGCATCCTGTCGTTCTTCGTGAGCGACAGCTACGCGGGGCTGGCCTTGGGTGCGGTGATCTTCGGCGTGTCCAATGCCGGTGGCGACGTGGCGTGGAGCCTGTGGGTGATGAAGTTCGCGCCGCCCGAGCGCGTGGCGGACTACATGAGCGTCCACACGTTCTTCACGGGAGTGCGTGGGGTGGCCGCGCCGCTCATCGCGTTCCATCTCGTCGGTTCGATGGGCATGACGAACATGGCGTGGATGTGCACCGCGCTCATCGGCGTGAGCGTGGTGATGCTCGGGACGGAAGTGCCGCTCGGCAGAAAAGCGAAGCCCGCAACACCAACGACGGAAGAGATTTCTGAGTAAGCCGGCCCGTCTCAACGCAAGGGCACAGCGACGCCAAGACGCGGAGAACTCCAACCCCTCTTTTCTTGCGCCTTCGCGTCATTGCGTTAATTCCCGCCGTCCAGCAAACGCAACAACTCCTCCTTCGCCGCCAGCAGACTTTTGTATTCCAGCATCACGTCCGGCATTGTGCTCAACGCACGGGCGAGGCCGCGTGCGGCGGCGGGATGACGCTTCACCTCGGCGAGCGGGATGACGGTCATGCGGATCCCAAAAAGCACGCCGTGACTCTCCGGCAGCGCGACGAGCGCCTGATCTTCGACGCGCAGCCAGACCTCGTCCTCGCGCAGCGGCGGACGGAGCTTGGGCAGGCCGCGCGCAGGGTGCTGGTTTAACTCGGGCGAGCGGCTCAGGCCCCAGTTCGCACGGCACCATGCGGAGCCGGGCTTGAGGCGCGAGAGGAAGTTGTGGATGGGCGAGGCCAGTTGCTCGTTCAGGTGCGGCACCGGCGTGTGAATGACTTCCAGCGGCTTGCCCACCTTTTCCTCGAAGCGCCACGACGACGGGAAGCACACGCAGCCGCCGAGCAGGTGGAAGCGGCCCGTCGCGGCGTCCTGTTTCAGAAGCAAGTAATCCGGCTCCCACGCCTCGCCGAGCGCGAGGCAGCGGGCAAAGGCGGCGTCCCGCTGCGGGGTGCCGGAGACCGACGCTCCGAGTTCAGATGCCGAATTCCACTGCTGCGTCAGCGCGATGGTTTCCTCCAGCAACGGCTCGGCTCCGGGCAGCAGTGCGGCGCATCGGGCCGTATCATTCCGCAGCCAGTGACGGCGTTGCGCGAGCAGTTCTAGATGGCGTTCGGTCGGTGCGAAGAAGGCTTCCGCACGACCGGCCTTGAGGCCGAAGCTGTGCTGGTAATCCTCGTCCGGCAGGACGCTCACCCACGCTGGCGCAGTCTCGCTCACGGCACGCGCAGCACGCGGAAGAAGAGGCGGCTCGCCGCCGGGAAGTTCGTGAAGCCGCCGTTGGTGGTCGTGGGCACGACGGGATTTCCGGCGCGAAACCAATTCGTGAAATCGGTCGTGGCCTGCACTTCGTAGAGATCGTAGGGCCGGGCGAACCAAGCGAGGCTGTTCGCCGAGACAGCGGTGAATCTCAGCACGGAGTTCGCGCTGGTCGGGTCCGTGCCGAGACGAAATTCGTTGAGGTTGCTTACGCTGTCGCCGTCGGCATCGGCGTTGGGATTCACACTCGCGGAACTGCTGCCGAAAAATTGCGCCACCCACGCGTCAGGCAGGCCGTCGCTTGTGCCACCGGGATTCTGATCAGCTAGGAGGGAAACCACGCGCACCGCCACATAGGGGGAGCCGTTGGTGCCGTCGGAAATCCGCACGAAGGCCTGGTCGTAATAAGTGCCGGTGGCCGGGTCGATTCGCGACGCGCCGAAGAAGCCGCTCGGAGTGAACTTGAGCGTCGAGCCTTGCAAGGAGAATGCGCCCGCGCCGGTCGTGCCGCTGACGAGGCTGACGGTGAGATTTGTTGTTTGCAGATCGTAGCCGCGCACCTCGATTTGATTGATGCCCGCGATGTTCGGCGCACCGCTCGGTTGCGTGACGATGTCCATCACGCGATCGTAGCTCCAGGGTGGCGTGTTGTTCGTCGGATACGATTGCTGCACGACGGGCGGGTCGTAAGTGCCGAGTGTCGCGCCGCGGCCGTCGGCGTGGATGGTGTAATACATGATGGCCTGCTTGAGTATCGTGTTCGGCTCCGAGGGATTTTCGCTCGAATGTTCCATGCTCAGGACATGGCCGATCTCGTGGCAGAGCACTTCCTCGAACGAGCTGAGCGTTTGCAGCGTGGTCTGCGTGTGCTTCATCACGACGTAGCCATACAGCACGGGAAAGAATTCGTTGCCGTTCACGTTGCCGCCCATGCCGCCGTTGGGAAAGCTGCCGGAGATGGAATAGGAATTGCCGCCCACGCCCAACGTGCTGGACCCGCTGATGAAGTTGTAGGTGTCGTGCAACTGAATGCGAATCCGCGCGTCGTTGGTCACGACGTTGCCTGCCGCCGTGCCGAAACTGGTGACGCCGAGGAAGGAGAACTTCAGCCCCGTCACATTCGCCCACGCGCGAAAGGCGTTGCTCACCGCGCCGAGCGCCTGTGCCTGCGTGATGCCGGCGGGCAGGGCGTCAGCGTCCACCAGATACTCGATGGGTTCGCCACGGTCGCCGGCGGTGAAGCGACGGGAGACGCCGGAGGCGTTCGTGGACAAGCCCGGCACCGCGAGCGGGGCGAGCAGGCTCGCGGTCTGCGCGGTAAGATCAGGCCCGGCGGCGTTCGGGTAACGACTGCGCGCGGCGGACAGCAGCGCGAGGGCGTTCGGATCGGTCACGGTGGAACTGGCCGGCTTCACCGCGCCCGCGCGGGCGAGCAGCGGCGCGCCGCTGGCTCCGTTGTCCACGAAGAGCGTGCCGTCCGCGCGCTGGCCCAGGAGGAAGAGCCGTTCGTCGCCGGGCTGGAGTTTGGGCGCGTCGCTGGAAACTTCGCCTTCCTCGCCGACCCTTCCGCCGCGATGGACCACGGAGATGGTTGCGGGAAACTTTCCCTTCAACGCCTCGTTCACGCGGAGCCATGTGCGCGTGTAGATGCCGCCGTCAGTTGCACTGCGGAAGCTTTCCGAACCAAGCACTGTCGCGTGGCAGATGGCGACGGCATTGGCGACGCGTTCATCCGGTGTGGCCGGCGCGAGCGTGAGAGCGAAGGAAGTTTGGGAGGCGACCAGCACGGCGGCCACCGCGAGCGCGAGCGTGAATCGCTTCATGGTGCGGGGAAGATGATTCACCCCGTCCACACGCGCAAGCGGTCGGTTACTTCGCTGTGAACGCCAGCCGATCCCCGTCCGCGCTGATCTTGATCTTGTCGCCGGGCTTGAACTCGCCTTCGAGCAGCTTCGTGGCGAGCGGATCGAGCAACAGGTCCTGCACGGCGCGCTTGAGCGGACGCGCGCCGAACTGCGGGTCGTAGCCTTCCTTCGCGATGAGTCGCCGCGCGGACTTGTCCACGTCGAGCGTGAGGTGCTGCTGCGCGAGGCGCTTCTCCAGTCGCGTGAGCTGGATGTCCACGACCTGCGCCAGCTCCTCCTCGTCGAGGCTGTGGAAGATGATGGTGCTGTCCACGCGATTGAGAAACTCGGGCCGGAAGTGCCGCTTCAGCTCCGCCATTACCTTGTCCTCCATCGCCGAGCGCGCACCGAGGGTCGTCTTCCCGTCGAGGAAATACTCCTGGATTATCGGCGACCCGATGTTGCTGGTCATGATGATGACCGTGTTCTTGAAGTCCACCGTGCGGCCCTGGCCGTCGGTGAGGCGGCCGTCGTCGAGGACTTGCAACAGCACGTTGAACACGTCGTGATGCGCCTTCTCAATTTCATCGAAGAGCACCACCGCATAAGGCCGGCGGCGCACAGCCTCGCTCAATTGCCCGCCTTCCTCGTAGCCCACGTAGCCGGGCGGCGCGCCGATGAGCCGCGCGACCGTGTGCTTCTCCATGTATTCCGACATGTCTATCCGCACCATCGCGTTCTCGTCGTCGAACAAAAACTCCGCGAGCGCGCGGGCCAGCTCGGTTTTGCCCACGCCGGTCGGGCCGAGGAAAATGAACGAGCCGATCGGCCGGTTCGGGTCTTGCAGGCCGCTCCGCGCGCGGCGGACGGAATTGCTCACCGCCTTCACCGCCTCGCGCTGGCCGACGACGCGCGCGGCGAGGCGCTCCTCCATCTTCACGAGCTTCTGCCGCTCGCCTTCGAGCATCTTCGTCACCGGGATGCCCGTCCACGTGGACACGACCTTCGCAATGTCCTCCTCGGTGACTTCCTGGCGGAGCAGCCGTGGCTGCGGCACGCGTGGCTGCGGCGCCCCGCCGCAGGAAGGTGAACGCAGCGCCTCGCTGCGCGAAGCTGAAGCGGACGGCGACGAGGCGTCGCCGCCACGCAGCCGCAGCGGCAACGACTCCGGATTCCGCCGGATGTATTCCCCGAGCCGTTCCAACTGCGCCTCGTTCCGCACGATGTGGTCGAAGCTCTCCTTCTGCCAAAACTCGCCGGAGCGGCCCAGCGTCTTGTTGATGCGATGCGCCGACACGGACTTCCACGCCTGCACGGCTTCCGTGAGCGAGCCATCCATCACTGGCGTCACGAGCACATGGACGTGGTTGGGCATGACCACGAACTCGCGCAGGTGATACTTCTTCCCGTCGTCATGCCGCAACGTGGCTTCCACGATGGCGCGCAACTCCGGCTGCGCCAGCACGCACTCGCCGTGGCACTCGTCGAGCCAAGCTTCCCAGCGATTGGGGAACTGCTCGTAATACTCCGCTTCGGTGGCGTTGTCCCAAGGCTCGGGATGCGCCTTGAGCCAAGCCTCGCGCTCCGCAAACCATTGCTTCACCCGCGCCGCTGGAAGTGAATCCGCCGTGCGCCAAGTGACGAAGTAGGTCGCGCCGTCCTGCCGCCAATGCGGAAGATTCGTGCCCCGCACTCGGCCAACGGGCGCGCTCGGGTCAAAGGGATGGAAAGGGACCACCCGTGGCGGCGACGCCCCGTCGCCGGAAGGTGAAGGCACCGCCCCGGTGCCTGAACGAGAGCCTTTGATGTTCGACAGGTCGGGCGACGAGGCGTCGCCCTCACACGTCTGCGACGAGGGCGTCGCAGCCACGGCTTCGGCCACGCCGGCGAGCTTCTTCTCCAACTCCGGCAGCTTGCCGTATTGGATTTCCGCCGACTTCTGCAAGTTGCCTTTTCGCTGCGCCTGTTCCAGCTCCGTCTTCGCCGCGTCAATCTGCGCCTGGATCACGCTCACGGCGTTGATGGCGGCTTTCTCGTTCTGCCACTGCGCGGTGAGCGCGCCGGAGCGCTCCTTCAAGTTCGCCAGCTCGGCGTCCAGCTTCTTGAGCCGCTCCCGGCTGGCGTCGTCCTTCTCCTTCGCGAGCGACGTGCGTTCGATTTCAAGCTGGAGAATCGCGCGGTCCAGTTTGTCAATGTCCGTGGGTTTCGAGTCCAACTCCATCTTCAGGCGCGACGCCGATTCGTCCACGAGGTCCACCGCCTTGTCCGGCAGGAAGCGATCCGCGATGTAGCGATGGCTCAACGTCGCCGCCGCCACGAGCGCCGCGTCCTGGATGCGCACGCCGTGATGCACCTCGTAGCGCTCCTTCAGCCCGCGCAGAATTGCGATGGTGCTCTCCACGCTCGGCTCCGCGACGAACACCGGCTGGAAGCGCCGCTCCAGCGCCGGGTCCTTCTCGATGTGCTTGCGATATTCGTCGAGCGTCGTCGCGCCGACGCAGCGCAGTTCACCGCGCGCGAGCTGGGGCTTGAGCAAATTGCCCGCGTCCATCGCGCCGTCGGCCTTGCCCGCGCCGACGATGGTGTGCAGTTCGTCAATGAAGAGGATGATGCGGCCCTCGGCGGAGGTGACTTCCTTGAGGAACGCCTTGAGCCGGTCCTCGAACTCGCCGCGATACTTCGCGCCGGCAATCATCGCGCCGAGGTCCATCGCCACGACGCGCTTGTTCTTCAGGCTCTCCGGCACGTCGCCGTCCACGATGCGCTGGGCGAGGCCCTCGACGATGGCGGTCTTGCCCACGCCCGGCTCGCCGATGAGCACGGGGTTGTTCTTCGTGCGCCGCGTGAGCACCTGCATCACGCGGCGGATTTCGTCGTCGCGCCCGATGACCGGATCAATCTTCCCCTGCCGCGCGAGCGCGGTGAGGTCCTTGCCGTATTTCTCGAGTGTCTGGAACTTGTCCTCCGGGTTCTGGTCCGTCACGCGCTGGTTGCCGCGCAAATCGGCGAGCGCCTTGAGCACGTCATCGCGCGTGAGCTTGTGGGTTTTGAAAGTTTTCTTGAGCACGTCGCCGCCTGTCGTGAGCAAGCCAAGAAGCAAATGCTCGGCGGAAGTGAATTCGTCCTTGAGCTTGCGCGCCTCGGTCTCGGCGGCGTCCAACACCTTCTTCAGATTTTGTCCGAGATAAACATCGCTCGAACTCGTGCCCTCGACCTTGTGCCGGCGCGTAAGTTCCTTCTCCAAGTCCGCCTTCAGCGCGGGCAGCGCGACGCCGAGCTTCTGGAGCACGAGCGGCACCAAGCTTTCCGGCTGCTCGATGAGCGCGAGCAACAAGTGCTCGCCGTCGAGTTCCTGATGGCTGTAGCCGTGCGCGACGCGCTGGGCGTCCTGCAACGCCTGCTGCGCCTTGGTGGTGAAGCGGTCCATGTTCATGACGACTCACTCTGCAACGCCAGTGCCAGCGGCGAAAGGGCGGGATTTGGCAGGAAATCAGCGCGGCTTGGCCGGTGAAGTCGGGTCAAGGCGTGCCGCTGGTGACGCAGTTGCGCCGGGCTGTCACGACTCGTCAAGGGTGGAAACCTGACTGATGAGGCCAAGCGGCTCACTCCGACTTTTCGCGCGTTACGGCCTGCACCAGCTCGGGTTTGTCGAGCCGAAGCGCGATTCCCTGTGCAATGTCGAAAGCAGTTCGTCCCCATTTGTCCTTCAGGTTGGGATTCGCACCGGCCTCGAGGAGGATTCGGCAAAGATGCGAATTGCCATGGCTCGCAGCCCGGTGCAGGGGCGTCATGCCGGTCTTGGCATCAACGGCATTGGGGTCGGCACCCTTCGCCAGCAGTGCTGTGACGCACTCGCGTGTGTTGTGCTCCGATCCGAGGCGAGCGGCGATGTGAAGCGGCGTCTCTCCGAACTGATCGAGAACCTTGAGGTCCGCGCCGGCTGAAAGTAAAAGGCGAACGAGGGCAGGTTGTGCGCTCCGGACAGCGCCCAGCAGCGGAGTGGCTTGGTCGGCCATTCTGGCGTCGATGTTCGCACCCGAGCGGATCAGGAATTCGGCGACCACAAGGTGGCCGGCGGCAGCGGCCTGAAAGAGTGGCGTTGCACCGTAGGCCTCACGCATATTGAACGAACAATTCACATACTGATCGGTGGGATCCAGTCGGCGAGCCTTCCAATAAATTAGGATCTGATCGCGTCCCTTTCTGCGGATCGCCTCGCTCATCACGAACTGATTCGTCCGATTGACGAGATTGGGATCGGCGGCGAGCAATTCCCGGACACGCGATTCTTGACCGGCAAAGACGGCGAAGCGCAGTTGAAATCCCGGATCGGGATACAAGAGCCGAACCGTAAACAAGGCTAGCAACCCCGCAAGGACCATGGAGCTGATGGCGAGGACTTTGGCGCGTCGTTTCATAGCCGAATATTCGCCCCGCTCAGAAATCCGTATTCGCGTCTTTGAGATCCAGCTCCTTGAGCCAGGCGTTGCGATAGCGCACGTCGTGGCCCTCGCATTGGAGCTTGAGACCTTCTGCCGTGTCGGTGATGCCCTTGCCGCCATCGTTGCCGCCGTCCACGCCGGAGTTCGCCCCGCCCCAGACCTGGTTGATCTCGACGTTCCTGTGAACCTTCTCGCCATTGAAATACATCGTGACCATCGCCTTCTCGACGCGTTTGCCGTCCTTGAACCTCGCGGCGCGGAAAAGGATGTCGTAGCTGTTCCACTTCCCGAGACCGGCGAAGCAATGGTAAGGCGACTCGGTTTCATTGATCACCGCGCCCATGCCGTGCTTGGTCTTGTCGCCCTCCATGATTTGGATTTCGTAGCGGTTCTGAAGATACACGCCGCTGTTGCCGCGCGGGTTCATCACGAGGAACTCAATGTGCAGGCGGAAATCGCGGTAAGCCTTCTTCGTCACGATGTCTGCCGTGCCGAACTTCCCACCCAGCGCTACGGGGTCGTCGGTCATCACCACGGTGTTTCCCTTGTCCACCGGGTCGTCCACGATCTTCCACTTGATGGGCAGCGACGACGCGAAACGCGGCCCCTGCCAGTAAGTCCATTTCTCGTCGAGCATCTTGCGCGAGCCATCAAGTATGACTTCCGCGCCGGCCATAGGCTTGGCACCCACACCGATGTTCTCGGCGGCACCGACAGTGACGGCCAGAGTGAGGGCACCAACACACTGGACAAGATGAGGGAGGCGATTGAGTTTCTTGGAAGACATGGCCACAGCATGGAAGAACGGCGGCGGAGATTCAAGAGGCGGATGGGATGAATACGGACAGAGGCAACCAGCCTCTCCAGTCGAGCCTCCGCCGCCATTGACACCAACGAACACAGATTGATAGGTTCCGCGCGCACTTGCGGCGGTTATGGCAACGCTACTCAACCAACCAGTGCTCGTTTTGAACCGGCTGTGGCAGGCGGTGAACATCTGCACAGCCCGGCGCGCGCTTTCGTTGCTCTTCCAAGGCCACGCGCAGGTCGTCCTCGGGGATCAGGACGGCGCGTTCCAGACCTACGACTTTTCCGAGTGGGCGGACTTCTCGCGCCGCGAGCCGCACCCCGAGTCCGTGCGCGGCATCTCGTTCCGCATCCGTGTGCCGCGTGTCATCATGCTCGCGGTATTTGACCGCCTCCCGCGCAAGGAAGTGAAGTTCACGCGGCACAACATTTTCGAGCGCGACAAGAACACCTGCCAATACTGCGGCCAGACGCTCGATCGAAAGGACTTGAACCTCGACCACGTCATCCCTCGTGACCGTGGCGGTCCGACGACTTGGGAAAACATCGTGTGCTCGTGCGTGCCGTGCAACACGCGCAAGAGCAACCGCACGCCGTCCGAGTGTGGGATGCACCTCATCCGCAAGCCGCGCAAGCCCAAGTGGCGGCCTTTCGTGCAGGTCACCTTCGGCGTGGAATACCACGACAGTTGGAAGCACTTCCTCGACCTCGCCTACTGGAACGTGGAGCTGGGAGACTGAACGGGAGCGCAACCCAAGAGCAGCAAATCTGCATGGAACAAACGCCGTGAGTTCGGGCACAATTCCTGACACGTCAGTCGTGGCAATTGTCAGTGAAGGTGCTTGAGTTCTTGATGCGTTTTCTTCGTGGATTCACGATCGTTTGATCGTTGAAAGTGGGAGGAGCGCTTGAGGACAGACCGCGTTATCAGCCCGGCAAACCTTCAATCCATTCCCCTTCCTTTTCTGCTGCGACAAGCAACGCGCTATCATTCGATTTTTAGCGGACGGGTTGGACGCACACCACAAGCGAGTGCAAGCGAAGCCGGCCTGAACTTAACCGGCTTTGAAACGTCTTCGAAAAGCTCCGCCAACGAACCGCTCGCAGCCAAGGAGAAATTGGTGCACGACCACGGCCTCGTCTCCGGCTTCAAGCTGCTCCGCGTAGTAAGTCTTGGTGCGACGCTTGACCGATTGATCTGCTTCCATTCGCTCCCGCCAGAGTTTCACCAGTTCGCGGAACGCCGCATCACCTTCCCCCCAGCTTCGCCTGCGCCTCCAAGTAGGACCGCTCCCGCTTCTCCAAATCGCGAGCCGGAGCTTCGCGACCGTAAGAACCTTCGTCTTGAGGCTTTGGCGAATCAGCTTGCCGCCAACCCGAATCCTCGCAAAATACGCCCCAGATGGAACATATCGGATCAGTTTGCATACGGCGTCTTCTGCCATGATTTCGACGCGGCAGGCGTTGCTGGGCTGCGTTTCGGGCATTTCACGCGCCCAGTGTCAGATTGCAGTATCAAATGGTCAAGATGGACGTTCCAATTACGTCGTGGGTCGTTGTGGATAAACGGTTGGAAGGGTGGCTGAGTGGTTAAAGGCACCTGACTCGAAATCAGGAGATGGGGCAACCCATCCGTAGGTTCGAATCCTACCCCTTCCGCCAGTCCGCGATTTTCCCAGAAAAACCCTGCGTTTCTTAGCACTCCGTGGCTCTGAGAAAGGCCGTGGTGTATGCAGCATGTATGCATGCTGCTTGCACGGAACGCCGCTGACCGCCAAGACCGCCGCGCCGCCAAGGTGGTATGCGTTGGTGCGGCGCTCGTTCTCGAAGTTCACCGCGTCTCAGTCCATCCGCATCATCTCTTCGATCCTGACACCACTGAACACTTTGACAGCAAGGGGAGCGACGACGTGTTCGGGTGCATCGTGAAGGTCTTAAAAAAGGCCAGCCCGAAATCAAACCTGAGCATGGCAACTGTCGAGCTGCTCGGAGTGTGGTCGCATCCCTGGTCGAACAGAATTCCCATGTGGCGAATCGCGGCTACGTAGCCGCCAAGTTTTGCTCCGCGTTGTGCAATACCGTCTTGACTTGATCGCGTGTCACACCGGGCAACCACTCCAGAAAATCATCCAGCGCGCGCCTCCGATATTAAGCGCTAATTACTTCTCACTTCGCCTTCGCCGACTGCATCAAGTCCCAGAACTTCGGGTTGTCCTGCAAGGCCTCGTCTTCGCCCATCGGCAGGCTGGACCGGAAGAGAAAGTCCTTCAGCGAGTTCTTGCTCAGGATGCGCTGCACGAGCACGCCCAGCTCGTGGCGCTCGAAGTAAATCCGGTAGTCGCCGACACGGAAGCGGTGCAGCACATGACCGTCGCGCTCCAGCTTGCCAAACCGTTCCAGCTCGGTGCTGATGACCTCCTGTGGCAGGCCGCGAAACTCGCCAAGGATTTGGAGTTGCAGCTCCTTGGGCATCTTGGACAGCTCGGCGGCGCCGATGGGCGTGAAAATGATTTGAAACGGTCGCATGAGCGCAGTGTCCGCATTCCGGCGGGGACTGCAAGCCGGGCGTTGATGGAACGGAGCCGCTCAACGTCACCCTTTGCCAGCCTATTCCAGTTCCGCCACAGCGATGGTGTAAATCAACATGCGCGGCACGGTAAAGGCGGCTTCACCCGCACGCTGCACCAAACCCGCCGGCCCGACGCTGACCTCGGCGTCAGGTGAAAATAGCCGGATGGATTTCACTCGCTCACCGGGCTGGAGAGCGAGCCGGATAGTGAGACTTTCGACTGCGAGGGGCTTCTCGTCGTGCGGGCCGCGCCCCATCGTGATGTTCTTCGGCGGCTCCTCACGATTGTAGTTCACGAGGTGGACGATGCGGCGCTTGGGCTGGCTGAGGACGGAAGTGACCACTGTCGGCGCACCTTCGCGGCGAGTGATACCAATCAGATCGCTTCGCCACTTCGCAACTTGGTCATCGGCGGGTGCCGTCTCCACAGCGAGCCGCACCGGAGCACCGAGAACTCCACGGCGCTCAGCTTCCGGGCCGGTGCCAACCACGACGCGATGTTGCTCAAGTTGTGAGCGAGTGACGATGTCATCAGGCACGATGTCAAACGTGTATCCCTCCCGCGCAAGCTGGTGGCCGATGGCCTTGAAGCGGGCCACCGGCTCGACATCGCCGCGCTGCACCGCGCTGCGCGGATAGAGCAGCAGCAGCTCCGCCGCCGGCTGCGCACCAATGTAGAGGTCGCGATGCTCGTGCGCGAAGCGGAAGTAAGTCGTCATCGCCTCGCGGCCCGCCGGGTTCTTGAAGTTCGCGTAAAAGCCCATGCCCGCACCGCCGTTGGCGATGCCCTCGGCGATGGTCGCGCGCGTGCGGGTCTGCTCGTATTTCCCGAGCACGAAGGGCTTCGGCCCAAACGCGCCGCGCACGTAGCGCAGTTGCAAGGTGCCGTCGCCGAGATCGCCGTTCGCGAGATCAGTCTGCGACGCCGCGTTGCCGGTGCTATACCAGAGATAACTTTCGTCGCGTCCCCACACGCCGCCGGGCAGCAGGCAGCGTTCATCGCCGCTGATCTGTCCGAACGCGCCGAGATGATTCCACTGCGCGACGATGAGGTCCGGCTTGAGCTTGCGACCATGTGTGATGAACACGTCGTCGAAGGCGTCCTTGAGCGAGAGCTGCGTCCACTTCAGCGCGGCCAGCTTGTAGGGCGAAGTGGTCTTCGGGTCGTGCCACGAAGGGATTTCCTTGAACGTGTGCGCCTTCAGATCGGCGATGGCGAACTGCTCTTTGAGTTGGCCCGCCGAGTAATTTGTCCCGAGCCACGCGCGGAAACCGCCGACGCAATGCGGGCACATGCAGTCGCGGCGGTAGTAATAGTTGGCGATGAGGCCGTCGACACCGCGCGCGATGGCGTCGGTCATCATCGCCTTGAGGCACGCGCGCCAGAGCGGGTTGTTGAGGCAGCCGTGATACTCGGGCCAGCCGCCGATGTTGTAGCTCCTGGTCGTGATGAGCTTCCCGTCAACGTCCACAGAAAGCATCTGCGTTGGGTCGGGCGCGGGCTTCGGGCCGAGCGCCTTCGTGTCCCAGCCATTGTGATACCAGTCGAAGAAGCCCGCGCGTTTCTCCGGATCGCCCAGGATGAACGTGGTGTTGAAGTGGCCGACCACCTTCGTGCCGCGCGCGTGGATTTCCTTGTTCAAGTTCGCAAAGAACTCGCCGCACTCCTTGGTGCCCTCGATGGGGAAGTGTGCCGGATAACCCTTGCCAAACTTCGTGTGCGCCACGCTGTAAAACGTGACGCCGTAGAAGCCCACCTGCGCAACCTGCGGCTTGGCCTCGCCGACGAAGTCCAAGTATTCCGGCGTGCCGTAGTCCGTCCAGTTGGCGATGAGCGTGTTGAACCAAAACGGCTCGGCGGCGCGGGTGGGGATGATGCAACTGAGGCAAGCGAACAACAGCAGCAACGCACCGTTCTCCCTCACCCTGACCCTCTCCCGCTGGGAGAGGGAACAGCCGCGCACGTGCGCCGGTCGCCGCACACACGCCGACTCTAGGTCAACGGCGGACTGAGTCGGGATGCGTTGCTCGCACATGAAGCTGGCGGCCTTTCTCCCTCTCCCGGCGGGAGAGGGCCGGGGTGAGGGGGAAGGGCGTTGGCGGTGCCCAACGGCATCGGAGCAGGTGAGGTTCATGCGTGCGTAGTTGGAAGCCACTCAGACTCCGCTCATTCGCCACGCGCAGCGGTTTGTGGCAATCCCCTTCGCGTTGAACTCGCGCTCGAAGTCGGTGGTCAACGCGGCGAGGTCGGCGGGCGTTTCCACTTCGGTGAAGGACTTGTCCGCACGAAAGACCGCAAGCATCTGCGCGAAGTAATCCGCGTGATCCGTGCGCAGATACACCACGCCGCCGGGCTTGAGCGCGCGTGCGGCCAGCGCGGTGAAGCGTTCGTTGATGAGCCGGTTCTTCGCGTGCTTCACCTTCGGCCACGGGTCGGGGAAATAGACGTGGATGGCGTCGGCGCTCGCGGGCGGAAGCAAGTATTCCAAGAAGTATCCGATCTCGATGCGCACGAGACTGAGGTTGGTGAGGCCGAGGCGGCGGGCAATCTTGTCCGGCTTGCGGATGCGGCCCAAGAGCCGCTCGACTGCGAGGAAGTTTCGTGTCGGATTCCGTCGCGCCCACTCGACGATGAAGGAGCCGTCACCTGCGCCCAGCTCGACTTCGAGCGGCTGCGGCGTGGGGAAATGCTCGGCGAGATTGAGCGGTTGGAGGATCGTGCGGAATTCGTGGAGGAGCGTGAGGCGCGGACCTTGGCAAGCTTCAACAGTTGGTGTGTGCGCAGTCATCTCACATTAGCACCCGGCTTCAGCCGGGTGTTGTCGGCCGTTAAGCGCGAAAACCGTTTCAACGGTTTTCGTGCAGACTGGCATTCAGCTGCGTCGGGGAAGCCGTTGAAACGGCTTCCCCATGGCGTTTCGCCACCACCGGGCTGAAGCCCGGTGCTAATGAGAGTGGCGGATTCCACAGTTCACCACTTCACCGGCACGGAGAGTTTCGCGCCGAACTTGTTCGTGTAGAAAAGCTGCTTGTTCGCCTGGCCAAACTCATGCACGAGCTTCGTCACCTTCACGTCGTAGCAGCAATACTCGGCGATCTCGAGCAGCTTGCCTTCCTTATACCACCGCAGCGCCTGCATCCCGTCGGCGGTCTTCTCCACGCCCAGCGACGCGGTGGCAATCGAATCCAGCGAGAGCCGGTGCGGCAAAGTCTTCATCAGGTCCACAAGCAAATCCAGCGAGTGCAACTGCGTGTGATCGAAAAACTCGTTGTGCCCTTGCAACACCTCGAAGTCGAAGCGCTCCGTGTTGAAGCCCACCACCAAGTCCGCGCGCCGCAGTTCCTCGATCAGCTCGTTCACCTCGCGCTCGCCGTAGATGCGGTATTCGCCGCGGGCCGTGCTGTAGGTCACGCCCACGCTCATGCCCATGCGGCGGATGTTGCCCCAGCCGCCCACGTCGTCCGCAGACTTCTGCGTTTCCAGGTCGAAATAGACGATGTTCTTCATCACACAAAAACCACTGACCTGCACTGATTGGCACTAATGGGAAGGAAGCCGATTTCTCGGGTTGTCGTCTCAATCTTCATTAGTGCAGGTCAGTGTCCATTAGTGGTTCAAGTTCCCGCGCAGCGTAATCGGCGTGTCCGGCGGCGCAAAGAAAAGTTTGCCCGGCCTTCGACCGTTCCGCACTATCCGGCGCTTGTTTGATGAGCACTGTTGTCTCTGAAACGCCCGTCGTCCCTGCCACTACCGCGCGCTGGTCATCACCCGTCGCTGACTTCTCCAAGCCGGTCGCGCGACCACAGACCTCCGGCTGGCAGCTTTTCAAGGACGTGCTCAACCACGGCGGCCACGGCTATCTCCAGTTCGCCATCACGAACATCTGCAACGCCGACTGCGGCTTCTGCGGCTTCGCGCGCTCGCAGTTTGACCCCAAGAAACGCCACAGCGTCACGCTCCGGGAGGCGAAGGACGTCGTGGACATCGCCAAGCGCAACCACATCGGCTACCTGCTCTTCGTCGGCGGCGAGCCGATGGCGCACCGCGACCTCCGTCCGATGGTGCGCTACGCGGCCGAGCAGGGCATCCATCCGATGATCTGCACCAACGGCGGCTTGTGGACCGATGACAACCTCAAGAGCCTCGCCAGCGACGGCCTCACCAGCGTCATCATGTCCATTGACGCGCACGACGTGGCGAAGCACGAGGCGAATCGCGGCCTGCCCGACGTGTGCCGGAAAATCAAGCGGGCCAACGAGTATTTCCACAGCGTCGGCATTCAGACCACCGCGAGCATCACGGCCAGCCGGCTGATCGAGGACTACGAGAAGCTGCCCGACTTCCTCCGCACGCTTGGCTTCGAGAGCTGCACCTTCAGCTACCCGCTCACGAACCTCGCGAGCAGTTACCTCAGCTTCAGCGACAGCGGCCTGGTGAACTTCAACAACGCCGAGTTGATCGAGTTGTTCGAGAACATCAAGCGGATGAAGCACAACAGCGGCTATCCGGTGGTGAACCCCACGGAGTCGCTCACCGAGATGCAGCGGCACCTGCGCGGCGAGCGGGAGCAGTTCGGCTGCCTGGGCGGGCACAAGTATTTCTACCTCGACTGGAACCTCGACCTCTACCGCTGCCACTTCTGGGAGAAGCCCATGTGCAAGATCCATGAGTGGGACGACTCCAAGCTCATCCGCGACGGCTGCACGCGCTGCATGATTGACTGCTACCGCGACCCCAGCGTCCTCCAGCACGTCGCCATCAACGTGAGCGACGCCTGGCACGCGCTCAAGAAAGGCGACCTCGGCACCGCCGCCATGAAGATGCTCGACTCGAAGAACCTCACCTCGCTCAAGGCCGTGTGGGAAGACCGGAAGTGGATCGGGAAGGTGTAGCCGGCGGGCCACGGGGCGCATCTCAGTTTATTGCAGCTTGGTCTTTTCTCATTAGCACCCGGCTTTAGCCGGGCGTGAGGAGCCAACGCGGTCAAAGCCGTTTCAACGGCTTTGACCCGGCCGCCCCGAAGCAACGGTTGAAACCGTTGCTTCATCCCGTGCACTTTTTTCACCCGGTTGAAGCCGGGTGCTAATAAGAGGTTGTCAGCAAGTGAGATGCACCCCACGAGGGATGCGATAAACCCCACGCGACCTGAAGCAGCCGCCATGCACGGGATTCCCTGCCCTATGCGAAACGTCACCTCGGCCATGCGAAATATCGCATCGGCCATGCGATTTACGGCATCGGCTATGTGCAATGCACCATCCGGCACGGCGGCAATGGCGTCGGGAAGGGCAAAAATGGCCTCCGCGAGGGTAAACAGGCCAAATCCAGCGGCGGCGGGGTCAAAAGCCATCGTTTGGGTGACAAGGACGCTTCCTGCCAGCATCACCCCTTCCTCGGCAGCTCAATCTCAATGCCCACGTTGTTCCGGATGTCGTCGTAGGTCACTACGGACCGCCGGAAGGTCACGGGCGAGCTGCTCGCGCAACGGCTGGCCGCCTCCAGTTCATCGAAGGGACGTTGCACTTGGACGCAGCCGGCCATTATTTCCCGAATCTGTATCCGGCCGGGCGTCTTGCCTGTTTACGTGCCGCGGGGAGCGTGGCATAAACCGCCCATGCTTCTGGCCCACCCGCTGCGCGCCGTGCTCCTCGGCGCTTCGCTCGTCGTGTCACTCTCCGCTGCCGACGCGCCCAATGCAAAACCAGGAATTCAAAACTCAAAGCCTGCTCAGTGGCCCGGCAAGCAGCCCGACGGCTCCGTCCTCCTGCCGAACATGTGGTCGCTGCGGCCTGCCGGGACGCAGGTGGACCTCGCGGATTTTCCGGTCAACATCGCGCTGCATCCGGATGGCAAGTTCGCCGTTGTGCTGCACGCGGGCCACAGCGCGCATGAGATCGCGGTCGTGGACATCACGACGGCGATGGTGCTCACGCGCACCAAGATCGAGGAGACGTTCTACGGCCTCGAGTTCTCGCGCGATGGCAAGCGCCTCTACGCCAGCGGCGCTGGCAGCGAGGTCGTGCGCTGCTTCGACTTCGGCGCGCTGACCGGCGCGCTCGGCAAGGAGCAGGACATTCGCCTGCGCAACGTCGCCGAGCGCGGCATTCCCGCCGGCCTCGCGCTCACGGCGGACGCGCAACATCTTTACGTCGCCAACGTCCTCGGCCAGCGCGTGACGAAGGTGGACTTGAACGCCAAGTCCAACGTGCTCGACTTCGTCGTCGGGCCGGAGTCCAAGAGTCCAAAGTCCAAAATCCAAGTGCCCGCCGTCGCGCAAACCGAGGACGAGGCCGCCATCACGAAGCGCGCCGAGGCCGCGCTCGACCCCGCAGACGCCACTGCGCCGTATCCTTACGCGTGTCGGCTTGACGAGAAGAAGCAGCGGCTCTACGTGAGCCTCTGGGCGCAGGCGCAGGTCGCGGTGATTGATCTCAGGTCGAACCAAGTCATCGCGCGCTGGGCCACCGAGGAGCACCCGAACGAAATGCTCCTCACCAAGAACGGCAAGCTGCTCTACGTCGCCAACGCGCATCGCAACACCGTCACCGTCATTGACACCGAGAAGGGCGTGACCACCGAGACGATTTGGGCCGCGCTGTATCCGCAGTCGCCTCCGGGCGCGACGCCCAACAGCCTTGCGCTCACGCCGGACGAGAAAATTCTCTTCGTCGCCAACGCGAACATCAACACGCTCGCCGTCGTGGACGTGAGCGTGCGCGGCAAGAGCCGTTCGCTCGGCTTCATTCCGACCGGCTGGTATCCGACCTCCGTTCGTGTGACGCCGGACGGCAAGAAGCTGCTCATCGCGAACGGCAAGGGCATCATCTCGAAGGCGAATCCCGGCGGCCCGCAGCCCGGCAAGAAGCCCGCGCCCGGCACGATGGTGGAATACATCGGTGGGTTGTTCAAAGGCACCTTGAGCATCATCGAGCTGCCGAAGCGCGCGGACTTCGAGAAGCAGTTGGAGAAATACACCGCGCAGGCTTACGCGTGCTCGCCGCTCAAGCGCGACAACTCCATCGCCACCGCGCGTCCAGCGGACAGTCCCATTCCCGGCAAGCTCGGCGAGGCCAGCCCCATCAAATACTGCCTCTACATCGTGAAGGAGAACCGCACCTACGACCAGGTCTTCGGCGACATGAAGGAAGGCCGCGGCGACGCCAAGCTCTGCCTCTTCCCCGAACGCGTGACGCCGAACCACCACCGGCTCGCGCGCGACTTCGTGCTGCTCGACAACTTCTACGTCGAGAGCGAGGTCAGCGCGGACGGCCACGAGTGGAGCATGGCCGCCTACGCGAGCGACTATGTGGAGAAGTTCTGGCCGTTGAGCTACGGCCACAACAAGCACAAGAAATACACCTATCCCGCCGAAGGCAACTTCCCCATCGCCACGCCCGCCGGCGGCTATCTTTGGGACGTGGCGGCGGAGGCCAAGGTGAGTTTCCGCAGCTACGGCGAGTTCGTGCAGAACAGCAAGAAGCTCGGCGACCCGGCGACCGCGCGGCTCAAGTCGCTCGTCGGCCGCTTCGACCCCGGCTACCACGGCTTCGACCTGGACTATCCCGACGTGAAGCGCGCCGGGCGGTTCATCAGCGAGCTGAAGCGCTTCGAGGCCGAGGGCGACATGCCGCGCCTGCAAGTCATCCGCCTCCCGCAGGACCACACCGCCGGCACCACGTTCAGCAAGTGGACGCCCACCGCGTGCGTCGCCGAGAATGACCTCGGGCTGGGGCAACTCGTCGAGGCAGTGACGAAATCGAAGTTCTGGCCGCAGACCGCCATCTTCGTCGTGGAGGACGACGCGCAGAACGGCCCCGACCACGTGGACGCGCACCGCACCGTGGCGCTCGTCATCAGCCCCTACACCAGGCGCGGCGTGGTGGACTCCACGATGTATTCCACCAGCTCGATGCTGCGCACGATGGAACTCATCCTCGGCCTGCGCCCGATGTCGCAGTTCGATGCCGCCGCCACGCCGATGTTTAATTCCTTCCAGCCGAAGCCCGACCTGCGCCCCTACGCCGGGCTGCCCGCGAACGTGGACGTGACCGAGCGCAACGGAAAGCTCGCCTGGGGCGCGGAGAAGTCGCGCAAGCTGGACTTCACGAAGGAAGACGCCGCCGATGACTTGATCCTGAACGAAATCATCTGGCGCAGCGTGCGCGGCCCCGGGAGCAAGATGCCTGCGCCCGTCCGCGCCGCCTTCGTCTTCGCGCACCCGCCGAAGGACGATGACGACTAGCGCGACGGCTCCCTCTCCCTCGGAGGGCGAGGGGAAGCGCCTCACCGCCCGCTCTTGAGGACATCATCTGCCGCGCCCAAGGTGCTGGAGTGGTCGGCCAATCAATATGGGCACAAACCATGTCCCGCGGCTCCGGCAGGATGAGGCCAGCCTGCTGAAAGCGCCTCTCCGGGACTGAAATCAAGGCTTCCGACCTCCCCGGAAGCCGTAATTCCAGTGTCTGAAGCCCTAAATCCAGTGGAAGGGAGGCCGACCAGTCCCGGGAGCGCCAGGTTCAGTGTCTGAGGCCCTAATTTCAATGTCTGGAGTCGTAAATCCAGTGTCTGGAATGCTGATTTCAGTGTCTGGAGCGATGGTTTTTTTCCCACCCATATTGGACACAATGACTTGCGTGAAAATGGTCAAAACTAGCCAGCCGATCACCGGGCGCGGCTCGGAACCTTTCGGCCCCGCCGGTTTGCCGTCAACCCGCTTGCGGTTCCCACAGGTGAACCGGTAATCTTCGCCCAAGTTCACCATGCCACGCATCCTCATCGCCGAATGCAAGCAGGAGGTCTCGACGTTCAACCCCGTGTTGAGCGGCTACGAGGATTTCACGATGCGGCACGGCCAAGCGATTCTCGACTACCACCGCACCGTGCGCAGTGAGGTCGGCGGGGCGTTGCGTGTTTTCGATACAACGCCGGACGTGGAGCTGGTGCCGGCGTGCAGCGCGCATTTCATCACGTCGGCGGGGACGCTCGCGGATACGGCGTTTGCGCGGATCGCGGGAGAGATTTTGTCGAGCATCAAGGCCGCGCCGCCGGTGGATGGGATTTATTTTTCGCTGCATGGGGCGATGGCGACGGAGAGCGAGGGCGACCCTGAGGGCTGGCTGCTCGCGGAGACGCGGAGGATTGTCGGCGAGCGCGTGCCCATCGTCATCTCGCTCGATTTGCACGGCATCCTTACGGACCGGATGCTCGAGCACAGCGATGCGGCAGTGGCGTTTCACACGTATCCGCACGTGGATTTTTTCAGCACGGGCGAGCGCGCGGCGCGACTGCTATTGCGCATCGTCGCGGGCGAGGTGAAGCCGGTGACGGCAAAGGTCACGGTGCCCGCGCTCGTGCGCGGCGATGAACTCATCACCGAGTCCGGCTCCATCCGCCACGCGGTGAATGCGGTGAAGGACATCGAGCAAAGTCCCGGTGGACTCTCGGCGGCGATGATGTGGGGCAATCCGTTCACCGACGTGCCCGCGCTCGCGTCGAACAGTTTCGTAGTCACGGACAACGATCCGGCGCGCGCGGAGCGCGAGGCGCTGCGCATCGCGAATTTGTTTTGGGAGCATCACGAGAAAATGCAGGTGCCGCTCACGAGCCTCGCGGACGCGGCGCGCATCACGAGGGAAAGCAAGAGCGGCACCGTCGTGCTCGTGGACGCGGCGGATGCGACGAGTTCCGGCGCGTCGGGCGACAGCAATGCGATTCTGCGCGCGCTGCTCGACGCGGGCTACGAAGGCACCGCGCTCATTCCCATCGTGGACGCGCGTGCAGTGGACGCAGCGTTTGCTGCCGACGTGGGCAACACGGTGAAGACGACCGTCGGCGGCGCGCTCGATACGCAACGATTCACGCCGCTGCCCATCGAAGGCCGCGTGCGGATGTTGTCGGACGGCTGGTTTCAAAGCGAGACGACGCGCGAGTTGTGGCAAGCGGGGCGCACGGCGGTGATTCAGTTCCGCGGCTTCACGCTCATCGTCACGAGCCGCGCCGTGAGCCTCTACGACCGCGCGCTGTTCCTCGCGCACGGCTGCGATCCGCGGCACTTCGGCGCGGTCGTCGTGAAGTCGCCGCACTGCGAGCCGCACATGTTCAAGTCGTGGGCCGCGCGCTACGTGGACGTGGACGCGCCCGGCTCGACGAGCGCGAACCTCCGCTCGCTCGGCCACACGAAATGCGCGCGCCCGATTTTCCCGCTCGACGCAAACGTGCCATTCACACCGAGGGTGAAACTTTTCCAACGAGCACGCTACAGATGAACCACGAAGTCACGAAGGACACGAAGACAGGAGCCGCGAAAAGTTTTCTTCGTGATCTTCGTGTCTTCGTGGTTCCAAAAACATCATCATGAAAATCCGAGAAATCCGCTGCGCTGGTCTGTGCGGCGCAACACCCGAAGGCGGCTGGAGCAACGAACTGCGGCCTGAAGACTGCGTCCACACGCTCATCGCCGTGCACACGGACGAAGGCGCGGTCGGCCTCGGCAGCGTGTTCACGAATGACGCGCTCGTGCGCGCGGCGCTCGCGGTGCTGGAGCCGCTCTACCGCGGCGAGAACGCGCTCGAGCCGGAGCGCGTGAGCGAGAAGCTGAGCCAGCACATGTTCTGGCTCGGGCGCGGTGGATCGATCACGCACGCGATCAGCGGCGTGGACATCGCGCTGTGGGATTTGCTCGGGCAGGCGACGGGGCAGCCGGTCGGGCGATTGCTCGGCGGGCGCTACCGCGAGCGCGTGCAGCCTTACGCGTCGCTGCTCATGGATGAGCCTGCGAAGCTGCGCGACCATCTGCTGCGCGCGAAAGCGCAGGGATTTCGCGCTTTCAAAATCGGTTGGGGGCCGTTCGGTCGTCGCGATGCGAGGACCGACGAGGCAATCGTGAAAGCCGCGCGAGAAGCGGTCGGCGCGGACAATAAGCTCATGGTGGATGCCGGTGGCAGCGACGCGCATTGGAACAACGGCTACAAGTGGGCTCTCAACACCGCGAAGATGCTCGCGGACTACGACGTGTTTTGGTTCGAGGAAGCGCTCGTGCCCGACGCGCTCGAAGACTTCGCGAAGCTGCGGGAGCATTCGCCCGTGCCCATCGCCGGCGGCGAAGTGCTCACGCGGCGGCAGGCGTTCCAGCCGTTCCTCGAAGCGCGCGCGTTCGACATCATCCAGCCCGACGTGACGAAAGTCGGCGGCATCAGCGAGGAGCGGCGCATCGCGTGGATGGCACAGGAACACGGCGTGCGCTTCATCCCGCACGGCTGGAACACTGCGGTCGGCCTTGCGGCGGACCTGCAACTCGCATCCGCGTTCCCCGGCACCGACCTCGTCGAGTATCTCACCGGCTCGCCGTTCATTGATGAAATCACCGCCGGCGGCTGGCACCTCGACGCGGACGGCATGCTCGCGATTCCCGCGAAACCCGGTCTCGGCCTCACACTCGATCGCGATGCGGTGAAAAAATACACGCGCGGCGAGAAACTGCTGGATTGAGAGCGTTGCTTTTCGGCGGATACGCCAGAGTGAGACAGCGTTCGCCGGTGTCGGCGTTCGTGTGTCGGCATCGTTTTCAGCCGCGATCACAGTTGAGCGTGAACCGCCGCTGTCCCGCGACGAAACCCGCCTTGCCAGCCAGTCCGCCAGCCTGGGCGCGGCGCTTCTCCGCTCGCAACTTTTCCGCCCCGCTGGTTAAGTATCGCCCAGTCACATGGCGCAATTCAGCTACAAGGCCCGCAAGCGTTCGGGCGAAACCGTCAGCGGCCTGCTCGAAGTCAACGACCGCGGCGCGGCGCTGGCGCAGATTGACCGCATGGGATTGTTCCCGGTCGCCGTCGAGGCGGCCAAGGGCGGCGCGGCGGCGACGCCGGGCAAGGCGGCGGTTTCGATTTCGCTGACCCGGTTTCTCCCGCCCGCGTTGCGTGAAGTGGCGCTGCGCCCACGCCAGCCGACCATGCAGGAGCTGGCGTCCTTCACCCAGCAGCTCGCCAACCTTCTTCGCGCCGGCATGCCCATCACCACGGCGTTGAACAGCATGACCTATCTTGGCTCGAAGGGCATTCCCTCCGAGGTCAGCAAACAGTTGAAGCAGGACGTGACCGAGGGCCGCAGCTTGTCCGACGCGATGGCGAAGCAGCCGGTCGTCTTCGTGGACATGTATGTGAACATGGTCCGCGCCGGCGAGCAGAGCGGCTCGCTCCAAGAAGTGCTGCGGCGGCTCGCGGAACACTACGAGCGGTTCGCCGAGGTGCGCGCGAAGGTGCAGTCCGCGCTCATCTATCCGGTGATTGTGATGCTGGTGGGGCTGGCGATGGTCGTGGTGTTCATCGCCTTCATTTTGCCGACGTTCCTCTCGCTCTTCGAGGGCATGAAGGCGCAGTTGCCGGCCTCGACGCAGTTGCTCGTCGGCATCAGCAAGTTTTTTCGCAATCCAGCCTGGCTGCTCACGATGGCGCTCACAGCGGTGGCAGGTTCGATCATTTACCTTCGGTTCCGCGCGAGTGACGTGGGACGGCGCCTGCTCGACCGCTGGAAGCTCAACGTCCCGCTCCTCGGCAAGGTGATGCGGCTCTATCTTTTCGGGCAGTTCGCGCGCACGCTGGGCACGCTCATGGGCAACGGCGTCTCGGTTCTCACCGCGTTGAAAATCACCGAGCAGGTGCTGCCCAACATCGTGCTCAAGGAAGCCATCGCGAAGACCCGCGAGGCTGTCACCGACGGCAAGACCATCGCGCAGCCGCTCGCGCGCAGCCAGATTTTCCCGCAGTTGATGATTGACCTCATCCGCATCGGCGAGGAGACGGGCGACGTGCCCGGCGCATTGTGCAACGTGGCCGAGACTTACGAGAGCGACCTCAACACGACGCTGCGTGTGATGATGAATTTGATCGAGCCGGTGATGATCATCGGCATCGCCATCGTGGTGGTGTTCTTGCTGATGAGCGTGCTTCAAGCAATGTTCGCCATCACGTCGAGCATCGGCGAAAGCTTTGGTGGACGATGAAGACAAGCCGGGACAAGCGGCGGGCAGGGCGCTCCGGCTTCACGCTGATCGAGATCATGATCGTCGTGGGCATCATCGCGATCCTCATGACCGTCGCGATCCCCGCCTTCGTCTCCGCGCAGAACAAGACGCCGATGCGCCTCGCGCTGCAAGGCGTGATGGAAGCCTGCGCCACCGCCCGCGCGCAGGCCATTTTGCGCGGCGCGGTCGTGGAACTCCGCATCCGCCCGCAGGACTACACGTTCGATGTCACGCCCACCGGCCAGACCGAAGGTTCCGGCGGCGGCGATGCGCGGCCTGAGCCAAAAGCCGGCGAAGGCCACGGCGTCTTCACGCTGAAGCTGCCGAGCGAGGTCGGGATCGAGGAACTGGCGGTCAACTTCCAGATGCTCAAGGACGCCGAGGCCGTCGCGGTGCGTTTCCATGGCAATGGCACGAGTGACGAATTCACGGTGGTGCTGCGGTCGTTGAGCGGCGAGCTGCGCAAGATCACGCTCGATCCGGTCACGGGCAAGGCCGACTTCGAGGTGATGCGATGAACGTGCAAGTGACAAGTGACGGTGAGTTGGCAGTGCGCGCCTGTCCTCAGCGTGCCGTTGCGTGCCCGCGCCGCCGAAACGGCGCGCTGGGACAGACGCGCCCCACCCGCCAACTCGCTGCCTTCACGCTCCTCGAAGTGATGATCGCCATCGGCATCTTCTTCATGTGTGTGTTTGTGATTCTGGAGCTGGTGTCCACGAATCTCAGACACATTCAGCGCCTCCAAAAACCAACAGTGGACATCGGCAGCCTCGCGTCCGAGCTGTCGCTCACGAACAAGCTCGAGGAAGGCAGCGACGCGGGCGACTTCGGCTCGCTTTACCCCGGCGTCTCATGGAGCCGCAACATCACGATGGTCGCCACCAACGGCCTGTTCCAGGTGGACTTCACGGTGCTGGACGGCTCGGCGGGCGGGCGGTTCCCCGCGCAGAGCACGTTGTCCATCTTTCTCTACCGGCCGGAGTCGCAGATGGGCATGAGCACGGGACTAAGACGATGAAACTGGCAAACGACAAGTGGCAGGTGACAAGTGACTGGTCGCGTCCCTCCGTGCGTCGCCTTTCAACTCTCAACTTTCAACTCTCAACTTCTTCCCGCGCCTTCACCCTCATCGAGATCATCATCGCGATGGGCATCCTCACGCTGGTGATGACGGCGATCTACGCGAGCTGGACCGCCGTGCTGCGCGCGTCGAAGGTGGGCAACGCCGCCGCGGACGAGGTGCAGCGGATGCGCATCGCGCGGCAGGCGCTGGAGCAGTCGCTCGCCTCCGCCGTGCTCTACGCGGGCAACCCGCGCTACTATTCCTTCATCGCGGACACCACGGACGAGAAGTTCGCGTTCCTGAGTTTTGTCGCGCACCTGCCGGAGAATTTCCCTGGCAGCGGAATGTTTCCGAACCAGCCGCTGCGGCGCGTGACCTTCGCCGCGCAACCCGGCACCAACAACGGCCCGCCCACGCTGGTGCTGCGGCAGACCTCCATCCTCACGCCGACGAACTCGCCCATCGAGGAGTCCTACACGCTCACGCTCTCGCGCAACCTCGCTGTCTTCGGCATGGAGTTCTGGAGCACGAACCTCAATGACTGGGACGTGGAGTGGCTGCAGACCAATCAAGTGCCCAAGATGATGCGCGTGACGCTCGGCTTCGGCGGCGATGGCAAGGCCGGCTCCGCGCCAGCGGTTTTGGTCAGCAGTGTGATTTCACCCGGCGGGGAAGGCGTGCTGCGCCAGTTGCAAGGCGTCAACCAGCCCACGCCCGGTGTCAACGTGATGAACCCGCCTCCCGGCCCTCACGGAAAATGACCCAGCGGCATCTATGAATCTCACGCTGCGCACCCAAAGCCGCTCCGGCATCGCGCTCATCATCGTGATGCTCGTCATCATGGTGCTGGCGGTGCTGGCGGGCGGCTTCGCCTACTCGGTGAAGGTCGAGACCACGCTTGCGCGCAACGCCTCGCACGACGCGGACTACGAGTGGTTCGGCCGGTCCGGCGTCGAGCTGGCGCGCTTCGTCGTGGCGCAGTCAATGCAGATTCCCACCGAGCCTTACGACGCCTTGAACCAGAAATGGGCGGGCGGCCCGATGGGCACGAACGAGGCTCTCGCGGCCGTCTCGCTCACGAACGTGACGCTCGGCGCGGGCACGTTCAACGTGAAGATCACCGACTGCGAGCGGAAGGTGAACATCAACGCCGCCGACCCGATCATCCTCGGGCAGGCGCTCAAGCTTTGCGGCGTGGATGTGAGCGAGGCCAGCCAGATTTCCGACTCGATCCTCGACTGGATTGATCCCGACGACCAGCCACGTCTCAGCGGGGCGGAGAGCGATTATTACCTCGGCCTGAACCCGCCGTATCAGGCGAAGAACGGTCCGCTGGATGACTTGACCGAGCTGATGCTCATCCGCGGCGTGACCCCGGACATGTTTTTCGGAACCGACCTCAGCAAGATTGACGTGCCGCGCAGCGTGACCGGCCGCGCGCTGGTGATGAACAAATACACCGGTCCGATCTACACCAACGCGCTGCGCGACATGTTCACCACCACCTCCATGCGGTCGGTCAACCTCAACACCGCTTCCGCGCTGGTCCTGCAAGTCGTCCTCGGCGTGGACGCGAACACGGCGCAGGCCATCATCTCTTACCGAGCGGGGCCGGATGGCCAGGATGGCACGGAGGACGACGTGCCGTTCCGGGTGCCCAATCAGTTGAGCGCGGTGGCGGGCATCAACCCGCAGGCTGTCGCCCAAATCGGCCAGCGTGTCTCGGTGCGCAGCGCGACCTTCGAAGTGGAGGTGGAAGTGGACATCAGCGGGCAGAAGCGGACGATGGTGGCGCTCATTTATCGTGGCAACCCCCGGGACGTGCGGACGCTCTACACGCACTGGAAGTGACCGGACAAATTGTCTTCGTCACGGCCCGCCGAGCGCGGGATCGAGCCACGGTGAGCCGCTGTAATGCCAGTCGTTGACGCGCTGCTCCATGTGGCCGTCCACGTAGAGCACCATGCTGCGGTTTTCGTGCCGCAGATGCTGGCCGCCCCAGTTCGGGTCGCCCGGATTCACCGCGCCCTGCGAGCCGGCTACGTTCGAGCCGGGGTCGGAGATGATCCAGCAGCCGGGCTTGGGGGTGGAGGTCGGGGTGATGCAGATGGCGGGGTTGACGTTGTTCACGGCCAGCGCGCCGCCGTCCGTGACGTGCGCGGTGGAGGCTGGTCGGGCCACCAAGTCCACGCGCTTGGGCGCGATCTGCCAGCCGGCGTTGCCCTGCCAGTCCGAGCCGCCGAGGTTGTAGTTGGCGGCGTAGTTCACGATGGTGCCGTCAGCGGGATAAGCGGTCTCACCTTCGGACACGACCAGCATTCCGTTCACGTTGATGAGCGTGGCGATTTTCTTGGGCCGGCTTGGGCAGAGGAGCATCTGCCGGTTCTGCGTGTAGGGCAGGAGATAATTGAACCACGACGTGCGGTTCAGTTGCGCGCCCACCAGCGAGAAGGTCCACGCGAAGCGGCCCTCGTAGTCATCGCAGTAAAGCCGCGAGGCGATGCCGATCTGCCGCTGGCCGTTGAGACACTGCGTGCCCTTGGCCTTGTTCTTCGCCTTGGCCAGCGCGGGCAGGAGCATTCCGGCCAGGATCGCGATGATGGCGATGACCACGAGCAGTTCAATGAGCGTGAACGCACAACGCCGGGCGACGGATGCGGTGCCGGGGCAATCCATGCCCCGGCGGAAACTGGGTCTTTGCATAACGGTGACGCGCCGAATGTAGTCGCAGGCCACCTCACGTCAACGACGCAAACAGGCCGCTCAGTCCGCCGGCAGCCTGTAGCGGTAGTCGCGGAACTGGCCGGGGTTGCCGCGATGGCCGTCCTCGGCGGCGTGAAGGATGTTCACGAGCTCGCGCGCGGTGACGTAGTGCAGCCGCCAGCCGTATTTCTCCATGTAAGTTTCCGCGAGGTGCTGATGGAATGCGCGGCAAGGCTCGCCGAGGAAGACGCCGGAATTCGGCGGCGGCGCACCGTGGGTGTGGAGCTTGATGAAAAACCACTCGGGTCGGCCCAAGACTTGGATGTGCTGCCTCAGCCACAAACGCATGCGGTCGGGACGCGGCGGATTGACGACGGTGAGGTCGGAGTTTTCGAGGCGTGGCAGAATGCCGAACTTGCGCCGCTCCCAGTTCAGCGCCAGCGGACCTTGCACGATGAGCAGGTCGCCGTAGCGCGGGCGCGCCGTGTCGCCCCGGAACGGTGACGGCCCCGCGGGATTCATCACCCGCACCTGCACGCCGTGGTCGTGGGACTTGGGCTGCTGTGTGTCGAGCGCGTAGTAAAGCCGGTTGACGGTGCGCGTCTGCGTCGGGTCGGGCGCGGAGGGCAGCGTGAAGTCCGCGTAGCAACCGGTCTCGTTGAGGATGGCCAGCTCGTTGTTGACCCCGCACTGGAGGCCGTCGGGATGCGCGTTGTCCAGCGCCCAGTCGCCGTGGACGAAGCCGTAGCGCGAGTTGCCCTGCGCGTCGAGGCTCAGAAAGCCGTGGCCCGCGAAGCGCGCCTTGCCCTCAAGCAACCGCGCGCGGAGGTTCTCCGGCGTGTCGCGGTCGTGGTGCAGGTGCAGCTCGACTTCGCCGCCGGAGAGCTGCACGAGGTCTCGGACTGCGTTGAGGATGTCCCGGTCGTATTGCTCGATGGGATAAAAAAACGTGTGGCGCGGGCGCACGCCGTCGGCGTCACGGAACGGCGCGATGTTTTTCGGAAATTCGTTTTTCCATTGTGCCATTCGGCGGAGCGCCTCGGCCTTGTCCGCGTGATGCAGCGGCTCGAAGTGGTCGCAGACGCAGAGGAGGATGTCCTTCACCCCGTCCGGCCAAGGCGCGGGCTGCTGCCGGAGGTGGGCCGGCAGCCAGAGCTTCAACGTCTGAAGTTGCTCGGACATCGGTCAGGCGCTCGGACGGAAGAGCCGCCAGGTGAAGTGCGGCAGCGTGCGCGCCGTGTTGAGGCGCGGAAGCTGGTGGAGGTCCACGCCGGGCCGCACGAAGCCGGGCCGCGTGGTGACGGCGGCGGTGTAGGTGCGCGCGGCGAATTTCATCACGGCGGGGTTGAAGTCGCCGTTCGGGTAGCAGAAGAACTCGACGGGCCGGTCCAGCCGCTTTTCCAGCAGCGCGCGGCAGTCCTGAATTTCCTCGATCAGCTCGGCTGGAGTGCAGTTGGCGAGGATGGGATGGTTGGTGCTGTGCGCGCCGAGCGTGATGAGCGCGGGGTCTAGTGACTTGAGTTCATCCCAGCCCATCAAATCGTTTTGCAGCCGCTCGCTGTCGCGCGGCTGGAAGTTCAGCGTCGAGTTGCGAATGATTTGTTCGACGTGCTGGCGGGAGGGCGTGGGCAGCGTCTTCATCCAGTCCACGATTTTGACCGGACTCGCGCCCGGATGGCCGAGGCTGTCCGCCAAGCCAGCCGCAGCGGACGGCGAGAGTGACAGAAGCCGGCGGCGGCAGTCTTGGTTCCACAACCATCCGCCGCCGTCCACGACGCCGGGACAGATGAAGAACGTCGCGGGCGCGCCAAGCCGCTTGAGAATGGGATACGCCACGAGGCCGTTGTTGCGCAGGCCATCGTCGAACGTCAGCGCGACCTGGCCGTCAATCGCGGGATTCGACTCGCGGAGATTTTTCACCAGCGTCGCGAGCGGGACGATCTTGAAATGCTGCTGGAGGAACTGGATTTGCGCCGCGAAAACTTTGGCCGGGCAGTCCGCCACGCCGACGGCGTGGAAGGTGATGATGCGCGCGGCGTGCTGGCGCAGCGCGCGGCGTGCGGACTCGCCGCTGGCGTGCGCGGCCCAGTGGACGGCTGGCGCGATGAGGGACTTGAGGCCCATGCGTTCGCCGGAGCTTAATCGGCCTTGGCCCGGCCTTTGAAGGCGGATTTCACGCGGCGCAGCAGCGTGATGGCGGCCGAGGCGTAGTTGCTTTCCTCGACGAGTTCGCCGCCGAAGCTGTCCTTGAACTCGTTGACGCGCTTGAGCTGCTCATCGGTGGTGTTGTGGGCGTAGCCGCCGAGATCGAACGTCCGCAGGCCCATCACCTTGAAGTGCTCAATGTCGCGCCAGTGCAGCAGGCGGTTCGCGCGGCTGATGAGACGGCGTTTCACGGAGTCTTCCGCGCCGCGAAACTGGCTCGTGGAATGCCATTGCGTCGCGCGGCTGGCGGACGGGTCCACGACGTAGCTGTGCATCACGAGATCCTCGCCGTTGGCGACGATCTTGGTGACGACGACGTGCGGCCAGTAGGAGCGGAGGATCTTCGGGTCCATCGCGCTCATGCCCTTGGCCTGCGCGAAGTCGTCGTGAAAACGGGTGAACGCCACCGGGTCCGGCTCCAGCGCAAACGTGACCGGCTCCTTCATCAGCTTCTTGATCTCCTTCTGCGTGCTGTCTCCGAAGCTGGAGAAAATGGCCTCAGCCGGGCGCGTCAGGTCAATGAGCTTGGTGAACTTGACGTGGCGCTCAAAGCCCTTCACCGGGCCGGTGAACTGGCAGTGGTAGTAGTAAGTGAGCTTGAGCGCATCGGCGGGCTTGGGCTTCGCGGCGAACCAGATGTGCGCGGCTGAGACGGCCTTGGTGCGCTGGAGGGAGAGGGGGATGGTGAGCATGGGGGATGAGGAAGTTGTGGGGACTGATTGGTCATTGAGAATCGGACATTGGTCACTCGGCGGAAAACTACCCTCCCGACCCACCATAGTCGAACTCTGGCGAAGCGAGGGCTGGGAGGACGCAAGCAAGGCACGCGGCCAGCGGCTATGGCGTCGGCGCGGGCGCAGGCGTGGTGCCGCCGCCACCGGCGGGCGGATTGGCCGTGCCGCCGCCCGTGTGGCCGGTGTCCTTGATGACGCGCGCCGCGTTCCAATCCCCGATCAGCGTTTTGCCGGCGGCCGTCTTGCCGAACTGGAGAATCAACTTGTCCAGGTCCACGAACTTCCTTTCCACCGCATTAAACGCCGGACGGAAACCCTTCGTGAGCGCCTTGCGCAGCGCGATGGCCACCCCGGGCGCGTTCACGATGTGGTCGTAATCCGTGCGCTCCTTCGTGAGCGCCGTCACGGCGGCGGGCGTGATCCCATACTTCGCGGCCTCCACCGCGGTCGCGCCCGTCGAGAGCGACGTGGCCCGGTCAATCACGAGCTGCGATTTGCCGAGCAACTGCTGGTCGCGCAACTTGTCCCAATCACTCCGCGCCAAATCCAGTTCACCCGCCTCCGTCTCCTGCCCCTTGTCCGTGTAATAAATCACCAGCGCCTGCGCGAGCAGCGACGCCGCATCTTCGAGTTCATTGGCCTCACGCTCCTTCTCGCCCGTCGCGCCGCTGGTGCCCGCCTCCTGATTCTGCTGCGCGGTCTGCAACTCGCCCACCATCGTGCGCGCCTCGCCGGCCTTGGTGGTGAAAATCACGGGCGCTTGGTTTTCCCAGACCGGCTTGTTCGCATCCAGATCAAGCGTGTCGAGGGAACGGGTGAACATGTCTAGCCGGTTTGAGAATTCGTCTTGCATAGGCTTTTTTTAGTTTGGGAACGGCTATTGGTAACGCGCCCGCTGCGCAAAGCCAAGCCCTGATTTCCGATTCCGAAGCTCCCGTTGCGTCCACCAAAGCACCGGGTGCGTGTGGCGAAGTGAGATATTCGCCAGCCGAAGCGACGCCTTCGCCACCCGAAGGCACGCCGCGCAATCCGAAGTGTAAGATTCCACCCACCAAGCCGCGCCTGCGCATCCCCGCGTCTCGAATTCCGCAGTCCAAGCCTCGGTTCTGCCGTCCGAAGGTCCGATGGCCGAATCGAAGCCCCCGTTGCGCAATCCGAAGTGGTCATTTCTCGACACCGAGGGACGGTTTCTTGACCCGAAGGGGCGGTTTCGAGGCGCACAACAGAGCTTACTACAACGAGTTGCGTGGTTGCTGTTCATTGGGGACCAGATCGGAACATCGTGTAAAGCACCAGCAGGCCCAAGCCGCCGAACACTATTGCGCCCAGCAAGAGCGGAGATCTGCGCGCGGCTGAAACCGCCGGAGCAGGCACCGGGACTGGAGCAGGCTCCACCGGCTTTCGGCGCGGGGGCGGGCTGGCCTCCGGCGCGCTGACCTGCGGCGGGGGAGATGACGGCCCTTTGATCGCCAAAGTCGGAGAGTAGGTCGTGACCGGTTTCGGCGACGTGTTGGTGACCACCTGAACGACCACGGTTGGCGACAGGATCGCCTGCGGCACCGAACCCGGCGCAAACGGCATCCCGCTCAAGACCTGTCCGGCGGCGCTCACCCGGTAAGTGCCCGGCTGGTCAATCGCGAAATCCCGCAGCAAGTCCGCCACAAAGCCGAGCGTGCCGCCGGGCTTGATGGCGGCCCCATACATGGGCGGTGGCCGCATCGCCGGGGGCGCTGGCCGGCCCGCCGCCTTGGCCTGGGTTTCCCGCATCAAATCCTCCCGCCGGGGCACCGGCTGGCCCTGCTCGTTCAGCACGGTGATGGGACACCCAAAGTGAACCGGCCCCGCCGGGAAACGCGGCATGGCGGTGCTGTTCGTGAACGTGACGGCCAGCGGAACTTTCTCTCCGAGTTGGAAAGGGCGCTCCTCGATCTCCAGTCCAAGCTGCACGCCGTTGACAGGTTGGCCCCATTGAATCACGGCTCCGTAAATGTCCGAGCCGGTAAGCGCCAAGGCAACAGCGCAAAATGCGAGGCGGAGAAGCGAATTCATTTCCGTGCGCAAGCCGATTCGTGCAAAAGCTGGCAACCTGGCCTTACTGAGCCTTCTTCTTCCCAGGAATGATTCGCTTGAAGGGGTCGTATTCCAATACTCTGGAGCCAGAAGGATTGATGTAACTAACGAATCCGAATCCGGTCGTCGGTTGATCCGACCCCGTGTTGAATTCCAAAGTTATCCGGCCATACTGTCGTCCGGCGCGGTTGTGGATGAAAAACGAGATTTTGCGGTCAGCAGACCACTTCGGATCGTTGGCGTTGACTTGAATCTCGATTCTCGGCTTGTAACCCTGTTCGGGCGCTAGATACATGAAATCCCCCTCCGCTTCGATCAGTCCGCCGTCGATCGCTTCGATCGTCGCATGCCAGTCGAACTTCTGTCTGCCTCTAATTATGTTGATCGGGGTTCGTGTGAGCGTGACACGAATGTCGCTAGATTGCTCTTGATTTTGCACTTTTGCCCCGTTGATCAAATCAAAACTCACCGACGTTCCATCATACGGAATCCGTATCCATTTATCTTGAAAGACCATCGGTTCAGCTCCTCGTAATTTATACATCCGAAAGACAACCGGGTTCTGTGAGTCGGGAATGTGATGCACGGTGTCAGAACGGAAGAAGTGGAATTTGTGTGGGTTTTTAGCAGACGCTTCGTAACCGTCCTTTATCATGGAGACCACAGAAATGGAGCCTGCCTTGCGGCTCGGCAAGGTGAAGACACCGTTGGGATTGGTGGTCAGCTCAACGGGTTCCCATCGTGTGTGCCCTTCGGTGGGTGTTCGCATATAACCGACTTCTAATTCCAAGCGAACGACGACACCAGCCAATGGCTGATTATCTTGATCAACGACCCGGCCGTGGAGCGCAACTGTGACATTGCCAAGCTGCTCGCGCTCGAACTTCTCCGCTGGCGTTTCCCTGCCCTGTTGTGCTTGCGCCGGGCCAAGGCTGGCTGACTGAACAGAGAAAGCCATAATCATAAAAAACCGTGCGACGCTCATTTGGATTTCAGCTTGCCAGGAATCGCCCGCTTCAGCGGATCATATTCGAGAACGCGCGAACCAGATGGGTTGATCCATGACTCATAGCCAAACTGCGTGGGTGGTGGTTCAAAAAAGGTGGCTAATTCAACTTTCATTCGCCCGTAATAACCCTCCTTCGTCTTGAAATAAAAGCATCGCGTGATGTATCTGTCCCATGCTGGATCTCCGGCCTTGCGTTCAATCGTGACCGACGGCTCGTAGCCTTCCTCCGGAGCCAGGTAGGTGAACTCGTCGTCTGTCGCCAGGATACCCCCGCCGATGATTTCCAGCTTCAGTGTGTTGTCGTATCGTTGACCCTTCGTGGGATGCAACGGGACACGTGTGAACGTCACCTTGAAATTGTGGTTTGAGGAAGTTCTGAGGCCGGTGAAAGCATCGAAATTGGTTGATGTGCCATCGCAAGGAATTCCCCCGGTCTGCCTGACGAAAATCATTGGTTCAGCCCCCAGCAATTTATACATCCGAAAGACAACCGGCTTTTGCGGGTCGGGAACATGGCGTGGTAGGTTGGATGCGGCGAAACCAAAAATCTTAGGGTTCTTTGAAGACGGCTCGTATCCCGATTTCTCCAGCCCAACGACATTAACGTGGCCTGCTTTCCTATTGGCCAAAGTAAAGAGGCCGTTGGGGTTAGTGGTTAGCTCAACAATGTCCCACCGCGTGTGGCCCTCAGTGGGTGTCCGCATATATCCGACTCGAAGTTCTAGACGCACGACAACGCCGTCCAATGGTTGATTGGCTTGATCAACGACACGTCCATGGAGTGCAACGGGCACATTGCCAAGCTGCTCGCGTTCAAATTTCTCAGCCGGCGTTTCCTTGGCCATTGCTGACAGGTTTTGGGCAAGCAAAGGAACGGCTTGCAGGATGAACAGGGCGACGGCTGCGGCCAAATATGATTTCATAGGAAAATACTTGATCTGCATTTTGATATTTAGTGTGGAATTCCAAAATCCGTGAGCAAAAGGGACCAGTATGGCCACCGATCCGAATAAGTGGAACGGAACTGGGCGCTGTGGCCTTTATGCTTGTCGCCGAATAGGAACGCGGCGTTCAAATCCAGTCCGTTGCCACCAAATTTTCCACTGACTCCCGGTTGCGCTCCCAGTGCCTGCGTGTGTGATTGGCCGCAGAAAGCAAATATTTGATAGGTGTCATTTGGGAAGTAGAAATCAGTGACCATATATGCCTCGGACCCCCAGTAACGGTAAAAACCGGACGGATGCGAAGAGGACGGCGAGCTGTAATGGTAGCCCATTCCGCCGTCTGGCTTGAGCGATTGATTGAGCAGCCAAGTCGGCTGCGAGAGATTCGACCCCACCAAAGCCCAGTCAACCGGGTTGTAGTAGTTGACGAAGGCTCCAGCCCCCGAATATTTGGTAGCATCGAAGTAGCAGGCAGATATCGTGTCAGTTGCATCAAAAGGATGATACGTCCCATAGATATCGCGCACACTTGGAGTGTAGGGCACGCCTGGCGCGTAGATGGCCGGATCATAGGCGTTTGCAGGCAGTGCCGCCTGGGAAGCCACGTAGGTGTGCACGATCTGGTTTGCCCCGGCGAGCCGCAAAGCCTCACCTGTGACTACGTTGCCCATGCTGTGCGCCATGACGCGAACTTTGCCCGGATAGCGCGTGTTCAGATTTACGAGCAGCCCTTTCAACCCTTCTGCCGAGCGCCAGGCGTTGTGCTCGCTGGTGTCGAAATTCCGCACGTCAATCTTGTCGAAGAAATTGTCGAAGTAAAACGTGGGCCATTCAAACAGCCCCAGCCGTCCTCTAAAACCCTCCCACCAGAGTCGCTTGAAGGCGGTCTCGGCATACCGCTCCTTCTCCCACACCGGCATATTCCAGCCATGAACGAGGAGGATGAAATTGTCATCTTCCCAAGGCTGGACCGGCTTCACCACCCCGACACTATAGGCGGTCGGCGATGGGACAAGCGCCAGATTAACCCCCGAGCTTGGGCTGTTGCCCACGGTCCACCGCTCGTAAAAATCCTTGATGTCGAGAATCCTCAGCCGCACGCGGTCGCGCGCCATCAACAACCCATCCTGGCGAAATTCGACGCTCAAGTAACCATCCGCCATGCCACCGGCCTCAACCAACAGTTTGGCGACCAGATTGTTGGTGAGGAACATGGCCATTGGGAGCGTGATACTGATGCCGTCGCCCAAGTAAAGGCCTGTTTTCGGCACAATCATGTTCGCCACATTCGTCACCTTAAGGTAATCGCTCTCCGATGGGCCTGGGTTGAAAAAGACCTTGATAAGCCCTGGGGATTTCAGCGTGCAAGTCCAGTTGGTTGTATCGGTGCCATCTTGTGGCAGCTCGATTCGGAGGGGGAAAAAATCCTCCAAATCCCGCAACGTGTGAACGAAATTGTAGCTGTAATCCGAGGGTCCAGACTGGTCATCGTCGTATTCCCAAGTCCTGTCCGTCCCTGAGTCCACTTCGTGCAAAATATCCACATCATTGTTCACCCAGAACATATTGGTTCCATCGTGCTTGCCGTTGAACGTCAAGGTGACCTGGTGCGTAACGACTGCCGGGTAGATGTAAAAGTAGTAGTTGCTGTAAGCCGCCGGAAGCGTGGGCGTGACGTCGTAAATCGAGTTATCGGTCAGGCTCACGACGATAACCCCGTTTGTGTCCGCATTGTTGGTCCGTATTTGAATGAGCGTTGGGTCGATGGCCTCCCAAGTCTCCATGTTCCAGGCGCTGACGGTCAACTGGAAGACCGTCTGTTCAATGGAATTGGTCGGCCCGCCCGTGTGCAGGTCAATGTGCGTCCGCGTGCTGTCGCTGGCGCTCCAACTCCAACTGTTGGTCCAGGACCACTGGCCATCCGGGTCGGAATCAGACGAGTTGTAGGTTTCGACCTGATGGGTCTGCGCGTAGCGCCACGGGTAGCCGCCCGGCTGGGGAATGTCGGGATAGACCTCCGCCGATCCATTCGTGTCGCCGATGGTTCCACCCTGGCCATCCGGGCAGGACCAATACCATGAGTTCGTGTAAACCATCGTTCCCAGCGCGGGCGGAGCCGGCCAGGTGGTGGTCACATCGTAGTAACCACCGAAGGTGTAAGCGCCCCAATCCGAGGAGGTCCAATTGCCGGAGTAGCTGCTGCCATAACTCTCGTAACCGCCGGAGGCGCTGTTCCAGTTGACGTTGTTCCAGGCGCTCGAGCCGCCGTGGACCACGTCGTGCCATACCAATACCCGCTGTAGCTGTAGCCGCCGCCATAAGTGTAGGTCTGGGTGTAGCTCTTCAGCCGCACTTCCGGCGGGACGACTTCGGGCGGGGTTTCCTGGCTCCACCCGGAGAGGGCGAGGCACAAGGACACAATGGTGACACGGAAGTGAGTGCGAAGCTTTCCCATATTTTCTCCTGTTTGATTGTTCGGGCTAGAAACCAAACTTACGGAACTTTGTCAAGCACCGTCTCGTCTTTCTTACGCTTTCCTCCCGCGCAGGAGCCGGTTGAGCTTCCGCGCCCAATGCAGCGGAAGCGAGACGTAGTTGCTCTCCTCGACGAGCTGGCCGCCGAAGCTGTCCTTGAACTCATTGACCTCCTGCAACTCTGGGTCTTTCGTGTTCAGCGCGTAGCCGCCGAGGTCGTAGATCGCGAGGCCGCGGTCCTTGAAGTTCAGCATGTTCAGGTAATGCAGCGTGCGGTTCGCGCGACCGATCAGACTGCGGCGTTCACTGTCGTCCGTGCTGCGAAAGAGCGACGCGGAGTAAATATGGTTTGCGCGCTTGAGCGGCTCGTCCACGAGGAAGGCGTGCATCACGAGGGAATCGCCGTCAGCGCTGATCTTGGTGGCGAGCATCTTGGGCCAGTAAGCGTGGAAGCTGCGCTCATCCAGCGGCGGACGGCCCTTGCCGCGCGCGAACTCGTTGTAAAGGTCGCGCACTTCGTCGCGATTCTCGACGACGCTGAAGCGCAGGCCACCCTCGGAAAGCGCGCGCTTGATCTTCGGCTTCGTGTGCGTGCCGAGCTGGTCGAAGAGATCGTCCTCCGAGCCGAGCAGGCTGATGAACTTGGTGTGCTTGACCTCGCGAATGAAGCCGCGCGCGGGTGCGGTGGACCTGGCCTGATAATAGATCGCCAGCCCCCAGGCGTCGGCGGGGTCGGGCCGCTCGGCGAACCAGGTGTGCGTGGCCTTGCCGAAGGGCAGGCGCTGGAGGGGAAATTCAAAACGCAGCATGGCTTACCACTTGCCTTGCCGATACGCCCCGCGCGCCCAGTTCAAGCACCCGCCGACGGTCATCAAGTTCAGAAACACGAAGCCGGCGGGGACGGAAAAGAGTTTCCACTTCAGCGCGGGCAGCGCGAGGCCGAGCAGCGCCAGCACATAGAAGACGACGTGCGCGACGAAGACCGTTCGGTAGAACGGCTCGCCCGCCAGCGCGGCGTTGGCCGCGAACATCGTCACCATGAACACGGGCGCGACGATGCGGGAATACTTGTGTGAAAGCAATTGCCACCACAGTCCCGTGCGCCACGGCAGCAGCCAGCCGGGATGGTGTGCGAGCATCTGGAAGTTGCCCGCGAGCGTGCGCATCTTCCGGCGCTTTTCCTTCGCGGGGTCCGTGGTCTGCGGGTCGTAGGCGGGGGCCGTCGGGTCGAAAGAAACGCGCCTGCCGTGGTTCACGGCGATTTGCAGCGGGATGACCACGTCGTCGAGCAGCGTGTCGTCCGGGATGGGCTGGAACAGCGCGCGGCGGATGGCATACACCGCGCCGGTCGCGCCGATGGTCGAGCTGAAGCGGCCTTCGCTCGCGCGGATGAACTTCTCCAGCTTCCAGTAGAGATCCACGCCGCCGCCCACGCCCGTCGCCGCCGGGTCAATCTCCAGCGAGCCGCTCACCGCGCCGAGCGCGGAGTCGGAGAAGTTCGCGACCAGCTCGGGGATCGTGTGCGGCGCAAAGCGCTGCCGGGCGTCGCACAGCACCACGATCTCGCCGCGTGCCTGCGGGATGGCGGCGTTGAGGCACGCGGACTTGCCGGAGCGCCGCTCGCGGGCGAGCACGCGCACGCGCGGGTCGGCGAGCGCGCGGAGCTTCGCCACGGTGCCGTCCGTCGAGCCGTCCGTGACGACGAGGACTTCGAGCTGGTCCGCCGGGTAATTGGCCGCGAGCAGGTTCTCGACGCGCGGGACGATGCGCTCTTCCTCGTTGAACGCGACGAGCACGACGGAGACGGGAGGCGGATTGGCCGGAGCCGACTTCAAAGTTGGCCGGCCGGCAAATTTCGCCAGCACGCTGATGAGCAGCGGATAGCCGAGGAAGGTATAAGCCAGCGCAGCGAGGCTGAACCAGAACACGAGTTGGCACCCGTCAGCGCGGCTCATGCGGGGCGCGATTCACAGGGTGATGGCGTAGTCGCGGATGTAAATCACGAGGCGCAGGGTCAGATAGATGCCGACGGCGTCATACCAACGAAACTTCGTCCAGGCCAAATAGGGGACCGCGCCCGTCGGGAAGGCGTCGCCATCCTTGACGGCCGGAACGTAGCCGACGTTTTGGCCGGTCGCGTCCCGCGTGGAAGCGACGCCGGTCTGGGCGGCGAGAAACTGCTGCGGCCGGGTGGGCACGCCACGCACGACCTTCCTCTCGGCCAGGTAGTCGTGCATGCTCATCCCGGCAAAGGCCGGCGTGGCGACGTCCGCACCGGGAAGCTGGCTGTTCGCGATGCCCAGGATGCCGCCCCAGGCCTCGCGGGCCTCGGGGCTGGAGTCCGTCGCGGGTGCGTAGGCTGGTGAGCGGTCCATGAGCAGGCGGTGGAAGGCGCTGACCATCGCGACCATGACGAAGAAGGCGGCGCGGAAGCCGAAGTCAATCATCCACGAGGACACCGCATACGCGAGCACCATGCAGAAAAGCATGCGGCGGACACGCTCCTCGTTGTCATCCGCCGTGCGCGCGCGCATGAGCGAGTGGAAGCAGGTGTAGAGGATGCCGGAGAAGATCAGCAGGCCCCACCAGCCGAATTCGCCGGCGACCTGGTTGTAAGAGGAGTGCGAGGCGCGGGCCTTGAGATCGCCTTCCTTGCGGATGAAGGCATCGACGAACTGTTTGAACCCGACGCCATAAGGCGTGTTTTCCTGCGCCCACTTGCCGAACTCGAAGGACTCAATGCGGCCGAGGACGGCCTCGTCCTGGCGGGCGCGGCCATCGCCGAACTTCACCTCCGTGAAACGCGGCAGCAGGTCGAGGCCGCCAACGCCGAACGTCAGCGCAAGCGTCACGATGAGGATTTGGACCCACTTGGGCCGGCCAAACGCCGCCGTTGCCACGACGGCGCCGAAGCCGGAGATGAACGCGCCCTTGGACTCCGTGAAATAGGTGCAGAGCATCGGCAGGAAGATCAGCGGCGCGCCGACCTCCTTCACAAAGATGGGGCGCTTCCAGAACATGAAGTAATAGAGCAACGGCACCGCCACCATGACCGAGTGGCCCAGCGCGTTGGGGTTGTCGAACAGCGAAAGGCCGACGCACAACCGGCCCAGCGAGGCGGTCGTGTGAGATTGGGCGTCGGTGGGATCAATGCCGATCAAACTCAGGAGCGCCAGCACGGTGATGAACATGATGGAGCCGCACCACCACGCCAAATATTGGTAGAGCCGCCGGAAATTCGACAGCGCCAGCACGACCAGAAAGTAGAAGCCGATGAACGGGTAAAGTTCGCCCCACAGATCTCCGATCGCGCCCGGCGTCCAGAACAGGATGTAGATGAAATACGCCGCCATCATCCAGTCCTGCGGCGTGCGGATGATCTGCTTGAGCGTCACGCCACCCTCGCGGATGAACAAGCCCACCCCGGTCATCGCCAACGAAAGTTGCGCGGGCCGCAGGGCGTTGAGCGCGTCCAGGATCTCCTGCGGTCGCACATAGAGCACGATGGCGAAGACGACGATGCCGACAAAATCCATACGACTTCGGCAACTATGGCGAAAGCGCGTCGGGGAGACAAAATCTTTGTTGCGTTCTCCACGTCTGGGCAGGAAGGGAAAAATCTGAGGCTGCCGACGGAGAAACCATTGGCCCGGCGCGAACCGGCCCGTTAAACTCCGCGCGTGACCATCGCATACGTCTTCAAGCTGGACGACGGCCAGCGCTTCAATTTTGAGGTGGACACGGAGCGCACTTTCCAAGCTCGTTTCGACAAGGTGGAACATCCGTTCTGGACGAAGCTCGACTTCCAGAAATGCACGCTCTGTCCGCTCTCCAGCGAGCGGTTCCGCCATTGTCCCGCCGCGCTGGACGCCAAAAAAATCACCGAGACCTTCCGTGCCATGATCTCCTACGTGGAGGTCACACTGGAGGTCCGCACGCCCGAGCGCACCTACGTGAAGCGCACCGACGCGCAGACCGGTTTGCGCGCGCTCTTCGGCCTCGTGATGGCGACGAGCGGCTGCCCGATCCTTTCGCGTCTCAAAGGTCTCGCCCGCACGCACCTGCCGTTTTCCACGATGGAGGAAACCATCTTCCGCACCGTTGGCGCGTATCTCATCCAGCAGTTCCTCGTCCACAAGAACGGCGGCGAGCCGGACTGGGAGCTGAAGGGGCTGAACCTGCTTTACGAGCAGCTTCAGGAAGTGAACCGCTGTTTCAAGGGCCGCATTGATGCCGCCTCCGAGCAGGACGCGAACATGAACGCGCTCGGCTCGCTGATCTATCTCGCGATGGGCGTCTCGTTTTCACTCGACGCGCAGTTGCAGGAAATCCAGCACCTCACCATCTCGCCGGCGGCGTTGGAGAAATAAACCGGCTCACGGCATCGCCGTAAAAAAGCGCTCCCAGCGCGGCGCGAACCAGCGTTCGCGGTCGAAGGACATCGCCACCGCCGTCGCCCGTCCGACAATCTTTTCGCGCGGCACGGTGCCGAAGTAACGCGAGTCAAGGCTGTTGTCCCGGTTGTCGCCCATCATGAAATAATGGCCGGCTGGAACGGGAGTCGGGCCGAAGCTGCGCAACGCGGGCAGCGAGGGCGTGGCCATCACGGGATGCTTGCGCTCCGCGAGTCGCTCGCTCGCGAAATCATGCTTCGACTGCTGCGCAACGGGGATCGCGTTGACGGTGAGCGCGTCGAGCGGGACATAGTCCACCGCGCGACCATTGAGGAACAGCCGGTTGTCCCGCAACTCAACCGTGTCGCCCGGCAGACCGATGACGCGCTTGACGAGCCGCTGGCCGTTCGCGGGAGAGAAGAACACGACGACTTCGCCGCGCGCCGGCTCGCTCCACTCGGCGAGGTGCCAGGTGGTGAACGGCACCTTCAAATCATAGGCGAGCTTGTTCACCCACACGCGATCACCTTCGAGGATGGTGGGCTTCATCGAGCCGGTGGGCACGTCGTTCCAGTCCGCGAGCGCCGAGCGCAATGCCGTGGTGACAAGCAGAATGACGAGGCAGGGCTTGAGCCACTCCAGCCAGAAGCGGCGGGCGGCGGGTTTCCAGCGCGCGGTTTTCATGCGGACTTGGAACACGGCCACGGCGGGGCGTTCAATTTCTGTTCCGGCCGGTGGCCCGCCTGTTGAACGCGAACTTGCAAGCGCTTCGTGTTCTGATTGGCTGCGGGAGTCACAGAAACCCAGTAACCAACCCCCGCAGGTAGCGTCGTCAGTGTTGTGCCGAGTTCAACTTTCAGTCCGCCATGAACAAGCTCCTCTGGACTCTTCCGCTTTCCGTCGGTCTCGCCGCGGTCGCGCTCGCGCAGCAACCGCCCGGCAAGAAGGGCTTCGGTCCCGGCGCAGGCGGGCCACCGTCCCCGGAGGCGGCCTTCCGCTATCTCGACGCGAACCGCGATGGAAAGTTGTCGCTCGCCGAATTCGCCGCCTCACCCCGCCTGCGGGATCAGCCCGGCGCGGCGGAGGCGGCATTTGCGCAGCTCGACAAGAACAAGGACGGCTTTCTCACGCTCGAGGAGTTTCGCGGCATCACCGCGCTGCAAGCCAATGCAAGGCCGGGCACCGAGCAGCCGCAGTTCGCCTCGCCCAAGTCTGCGACGGCCGCCAAAACGCCCGAGCGCGCCGCGTCACCGGAGGAGCTTTCTTTCTTCGAGTCCAAGATTCGTCCCGTGCTCGTCGAAAAGTGCTACAAGTGTCACTCGCCCAGTGAAGGCAACAAGGTGAAGGGCGGCCTTGCGCTCGACTCGCGCGAGGGGGCGCGCAAAGGCGGCGACACCGGCCCTGCCGTCGTGTCCGGCGACACGAGGAAGTCGCTGTTGCTCGAAGCCATCCGCTACACGAACAAAGACCTTCAGATGCCGCCGGAGAAGGAAGGCGGCAAGCTCTCGGACTCTGTCATCAAGGACTTCGAGCGTTGGATTCAGACCGGAGCCGCCGACCCGCGCACCGGCGGCGTTGTCGCGAAGAAGGAATACGACGGCTCGAAGGCGAAGGACCACTGGGCCTATCAGCCGCCGAAGAAATCCCCCGCGCCGATTGTGAAAAACTCCGCCTGGCCGAAGACGGGCATTGACCACTTCGTGCTGGCGAACTTGGAGTCGAAGGGTCTCGCGCCAGTGGCCGACGCCGGCAAGCTCACGCTTCTGCGCCGGGTTTACTTCGACCTCATCGGCCTGCCGCCGACCTTCGACGAGGTCAACGCGTTCCTTGACGACAAGTCTGCCGACGCGTTCGCGCACGTCGTGGACAAGCTGCTTGCCTCGCCGCAATTCGGCGAGCGCTGGGGCCGGCACTGGCTCGACGTCGCGCGCTACGCCGAGTCCACCGGCAAGGACGTGAACACCGCCTACCCGCACGCGTGGCGCTACCGCGACTACGTCATCGCGAGCTTCAACGCGGACAAGCCCTACGACCGTTTCGTGCGCGAGCAGGTCGCGGGCGACTTGCTGCCGTCGGACTCCGAGAAGCAGCGCGCCGAGCAACTCATCGCCACCGGCTTCCTCGCCATCGGCACCAAGAGCGTGAACGAGCAGAATCCGAAGCAGTTTTACCTTGATGTCGCCGACGAGCAGATTGACACGCTCTCGCAGGCGTTCCTCGGCACGACCATCGCGTGCGCGCGCTGCCACGACCACAAGTTCGACCCGATTTCGCAGAAGGATTATTACGCGCTCGCCGGCATCTTCACGTCCACCGAGACGCGCTACGGCACCGTGACCGGCGTGCAGACCCGCCATCCGTCCGAGCTGATTGTGCTGTCGAAGGCCGCGCAGGCGCCGACGCTCGAGCGCAAGCTCGGCAGCGAGGAGCGCGCGCGGATGGAAAAGGAGCTCGCGACCAAACGCGATGAGTTGCGAAGCTCGTTCATCGGCGGCAAGGGCAAGAATGGCAAGGGTCCAGCACCGAAGGAGAACGACGGGAACAACTTGATCGCCCGCCTTCGCTCGCTCTTTGAGATTGGCCAGCTCGAATCACGTCTCCGGCAATACAACGCGACGACGGGCGAGGAAAACGCGCTCGCAATGGGTGTGCAGGACCTGCCCGCGTCGCGCGGTGCCGCGATGACCAGCAATTTCCGGCGCGTCGCCGAGGGCCGGATCTTCGGCGGGCGTCCGCCGGAGTTCGGCGCGATCGGCGATTCGCCGCTCTACACGCGTGGCGACGTGGGCAAGCCCGCCGAATTGGTGGCACGCGCCTTTCCGGTCGCGCTCACGCACGGCACGCCGCCGCGCATCCCGACCTACGCCAGCGGCCGCAAGGAACTTGCCGAGTGGCTCACCACGCCGAGCAACCCGCTGGCCGCGCGCGTGTTCGTGAACCGCGTCTGGGGCTGGCTCTTCGGCCAGGGCATTGTGGATTCGCCTGACAACTTCGGCACCAGCGGCGCGAAACCGAGCAATCAAGCCTTGCTCGACACGCTGGCCGTGAAGTTCAGCGAGTCCGGCTGGAGCACGAAGCAGCTCATCCGCGAAATCGTGTTGAGCCGCACCTACCAGTTGTCCTCCGCCTACAACGAGCAGAACCACACCGCCGACCCGGAGAACACTTTCAACTGGCGCGTGTCCCCGCGCCGCCTCGACGCCGAGGGCATCCGCGACGCAATGCTCGCCATCGCCAGCCGGCTCGACCTCAGGCCGCCGGTCGCCTCCGTCGTGCTCACGATGGGCGACTTGCCGATCGACGGTCCGAACGTGTCCGGCATCCGCGAGGCGCAGCTCAACGCGGACACGACGCATCGCTCGGTCTATCTGCCCATCGTGCGCGACAAGGTGCCCGAGATGCTCGCGCTGTTCGACTTCGCCGAGCCGAGCCTCGTCACCGGCAAGCGCGAGAGCACGAGCGTCCCCGTGCAGGCGCTCTTCCTCCTGAACAGCGAGTTCGTCGCCGAGCAGGCCGGGTCGCTCGCGAACCGCTTGCTCCGCTGGCAAGCCTCCGGTGTGAGCGCGGACGAGTCGGCGCAGCTCAAGGAGCGGGTGAACGTCGCTTACTGGCTCGCCCTCACGCGTCCGCCCAGCGCGAATGAACTCAAGGCCGCGGAAAACTTCTTCGCAAAGTTCCTGGGCGACAAACCTGCCGGTCCCGCGCTGCAAGCCGCCGCGTGGACCAGCTATTGCCGCGCCCTCTTCGCCAGCGCGGAGTTCCGTCAATTGAACTGAGGCCACAGATGCACACAGATGAAACGCAGATAGAATCAGACAGGAACGAAGACAGGAATGTGTTGTCTGAGCTTCCCGCTTCGTTCCCGCCTTCCTGCCTTCCCGATGAAATCCCATCTGTGTCTCATCTGTGTGCATCTGTGGCCAAAAACTCTTTCCGTCTATGAATCCGAACTCTCCCTTCCCCTGCCACAACATCGCGCCGCTGCTCACGCGCCGCGCCGCGCTCAGTTCCATCTCGTGCGGCTTCGGCTGGCTCGCGCTCTCCGCGCTCGCGGGTCGCGCCGCCACTGCGGACAAGCCGCTCGCGCCCAAGCAGCCGCATTTCACGCCGCGCGCCAAGCGCGTCATCTTCCTGTGCATGAGCGGCGGGCCGTCGCACGTGGACACGTTTGACTACAAGCCGCAGCTCGTCGCGGATGACGGCAAGCCCGGCTCGCGCCCGGGCAGCACCTGGCTCGCTCCGAAGTCCGAGTTCAAGCAGCGCGGCAAAAGCGGCCTGTGGATCTCCGATTTCTTTCCGCACGTCGCGCAGCACGCGGACGACCTGGCGCTCATCCGCTCGATGCAGACCGATGTGCCGGCGCACCCGCAGGCGTTTTTGCGGATGCACACCGGCAGTTCGCAGTTCGTCCGCCCGTCGCTCGGCGCGTGGGCGACCTACGGACTCGGCACTGAGAACGAGAACCTGCCGGGCTTCATCACCATCGCGCCGCCCAACAACGTCGGCGGCGCGCAAAACTTCGGGGCTGCCTTCCTGCCGGCGATTTACCAGGGCACGCGCATCGGCAGCGGCAACCGGCCCGTCTCGATGGCGCAGGTGAAGAACCTCCAGCCGCCCGGCACGCCGCAGGCGCAGCGTTTGGAACTCGACCTCATCCAGACGCTCAACCGCGAGGCGCAGCAGCGCGACCCGAACAACGCGGACATCGAGGGCGTGATCGAGAGCTACGAGCTGGCCTTCAAGATGCAGAGCCAGATGCCCGCCGTGCTGGACCTTGCGAAGGAGAGCGACGCGACGAAGAAGCTTTACGGCGTCGGCGACCGCGACACGGACGACTTCGGGAGAAAGTGTCTGATGGCCCGGCGCTTCATCGAGGCCGGCGTGCGCTTCGTCGAGGTCGGCAGCGGCAACTGGGACCATCACTTCAATCTCTCGGCCTCACTCGCGCGCAACACCGCCAGCGTGGACAAACCCATCGCCGGCCTGCTCACCGACTTGAAGCAGCGCGGCCTGTTGAAGGACACGCTCGTCGTCTGGGGCGGTGAGTTCGGTCGCACGCCCTACGCGCAGGGCAGCGACGGACGCGACCACAACAACAAGGGCTTCACCCTCTGGCTCGCCGGCGGCGGCGCGAAGGGCGGCACCAGCTACGGTGCGACTGACGACCACGGCTTCGAGGCCGTGCAGGACAAGGTGAGCCTCCACGACCTGCACGCGACAATTCTCCATCTGCTTGGCCTCAACCACGAAAAGCTCACCTTCCGCTACGCCGGCCGCGACTTCCGCCTGACCGACGTGAAAGGCGAAGTGGTGAACGGCGTGGTGGCGTAGCCCCAAGTCGTAATTACCCCCCTCGCCCCCCGAAAAGGGCGAGCCTCGACGTTTAGCTCACAATGGGAAAATTGTTTCTTGAGGACATAACTCATTGGGACCATCAACTTCCAAATGATGGTCGCTAGACCAAGCTTGGCAGGTTCATCGGCCTAGCGCAGGCGCTGACGGATGAGCGCGGATGGGCGTTCAACGGTGGCATTCGTCGCCGCCATGTGGAGGGCGCGGCACGCCACTTCGGCTGGAATGTCAATCCAGCCAACGATTCGGTCTGTTTCTCACGGTGCCGGAGCCGTCCGGCCTGTCGCTCCCGATGCAACGACGGCGGTGATTATTTACTTCGCCTCGGCCGCCTTCTTCGTCGCGGTCTTGGGCGCGGGCGTGGTCTTCCGGTCGAGGTTGCGGTTCAGGTCGTCGTCCGCAAAGGTCGTCTGCGCGCCGTCCTGCGGCACTTCGAGCCCGGCGCTCCAGAGGATGCCGTTGACCACGAACTTGCGCTGGCTCTCGTAGCTCCAGCTCTTGTGCAGGTCCGCGCCGGTGAAGCCGAAGCCGCGCCCGCCGCCCGCGCGCTGGTGCGCCCAGCCGATGACCTCGTCGCGGCCGTTGTGCTGCCTGGCGTCCGCGCTGGAGCGGGATTTGTCCGGGACTTGTCCGACGATGAGCGGGACGAAGCCTTTGTTCTTCTCAACGAAGTGCAGGTTGTAGAGCCAGCCATCGGCGGGCGCGGCGAAGGGTTTCACTCCGCGCAGGACGGGATGCTCGCCGACGGTCTTGAGGTCCATGTCCCAGTGGCCGCGACAGCCGATGTCGCCGAGGAAGACGCCGCCAAGCCAGCCTTTGACCTGGTCGCTGTCGGGGCCTTTCGGGAAATCCACGGCCTGGTGCAGGAGCACGAAGCCGCAGCCGGCGTCGAGCATCGAGCTGAACTTCGCCCACCGCGCCGGCTCGATGAAGGGCTGCTTGCCGCCGCCGTCGCCGTAGTAGAGGACGCACTTCGCGCCGTCGAGGAGCTTCTCATTCTTTGGCCAGTCGCGGGCCATGACGGGCCAGACGCCGGGCTGCTGCTTGAGCCAGTCCATGAGCAGGGCGCAGCCGGCAAAGTATTCGTGGGCCATCGGCTTGCTGCTCACGCCGCCCGCGAGCAGGATGATCTTGGCGAGCTTCGGGTCGGGCGAGTCCACTTCAAGCGCGACGCCGGACTGGTCGTGGGGATCGGCAGCGTGAGCGAGCGTGGCGAGCACGAAGAGCGAGGCGAGACGGAGCAAAGATTGCATGACGGGATTCAAGCCGGGCTGGCGGAGGGTGACAAGCGCGGTGTCGCGCTGAGGTGACAAGGGGACGCAGCCAAGTTTCATGCAGCCTCTCATTGGCACCGGGCTTCAGCCCGGTGTCAGGGGCCGAAACTACCGCAGCCGTTTCAACGGCTTCTGCTGCCGGTGTGCGTGTTTGACACGGAGCAAACCGTTGAAACGGTTTTTCAGCGCGGCCTCCGCAACACCCGGCTGAAGCCGGGTGCTAATGAGAACGGCGCGGCTGGCAAGAAACTAAGCCGCGCCCGCGACAAGGGCGCTTCCACTGCGGGACAGCTTGCGTGTAGGCTGCGGCCAGTCATGCAAGCCCGCGTTCAGTCGCTCGTCCACCGCATCGCGCTCGTTCTGGGCGTGCTGCTGCTGTGCGCCGTCGTGCTTCCGTGCGCGGGGCAGACGCTGCGGTTGCCGCGTCATCCCGCGGATGCGCCCGGCGGTCGGGCGTTTGCGCAAACTCTCGTTGGCTTGGAGCGCGAGGAGCGTGAGGCGCGGCTCGTGGCCGAAGTCCTGCGCGGCAACGTGCCGGACTTCCTGCGCCAGCTTGTGCCGGTGTCGGTCACGAACGTGATCGAGGGCGTCGCGCATCGCGCCACGGTCTTCGTCACGCCGGACTATCTCGCCGTGGGTAACGACGCGGATTACTTCCTCGTGCCATTGACGCTCGCAGCCGCGCAACGGGTCGCGGCCGCGACGGATGCACACTTGCCCACGCGACGGCTGGTGGACGCCATTCACGCCGCGGCTCCGCTGAAGCTCTCGCCACAGCCCATCCCGCCGAGCAAGGAGATGATCACTGTGCCCGTGTTCGCGCAGCACAACGAGCTGGTCTGGGAGCAGCGCAAGACGGCGCTCGCGCAGCATCCGCTGGGCACGCTCGTGGCCGGCCAGAAGAAGGACGTGGTGTTCACACCGCAGCTCGCCGCGAAGCCGGGCAAAGTCGCGATCTACGGATGGCACCGGACGAATGGCGTGGCCATTCAACCGCTCTACTTGGGCCACGCGGACTCGTGGGTGGACTACAGCCACGGCATCCGGCTCGTGCATCGCGTGGCAAAGCTCGACGGCGCGGACAAGGCGGTCGCGGAGATTCTGGCCGATGCGAAGTTGGGCGCGCTCTTATGTAACGAAGTGCCGCCAGCCACCGGCAAGAGCGAGTGGCGAGCGAAGCCGTATGCGGGCGAACAGGAAATGGAGTTCCGGCTGGAGCCGGACGTGCGCGTGCTGGTCAACGCGCCGCTGCCCAAGTCACCGGCGAACGCGAGGCCGGTTCACCTCGTCGTCTTCGCGTTGCCCAACGGGAACACCATTGAGCAAACCATCGGCAAGCAGGTTAAGCCCGGCGACGACTGGCATTTCAACATCCAGCACATCGGCGCACAGACGCGCTGGCTGCGCGAGCGCGAGACGAACGCGACGCTCGTGGTGGCTTGCTTCGAGTCCGCTGGCCTGAGCTGGCCGGCGTGGAAGCGCACGCATGGCGTGGAGAAGTTCCCCGGTTTCGTGGACAAGGTGCGCGCGCTGTTCCCCGGCCAGGAGATCACGCTCACGCTCAACGGCCACAGCGGCGGCGGGAGTTTTATTTTTGGCTTCATTGACGCGCGCGCGCAAATCCCCGCCAGCGTTTCACGCATCGCGTTTCTCGACAGCAACTACGGCTACGACGCCGCAAAGAACCACGCGCCCAAGCTCACTGCTTGGCTCAATGCGTCGCCGCGCAATCACCTCTGCGTGCTCGCCTATCACGACTCGGTCGCGCTGCTGAACGGCAAGACGTTCGTGAGCGAGGCGGGCGGAACCTGGGGCCGCAGCCTCGCGATGCTGGCGGATCTGAAGGCGAGCTACGCGTTTGAATCGGCGACGAAGGACGGCTTGCAGGCACACACAGCGCTGGGTGGGCGCGTAAAGTTTTTCCTCAAGGAGAATCCAGAGAAGAAGATTCTGCATACGGTGCAAGTCGAGCGGAATGGCTTCATCCACTCAATGCTCACGGGCACGCGGGCGGAAGGCCGCGGCTACGAGTATCTCGGCGAGCGGGCTTACGAGGGGTTGATTCAGCCCTGAGCGTGTCCCGGAGCGCGGCCTTCCGGCCGCAGAAGCTGGCGTCGCTCAGGTGCGTTTGACGCGGTTTTTTCCGTCGGAGTTTCCTGCGGCGTGAACGCCGCGCTCCTCACGCCGGTTGCAGCACGCGAAGCGTCACGCTCTTCACGAAGGGCTTCACCTTCACGCGGTAGTCGGCCATGTGCGGGGCCTTGAGGTGCGCTTCGAGCGCGGCGACGTCCGACCACTTCTCGATGATGACCACGGCATCGTCGCCGAGGCGGGCTTGCACGGGGATGCTCGTGGGGCAGTCCTTTGCCGGGCCATACTCAATGCAGCCTTGCTCAGCGTGAACCAGAGGCATGAGGGCGTGGAACTCGGCGAGGAAGGCGGCGCGCTGGCCGGGTTGGACTTCGATGGTCGCAAGGACGTGAATCATGCGCGTATCTGCCGTGCGGATGGCGCGAGAGTCAAGACGTTCTCCCAATTTGTAGTGGAGCTCTGTGAGCGCCGAGGCCCGTAACCCGGCGGTCACAGACCGCCGCTACAACCACGCCTCCACGATGCGCGGGCGTCCGCTGAGGTCGGGATGAAGGGAGACGCGTTGCCAGCCTGCGGCGGTGAAGAGCGCTTCCACAGCGCTCTCTTGTCCGTCGCCGAACTCGGCGAAGAATCCACCTTCAGCGATCAAGCGCGACGGGGCTTCCATTGCGAGGCGACGATAGAAATCCAGTCCGTCCGCACCGCCGTCGAGCGCGAGACGCGGGTCGAAGTCGCGCACTTCGGGTTGCAGCGAGGCGATCTCAGCGGCGGGGGTGTAGGGCGGATTCGAGACGATGAGATCGAAGCGCAGCCCTGCTGGCAGCCCGCCGAAACCGTCGGCAAGATGGAAGGTGATTCCGGCGGCCCGCGGCGTTCGCTCCTCGTTCCGGCGTGTCCCGGTGCGTGCGGG
>CAYZJP010000011.1:52257-63405 GCA_964478755.1 uncultured Klebsiella sp.
CCGCCCCAATCCACTTTGAGGATCTTCTCGATCCCTTTGGGATCCTTGGCCGCCTCTCCCCGCTTGCCATGGCCCCATTCCAGGATGGTGTTGGCCGCGTTGACACGCGCCGTCGCGGCGGCCTCCTGGTCCTGCATCACGGCGGCCAGCGCCTCGAACGCCTCCCATCTGAAGCGTTTGGCAATCTTGCGGCTCTTTCCGTGTGCGCTCCGCGCCGGCTGCGGGTTGGTTCCCGGTTCCGGGGTGCCAAGGTCATGTGGGTTTGGGAAATCTCCAGCGCGTGAAGGAAGGCAGAGGGACTCTTCGCCGGGAGTGCCAGCGCGATGCAGCCGGTGCCGGTGCCGAAGTCGAGCACGCTGGGTTGGGGTGAGGGACATTTCGCGAGTGCGGCGAGAGTGAGCTCGACGAGCGTTTCCGTCTCGGGCCGGGGAATGAGCGCGTCCGGGCCGGCCGAGATTTCCAGACCGAAGAACGCCGTGCTGCCGACGAGGTGCTGGAGCGGCTCGCGCTTGGCGCGGCGCTGCACGAGCGCGCGGAGGGCGGCGAGTTCCGGTTCGTCAAGCGTGCGGTCGTGGTTAAGGTAGAGTTGCAGGCGAGGGAGCTTGAGCACGTGGGCCAGCAACAGTTCGATTTGCAGGCGTGGCGAGTCCACGCCGTGACGCTGGAGGAATTCGGTGCTGCGCTGGATGACTTCGAGGACGGTCACACGGCCCGCAGCGTAACGGAGCGGATGGACAGCCCGAAGCTTTTTGCTGGGGCAAACGGAAGAACGTAAACTTGACGCTTGCACTGCGGCGCGGGGACGCGCAGAAGAGGGGACAAGCCATGCCGAAAATCCTTCTGGTCGAAGACAACGAGATGAATCGCGACATGCTCTCCCGCCGGCTCGCTCGTCGCGGTTTCGAGGTGTCCATCGCGGTGGACGGCGCGGAGGGCGTGGCGCGCTGCGAGCAGGAGCTGCCCGACTTGGTCATCATGGACCTCGGCCTGCCGGTGATGGACGGCTGGGAGGCGACGCAGCGCATCAAGGCCGCGCCCGCCACGCGGCACATCCCGGTGATCGCGCTCACGGCGCATGCGATGGTCGGCGAGGAGGAAAAAGCCCAGCTCGCGGGCTGCGATGATTTCGAGACCAAGCCGGTCGAGCTGCCCCGGCTGCTGGCGAAGATGGCGGCGCTGTTGAAACTTCCACCGCCGGAGCCGGCCCCATGAGCGTGAAGCCCCGCACGTCGAAGTTTGCCAAGCGGCACTTGCGCTTACCGACCGGCACGGAGGCCCTCCGCAGCCTGCGGCACGATTTGCGCACGCCCATCAACCCGATCCTGGGCTACTGCGAACTGATCGTGGAGGAGGTGGGGGCCGCCGCGCCCGCGCAATTTCTTGTGGGGATGCGGGCGCTGCACGCGTCGGGCACGCGGATGTTGCAGCTCACCAACGAGATTTTTTCCGACCAGCCCTCCGCGCTGCGTCAGCTCGACTGCGCTGAACTGCAACGCGAGTTCAGCGCGCCTGCTGACGAGGCGTCGGCGCTGTGCCTGAAGTTGGAGAAGCAGGCAACTGCCGCCACCCTGCCAGTTGCCGCGAAGGATCTGCGGCGCATCGGCATCGCCACCGGCCGCTGGCTGAAGCGCATCAACGAAATGCTGGAGCAGAACTGCCGGTGAATCACCGGGCGCGGTTCAATTCACTTTCCCGCCGCCCGCCTGCTGGCTAGCCTCGCGCCGTGCCGGAACCGATTTCCATCATCGTCCCCGTCTTTGAGGAGACGGAGAACGTGCTGCCGATGGCCCGCGAAGTCGCGACGGCGTTCGCGTCCGTGCCGAACGACTGGGAGCTGGTCTTCGTGGACGACGGCAGCCGCGACACGACGTGGGAAAAGGTCTGCGAGGCTGCCCGTGCGAATCCACGTGTGCGCGGCGTGCGCCACACCCGCAACGCCGGCCAGAGCGCCGCCTTGTGGACGGGCATCCAGCAAACGAACCGCCCACTGCTCGCGACGTTGGACGGTGACTTGCAGAACGACCCGGCGGATCTGCCACGATTGCTGAAGGAGTTGGACACCTGTGATTTCGCGTGCGGCTGGCGGCAAAACCGGCGGGACTCATTCGTGCGCCGTGTGTCATCGAGCCTCGCGCGCACGGCCAGGAGTGCCGCGCTCGGCGCGGAGTTTCGCGACACGGGCTGTGCGTTGCGCGTGTTTCGGCGCTCGGCGCTGGAAGGTCTTTTTGGTTTCAATGGCCTGCATCGCTTCCTGCCGATTCTCGTGGCGGGCGGCGGCTTCCGTGTGCGCGAGATTCCAGTGAACCACCGCCCGCGCGTGGCCGGCGTCTCGAAATACGGCGTGTGGAACCGGCTCGGGCGCGGCCTCTACGACCTCGTCGCCATCGCGTGGTTTCAACGGCGACGGTTCCGGGCCGTGCCGGTGGAGACCACTCCACCGCGAGACGGCAGCAACCAACTGGGCGCTTGAATTCATCCGCTCGGGTTCCTAATTTCATCACATGAAATCCCCGTGGTATGGGAAACTATTCCAGCGCGCGGCGGAGAAGGATTTGCTCGCCTACCGCCAGCGCGCGGCGGCGGGCGACGCCGAGGCGCAGTATCAACTGGCGCTGCGGCTGGGCACCGGCCACGGCACCGGCCAGAACCACGCCGAGGCGGCCCAATGGTATCTCAAGGCGGCGGAGCAGGGCCACGCCGAGGCGCAGAACGCGCTCGGGCTGTGCCTCGACGAGGGCACCGGCGTCGAGCGCGACCCGGCCGAGGCGGTGGCGTGGTATCGCAAGGCGGCGGAGCGGGGCCACGCGGCCGCACAGAGCAATCTCGGCCTGAGCTACCGCAAGGGCGAGGGCGTGGCGAAGGATTTGGAGGAGGCCGCGAGATGGTTCCGGCTCGCGGCGGAGCAGGGCTATCCCGACGCGGAATACAGCCTGGGCATGGCTTACTCGCGCGGCGAGGGCTTGCCGCAGGACAGCGCACGCGCCGTGAAGTGGCTGCACAAGGCGGCGGAAAAAGGCGAGGCCAGCGCCATGCACCGGCTCGCCCGCGAGCTGCACAAGAAGGCGGAGAAGAAGTCCGCCTTCCGCGAGGCCGCCAAGTGGTATCGCGCGGCGGCGGACCAGGGCGTCGTGGATGCGATGTTCTACCTCGCGCAGCTCCACACCGAAGGCAATGGTGTGGCGGAAAATTTTGTCGAGGCCGCCGCGTGGCTGCAAAAAGCGGCGGAGCAGTTCCACGCGCCGGCGCAATTTGAATTGGGCCGGCGGCATCAGGCCGGACAAGGAGTTCCGCCGAATCCCGCCGAGGGTGCCAAGTGGCTCCGCCGCGCCGCCGACCAGGGCCACATTCCCGCGCAATTGCAACTCGGCCGCTGTTACCTCGAAGGCAAGGGCGTGCCGCTGGACCTCACGCGCGCCTACCGCTGGTTTGCCATCGCGGCCGACCTGGGCAGCAAGGACGCCGCCATCGAGCGCGACCGGATCACCGGTGCGCTTACGGCCGAGCAGATGGCCGAAGCCCGGAAACGCATCGCCGAGTTCACCCCGAAACGGCCCGTCTGAATTAGAACGCGTCAATTCCCCGACGCAGGCTCCAGAATTTTCCAGATCGCCTTCGCCGCGCGGACATTCGCGCCGGGGGAACCGAGCGAAGCGATGACTTGATCGAGCTTGTCTTGGATTTGCCTCCTAGGCCCGCCGTCCTGCAACAAGGACAGTGCGGCTTCCGCGAGATTCTTCCCTGTGGCCGCGTCCTGCACGAACTCGGGGAACACCGCCTCGCCCGCGAGCAGGTTCGGCATGGCGAGATGCTTTACCGTGACGATGCGCTTCCCGATCTGGTAGGTGCTCCACGAGGTCTTGTAAAGCGCGACCGTCGGCACCTTGAACAGCGCGCACTCCATCGTGACGGTGCCCGTGGATGCGATGGCGATGGTCGCCTCCTGCAACGCCTCGGCCAGGCCGCCGTTCTGAAAAAATAAGTTCCGCGGCAACGCGCCACCAAACCATTTCAGCAGTGTGTCAGCCGGCAACTCCCGCGGCAGGACGATCCGGTAGTTCACTCCGCCGTCGTATGCCTGTTGAATTTGACCCAGCGCTTCCAACAGCACCGGCAGGTGCCGTTGGATTTCACTCTTGCGGCTGCCGGGCAGCAGCACCACCAACGGTGCGTTCGGTCGTTTGGCCTTCGCCCAAGTCGGCAGCGGATACTGCTGCGGCTCGAAGTTATGTTTGCGGAAACGGTCCAGCATCGGATGCCCGACGAACTCGACCTTCAGGTCCGGCGCACGCTGCGCATACCAATCTTTCTCGAACGGGAAGATGGTCAGCAGCAAGTCATAGTCGTCCGCCATTCTCTTCGCGCGGCCCGGACGCGACGCCCACACCTGCGGCGAGACGTATTGCACGATGCGGGGATTCCAATTGCCGTTGGTCCGCGCCGCTTGAGCCCGCACCGCGTGGGCAAAGCGCCGGTTGAACCCGGAGAAATCCACGCAGACGAGCAAGTCAGGACGCCGTTGCGCCGTGAGTTTCAGCAAATCGCCAAAGAGCCGGCGGAACTTCGCGTAGTTTTTCACCACCTCCCACAGGCCGATCACCGCGTGCTGCGTCAAGTCCACCGCCAGCTCCACATCCGCAGCCGCAAGCTTGGGCCCGCCCGCACCGAAGAAACTCAATTCTGGCTTCGCGGGATGACTGTGAAACTCCGCCTCCGCCCGCAACGCCAGCACGAGCTCCGCCGCCAGCGCGTCGCCGCTCGGCTCGCCGGCGATGACCATGAGGTTCGTCTCGGCCATTGCTCAGAATTGTTTCGTGGCGAGGCTCGCTGCCATCGCGTTGCCCGCCAGCCAGCCCGTCGTCCACGCGGCCTGAAAATTGAAGCCGCCCGTGATGCCGTCAATGTCCAGCAATTCGCCCGCGAAATACAAGCCGGGGCACACACGGCTCTGCATCGTCTTGAAATCCACCTCGCCCAACCGCACACCGCCGCACGTCACGAACTCCTCCTTGTTCATGCTCTTGCCAGTCACCGCGAACTCCGACTCCACCAACAGCCGCGCCAACGCTTGCGTTTGCGCCTTGTTCAATCCCGCCCACTGCGTCTGCTCCGCGATGCCCGCCGTGGTCACAAGCCGCTCCCACAACCGCGACGGCAGCCCGCCCAGCGGCACGTTCGTCACCCGCTTCACTCCCGTCAGCCCGCGCTGCGCCTGCGCGAGCGCGATGACGCCGTCGAAGTTGTGCTCCGGCAGCCAGTTCACTCGCAGCGAAAACTTGTAATCACACGCCGCCAGCTCCCGCGCGCCCCACGCGGACAGCCGCAGAATCCCCGGCCCGCTCAAGCCCCAGTGCGTGATGAGCACCGGCCCGGTCTCTTTTAATTTCGTCCCCGACACGCTCACCGTCGCTCGCTCTACCGCGAGGCCCGACAATCCTTCCAGCCGCGCGTCCGTGATGTGAAACGTGAACAACGACGGCACCGGCGGCTCAATCGTGTGCCCCAGCGACGCCGCGAGCACATCCGCCGCCTTCGTGCCGCCCGTCGCGAGCAGCAGCGCGTCGCAGTCCAGCCATGTAGGAGACGACGTGAGGATTCTCTGACTTTCCTCCCTCGCCCCCATCGGGGGAGAGGGCCGGGGTGAGGGGGCAACGCCACTTGCGCCGCTGGCCAGCCAAAGTCGAAAGCCTCCCCCTTCACGCCGTTCCACCCGCTCCACGCCACAGTTCATCCGCACCTGCACGCCCGACTTCCGCGCCGACTCCGTCAGGCAGGTGATGATGGTCTGCGACTGGTCAGTGGTCGGGAACATCCGTCCGTCCGCCTCGGTCTTCAGCTCCACGCCGCGTGCCTCAAACCACTTCACCGTGTCCGCCGCCTGAAACCGGTGGAACGCCCCGATGAGCGCCGGCCCGCCGCGCGGGTAGCGCTTCGCCAGTTCTTTCGGCTCGAAGCACGAGTGCGTCACGTTGCACCGCCCGCCGCCGGAGATTTTCACCTTCTGTAGAACATGCGCCCCGCGCTCCAGCACCGTGACCGTGCCGCGTCCCTGCAACGCCTCGGCGCAAGTGGTGGCCCCGAAGAACCCCGCCGCGCCGCCACCGACCACGACGACTCTGGGTTGAGCGGAGGAACTCATGAAACACAGACGCGCGGAGAAAACAGCCAAATGCTAGCTGCGCCCATACTTCGCGAAATATTCTGCTCGGCTGAAAATGTCATAAGCGCACTTGATTGTTTCTTCAGTGGTTGTTCGCTCGTCTTGTTCAAGCGAGTGCAATTTGGAGACAGCGCTTGCGGCAATACTCGAAGCCTTTCCTCGCAAATCACTGTTTTTGACCCAAAAGTGTGAATCCGCGCGTAAGACGGCATTGAGTAAATCGCCACAATAACAATCACCTTCAACTAGAGGGTCGGCGTTTAATAACTCCAACGCTAACGGAATGAGGTAATCCAAGCTCACATTTTGGCCAATCAGAAGCCTTAGTTCTTCAGGTGTGAGATCACTCAAAGGAATTTTGCGAAGCTTGTGGCACTCGGTGATGACGTGCGAACTCCAAGTCGGTTCGTTCCAGATTACCCCCTCAAGCTCTTCAAGCGATTTTGATTTGTCGAATCGCTTGCTTTTGATTTCTGTGTCCTCTGTGCCTCTGCGGTCATTCCTGTCTGGATTTGCCTCGTTATCTCAAACGCAACGTCCAGCGCGTGCTTCGCGGACTCGCCGCTGACCTTGGGTGTGCGGCGCTCGCGCACGCACTCGACGAAGTGCGCCAGCTCCAGCTTGAGCGGCTCGTCCTTCGCGATGGGCACCGGCTCGCGCGTGATTTTCTTGCCGGCAAATTCGCTCACGATGGCCGAGTCGTTGGCGGAGAGCAGTTTCTTCAGCAGCGAACTTTCCTCTTCGCCGTCGCGCGCGAGACGGTAGATGAAGCCTTTCTGCTCGCGGTAATCCAACGAGACATAGCTCGGCTGCGCGCCGCCGCTGAAGACGCGGATTTTCCGCAGCCGCTCCGGGCTGATGCGGCTGGCGGTGAGGTTCGCCACGCAGCCGTTGGCGAAGCGCAGGCGCGCATTCGCGATGTCCTCGCTCTTGCTGAGGACGGGAATCCCCACCGCGTCCACGCTCACAAGCGGCGAGCGCACGAAGGCCAGCACCACGTCGAGATCGTGAATCATCAGGTCGAGCACGACGCCGATGTCCGTGCTGCGCGCGGGGAACGGCGAGAGCCGGTGGCACTCGATGAAGCGCGGCTCCGGCGCGGCGGTTTCGAGGTAGCTGAAGACCGGATTGAAGCGCTCGACGTGGCCGACTTGCAGCACCAGCTTGCGCTCGGTCGCGAGCCGCACCAGTTCCGCCGCCTGCTCGGAGCGCTCGGTCATCGGCTTCTCGACGAGCACGTGCCGGCCCTGTTCCAGCAGCATCTTGGCGATGTCGAAGTGCGTCGTCGTAGGCGTGACGATGCTCAAGGCGTCGCTCGCGGCGGCGGCCTCGGCAATGGAGGTGAAGGCGCGTGTGCCGTGCGCGGCGGCGTGCTTGCGCGCGGCCTCGGGGTTTGCATCGAAGACGCCGGCGAAGTCCACCGCGCCGGTGCGGGCGAGTTCGGCGTAGAGCCGGGCGTGTTCCTTCCCCAACGAGCCAGTGCCGATGACGGCGACGCGGATTTTCTCAGCAGCCACGGGCGAAGTGTGCCACTGCGGAGGCGCGGCTGACAACGCGGGCGTTTGAGCAGCTCGTGCCGGCGACTTGCAGTCGCCGTCCGTTACGAAGCCACGCTCGGACGCGCCTCGACCTGCTCACCCGCAACTCGGCGGTCACAAGCCGCCGGCACGGGGGGCACAGCTTGACCCTGCCCCCGGAGCGCCGGTCTCCGAACCGGCAGGAGTTGAATGCCACCCAGCAACACGCCGATTCGGAGATCGGCGCTCCGCCAGGCCAGCGGAGTCGGGAGCAGGGTCAAGCTGCGCCCCCAGCACGGGCTGCGCGAACTTTGCACTTTGAACTTTGAACCCCGGAAACATACTTCGCCCGTGGCCGTTGCCCTCATCACGCTGGTTCTGTTGAGCTATCTCCTCGGCTCGATCCCGACGGGCTTCCTCGTCGCGAAGGCGAAGGGCGTGGACATCCGCAGCGTGGGCAGTGGAAACATCGGCGCGACGAATGTCTTCCGCATCCTCGGCAAGGGCGCAGGCATCTTCGTGCTGACGGCGGATGCGGTGAAGGGGGCGTTGGCGGTGCTCTGGATAGCGCCGTGGGTTCAGCGACTTGCCGAAGGCTCCTTCATTGGGCGGTCTATGTTCTACCTGGATGCATTCCCAAACCTTGACGAAAGGGACTGGCTCTCCGTTCTCGCCGGCATCTGCGCTATCCTCGGGCACAACTACACCTGCTGGCTGCGCTTCAAGGGCGGCAAGGGCATCGCCACCACCGCCGGTGTGTTCGCGGCGCTGGCACCGGCGGCGTTCGGCATCGCGCTGGCGGCGTGGCTCGTGGTCTTCGCGGCGAGCCGCTATGTGTCGCTCGCATCCATCGTGGCGGCGGTGGCGCTGCCGCTGGCCGTGTGGCTCACGGGTAACGGCGGCCTGCTCATCGGCGTCTCGACGGCGCTGGGTGCGCTGGCCATTTACAAGCACAAGGCCAACATTGAGCGACTGCGGGCCGGCACAGAAAACCGCATCGGGGCGAAGAAGACAGAACCGCCGGAGGAGAAGAAACCCTAGCCGCGAAAGGACGCAGAGACAGCAAAGATGAAAAGCCGAAACTTCCAACGCTCAACGCTCAACGCTCAACTTCCAACGGTGTGCGTCGCAGCGGGGTTGAGTGTTGAACGTTGGACGTTGGACGTTGAGCGCTTTCCCCTTTCCCCCTTCCCATGAACATCACCGTTCTCGGCGCGGGCGCCTGGGGCACGGCGCTCGCCAAGCTGCTCCGCGAGTCCGGCCACGAGGTCACGCTCTGGGGCCACGACGACGCGCATCTTGCCGACGTGCGCGCCACCGGCCGCAACGAGCGCTACCTGCCCGGCACCGCTTTGCCGGCGGGGCTTCGCTGCGAAGATGATTTGAAGCAAGCCGTGCATGGCGCGGGCGAAGTCATCGTGGCCGTGCCATCGCGGGCGTTCCGCGAAGTGGCCGTCGCGCTCGCGGACTTTCGCGGCCTCGCGGTGAGCGTGACCAAGGGCATCGAGCACGACAGCGGCCTGACCATGTGCGGCGTGCTCCGCGCGTGTGCTCCGCGCGCGAAGGTCGTCGCGCTCTCCGGCCCGACGCTCGCGCCGGAGGTGGCCAAGGGCATCCCCACCGCCATCGTCGCCGCGAGCGATGACGCCGGAGCGGCGCACTTGGTGCAAAGCCTGTTTCACCGGCCCGCCTTCCGCGTTTACACGAACGCGGATTTGCTGGGCGTGGAGCTCGGTGGCGCGCTCAAGAACGTCATCGCCATCGCCGCCGGGATGGGCGACGGCCTGGGCTTCGGCGACAACGCGAAGGCCGCGCTGGTCACCCGCGCGCTGGCGGAGATGCGCCGGCTGGGCGTGGCGTGCGGCGCGCAGGCGGAGACGTTCACGGGCCTGAGCGGCCTCGGCGACCTGACGGTGACATGCTTCTCGAAATTGAGCCGCAACCGTAGTTTCGGCGAGCGTCTCGGGCGCGGCGACAAGCTGGCCGACCTGCTTGCCGGCACGCGCCACGTCGTCGAGGGTTATCCCACCGCGCGCTCGGCGTGGCAGCTCGCGCGCAAGCACGGCGTCAGCACGCCCATCATCGAGCAGGTCCACGCGCTGCTCTACGAGGGGAAGGACGTGAAGGCGGCGGTGCGGGATTTGACGAGCCGTGATTCCAAGGCGGAGGACTGACGAAGTGCCTGGTAATTAGTGCCTGGCTCCAAAGTCGTCGGGGCCAGCCGAGGGCGACTCATTACCAATCACTAATTGCCTTCTCACAACTCCGCCTTCAGCCGCGCCATCAAGTCCGCGTGCGATTCCACGGCGGGGAACTGCGGGAACTCGCGCTTCACATTCTCCGGCGCGTGGAGGAGGAAGCCCTTGTCCGCCTGGAGCAGCATTGAAGTGTCGTTGTAGGAATCGCCGGCGGAGAGCACGCGGTAGTTGAGCTGTTGCAGCGCACGCACGGACTGGCGCTTCTGGTCGGGCATGCGCAGCGCGTAGCCGGTGATGCAGTCGTGCTCCACGAGGAGCCGGTGGCAAAGGAGCGTGGGCCAGCCGAGCTGGTGCATGAGCGGCTGGGCGAACTGCTCGAAGGTGTCGCTCAGGATGACGACCTGCGTGAGCGTGCGCAGCTCGTCGAGGAACTCCTTCCCGCCGGGCAGCGGCGCGAGCGTGCCGATGACGGCCTGGATGTCGCCGAGCTTGATGCCGTGCTGGTCGAGGATGCCGATGCGTTGGCGCATGAGCTTGTCGTAATCCGGCTCGTCGCGCGTGGTGCGGCGGAGCGCGGGGATGCCGGTCTTCTCGGCGACGGCGATCCAGATCTCCGGCACCAGCACGCCTTCCAAGTCCAGGGTGACAATCGTCTGTTTCACGGCCCGGGAGGGTGACGGCGGAGAGGGATGAAGTCGAGTGTCCGTGAATCTCAGTTTCTGGCACGGAAGCACCGACTCATGAACGCACCGTTACGGACAAGCGCTCCGAATCATTCCATGATTTCGAATCAATCGACTCGACTGGCAGATCAATTCTTCGCCCCCGCCAACTCTTCCTCAAAATCCACGATCTCTTTGATCTGCACCAGGAACCACCTGTCAATCTTCGTGAGGTTGAAGATCTCTTCGATGGTGAAGCCGGCGCGGAGGGCGTGGCGGATGAAGAAGATGCGTTCGGCGTTGGGCACGCTCAGTTTGCGGCTGATGACGTCGCGCGGCAGGATGTCGCGGTCGCCATAGACTTCCGTGCCGATGCGCCAGGGTTTGCCGTCGCCGCCCAGGCCGCTGCGGCCGATCTCCAGCGAGCGCAGGCATTTTTGCAGGCTTTCCTTGAACGTGCGCCCGATGGCCATGGCTTCGCCGACGCTTTTCATCTGCGTGGTGAGCGTGGGGTCGGCTTGCGGGAATTTCTCGAAGGCAAAACGCGGAATCTTGGTGACGACGTAATCAATGGTCGGCTCGAAGCTCGCGGGGGTTTCGCGCGTGATGTCGTT
>CAYZJP010000012.1:0-63303 GCA_964478755.1 uncultured Klebsiella sp.
ACCGTTCTGTCGCCCCTGACGGGGCTTTCGGCTTGGGGCGGCTGACCCACGGCTTGCGCCGTGGGCTATGCTCTGTCGCGCCTCCGGCGCTCTCCCGCTGGGAGAGGGAGAAAGCTTGGCCGTCGTGGTTGGCAACCGGGTGCCTCCGTTTTCCCGGAGCGCCTCCGGCACGCAGGGACGCTCGCCCCACCGGGCCAAGGGCGGGCGGCGTCGCTCCCTCTCCCAGCGGGAGAGGGTCGGGGTGAGGGAGAACGGCTGCGTATCTCAACGCGGGCCACCTCGCGCCGCAAAACCCAGCCACGCAGCGGCGACAGACCGTAGCCCACGGCGTGAGCCGTGGGTGACGCGCCCATCGGCCAAAGGCCCGGCGGGGCGACAGATTCCGCGTCGCTCATCCCAACCGTTCTGTCGCCCCTGACGGGGCTTTCGGCTTGGGGCGGCTGACCCACGGCTTTCACCGTGGGCTATTCTCTGTCGCGCCTCCGGCGCTAAACACTACGGCGGCAAATGGGATTGAAGGTCGGCGGCCGGCGGTGTGTTGTGCTCGTTCAAGCTCGCCGTGCGACACCTTCGCATTGCGCTGGCACCCGACCTTTGTTGAACTGCCGGGCATGAAACATTTTTTCTTCCTGTGCCTGCTTGCCGTTTCCACCGCGTTTGCCGCTGATGAGGCGAAGACCGCACTCGCGCAACCGGGCAAACTCGTGGCGGCTCCTGATCTCAAGGAGCCGTTCGGTTCCGGCTGGGTCGTCAAATATGGCACTTGGGACATGAAAGGCGGAGAGGTCGCCATCACCGAGCTGCCGGAGCAGAAGCACGCGGCCGTTCTGTGGCACGAGACGGGACTCCAGAGCGCGGTGATCGAATGCGAGTTTCAATTCGAGGGCGGGCGGGCCTTCCTCGTTGGCTGCGACTCGCCGAACAAGCACGTTGGCCGGCTCGTCATCACGCCGAAGGCCGCGAAAATCGCGGAGGATTCCTCGGAGATCAAGGGCAAGCAGCCCGGTCAGACGATTGCCGAGACCGCGCTCGATCTCAAGCCGGGCCAGTGGTATGCGGCGCGCTTCGAGTGGAAGGGCGACCAGATGGCCGCGACCGTGGATGGCCACCGCATTCAAGGACAGCACCCGACGTTGTCGAAGGAGAAGACCCGCTGGTGGCTGGCCGTGAGCGGGGCCAAGGTGCGCGTGCGGAACTTGAAGGCGTGGGAGGGCAAGTAACCGCGCGGAAGGACGCGCCACGCGATCGGAAGGAGGTTGGTTCTCGCGGTCCACCGGTTGCGCCCGGCTGTGGCGATGCGTCGTGGACGCAGCGGTTGAGTGCCTGTCCGCCGCTCAACGCAGTTCGCCCAGCGCGTCGGGTTTCACGACGAGATAGACGCGGTCGAACCACTGGCGGGGCGTTTCCTTGCCGGTGGGCGCGGGCTGGGGCGGGTAACGGTTCACGATGGCGAGGTGGATGAGGCCTTGTTGCAGGAGCGGCTTGAGGATCGGCGCCTGGGCGGACACGACGACGAGCTTGGTCTTGTTCTCCTTGAGCGCCGCCACGTCGCTCTTCGACAACTCCTGTGGCAGGCTGCCAAACCAGACCGTGGCGTCCGCGCCGGTGCCCGCGCCCGCGAGTTCTGCCGCCTGAGTCTGCGGCCAGAAGCGCGGGTCGTCCGAGGGCGGGCGTTTGATTTCCTTGAGTCCCTTGAACGTCACGCCGGGATGTTTCGCGAGGCCCGCCTTGAAGCCCCTGACCTGGGCCTCGAGGTTCGGGCTTTTCATGACTTCAATCAATTCGGCGACGACCACGATCTTGCCGTGCTCGTTGAGCAGCTTGGCGGTTTCCCCGGCCACGGCGAAGCCCAGCGACTCGAAGGGCGTCACGTTCACCTTGGGCGCGGCGAGCTGGGTGAAATAGAGATAAGCAAGGGAGCCGAGGGTCGCGAGGATCGCGACAAGGGCGACGACGGTGTTCTTCTTTTCCATAAGCGCGGCGGCCAAGTGTGTGGAGGCGCGCTCCAATAGCCCTGTGGCGCGGCCATTGTCAAACGAAGATTGCATCGTGAATACCGCCGTCGCCGGCGCGTCCGTCTCCCAAGCCGACACCCAAATGAAAAATCCCCAGCGCCCGTCCCGGCGGAATCTCCGCGCGGGGTTCACCTTGATTGAATTGCTGGTCGTCATCGCGATCATCGCGATCCTGGCCGGGATGCTGCTGCCGGCGTTGAGCAAGGCGAAGATGAAGACCAAGGGGACGGCCTGCACGTCGAACTTCAAGCAGCTTCAGCTTGGCTTCAACCTCTACACGAGTGAATTTGCTGACAAGCTCCCGAGGAACCAGAATCCGAACGCGCCTTCCTACCAGGATCCCAATGGCTGGATCGGGGCCACGGAGTATGGCTCGGCGAACGTCCCGACGCCTGTGTATCCCAGCAACGACTTCCCCGCCACCAACGGCACGCTGTTCAAGTTTACGGGCGCGCCCGCACTCTACCGCTGCCCGGCACAGCCGAAAGATCCGCTGAACTCCATGGACCACGGCACCTACAGTGTGTGCATGAACGGCAAACTGGGCGGCCCCTCCACCGCGCCCCTGTCGCTTGTGTCGAGCCTCCTGAATCCGGGCAATGCCTTTGTCTTCGTGGACATGAAGCTGGCCGCCCACTGCGACTTGATCGTCAACCCCACCGACGTTGTCTGGTCGAAATATCCTGGCGCACGGCACGGCAACGCCGGCTTGTTCAGCTTCGCCGACGGACATGTCGAGTTGTCCAAGTGGCAGGGGTCCCTTTTGTTGCAAGAAGCCCAGACCGCGTCCCTGGCGACCTCCAGTCACTATTACACCGGTCCCAACCCCTTGACCGGCAGTGATCTTGCCGACTTGGTCAAAGTGCAATCGTGGTTGCAGTGACTTCGGCTCCCTCTCCGTGAAGTCCCGCCTCCGCTCCCGCCTTCTCTCCGCCGCCGTCCTCGCTGTGTCGCTCGACGCCGACGCGCAGGACCGCACGCAGGCGCGTTCGATGGTCATCACGCAGCACGGCATCGTGGCCAGCGAGCAGACGCTCGCGTCGCAGGCGGGCGCGGCCATCCTCGCGCGCGGCGGCAATGCGGTGGATGCCGCCATTGCCGCGAACGCCGTGCTCGGTGTCACGTCGCCCATGATGTGCGGCGTCGGCGGAGATTTGTTCGTGATTTATTACGAGGCGAAGACTGGCAGGCTCCACGGTCTCAACGCGAGTGGTTGGTCGCCGGCGGGCCTGAGCATCGAGCATCTGCGCGGACTGGGCCTGACGAACATGCCACAGACCGGCATCCACGCCGTGACCGTGCCCGGCTGCGTGGACGGCTGGGAGAAATTGTCGAAGCGCTTTGGGAACAAACGGTTGTCTGACGTGCTGGCTCCGGCGATTCGTTACGCGGAGGAAGGCTTTCCCGTCAGCGAACTCGTCAGCCGCTCGTGGATCGCGAGCGAGACGAAGCTCAAAAAGGACACGAACGCCGCGAAGACATATCTGCCAGACGGCAAGGCTCCGCGTGTCGGTGAGATGTTCCGCAACCCGGACCTCGCGAAGACGTATCGCGCCATCGCGTCACGCGGACGCGCGGGTTTCTACGAGGGCGACGTGGCGAAGCGCATCATCGCCTCCTCGCAGCGGCTCGGCGGGATGATGTCGCTGGAGGACTTGAGGAAGTTCTCCGCCGAGTGGGTCGAGCCGATCTCGACGACTTATCGCGGCTGGACGGTTTATGAGATTCCGCCGAACGGTTCAGGCATCGCCGCGTTGATGATGCTGAACCTGATGGAGAATTTCCCCATTGCCGAAAGCGGGCACAACACTTCGCGCACGCTGCACACGCTCATCGAGGCGAAGAAGCTCGCTTACGCGGACATGCTGCGCTTCGTGGCGGACCCGAAGTTTGCGAAAACGCCCGTGGCCGGGATGTTGAACAAGGATTACGCGCGCGAACGGGCGAAGCTCATTGACGACGCCAAGGCCGCCTCGGTCATCCCGCCCGGCCAGCCGCCCAACCCGGGCCGCGACACGACGTATCTCTGCGTCGTGGACAAGGACGGCAACATGGTCTCCTACATCCAGAGCAACTACGCCGGCTTCGGCAGCGGGCTGGTGCCGGACGGCGGCGGCTTCGTGCTGCAAAATCGCGGCGGTCTCTTCACGCTCGACGCCGCGCACCCGAACGCGCTCGCAGGCCGCAAGCGCCCGGTGCACACGATCATCCCCGGCTTCATGGCGCGCGGCGACGAGCGCATCGCCTTCGGCATCATGGGCGGCTGGAACCAGTCGCAGGCACACGCGCAGTTCGTTTCGAACGTCGTGGACCACAAGCTGAACGTGCAGGCTGCGCTCGAAGCGCCGCGGTTCACGAAGCTGACTTTCGACGGTGTGGACGTGGAAGTGGAGAAGCGTCTGCCGGAAACGGTGCGCAAGGAACTCGTTGCGAAAGGCCACAAGCTCACGGTGCGCGGTGACTTCACGCAATCCGTCGGCGGCGGCCAGGCCGTGCTGCGCAACTTCAGGACGAAGGTCAACTACGGCGGCTCCGACCCGCGCAAAGACGGCGCGGCGATTCCCGAAGCGAACGTGAAGTGAGATGGCTCCAGCGGTCGCAAGCTGGACTCGCGTTTGACCGCTGCTTACCATCCCACCATGCGTTCTGAATCGCTTTCCTTCCTCACCAAACTCGTCAACACCCCCAGCCCGTCCGGGCACGAGGCGCGCGGGCAGAAGGTCTGGCTCGATTACGTGAAGCCGCTCGCGGACGAGACGTTTTCCGATGCTTACGGCAACTGCGTCGCCGTGCTGAACAAGGGCGGCGGGCCGCGCCTCATGCTCGCGGCGCACGCGGACGAGATTTCGCTGGTGGTGAACTTCATTGATGACCAGGGCTTCATCTGGGTGCGCAAGCTCGGCGGGGTGGATCCCGTGGTGGCCAAGGCGCAGCGTGTGGTTGTGCATTCGCGCAAGGGGCCGGTGAAGGGCGTCATCGGCAACGTCGCGCCGCATCTGATGAAGCTGGAGAAGGAGCGCAAGGTGCCGGAGATCGCGGACCTGTTCATTGACGTGGGCGCGAAGGACAAGGCCGACGCGCAGTCGCTCGTGCGCGTGGGCGACCCGATCACGATGACGAACGAGTTCGAGCATTTGCGCGGCGATCTCGCGGTGGCGCGGGCGTTCGACAACCGCATCGGGACGTTCGCCGTGGCGGAGGCGCTGCGGCTGCTGGTCCCGCAACGGAAGCGGCTCAAGGCGGAGGTCTGCGTCGTCTCGAACATCATGGAGGAGGTCGGATTGCTCGGCGCGCGGCAGATCGCCTATTCGCTCAAGCCGGATGTGGCGCTGGTGGTGGACGTGACGCACGCGACGGATTACCCGACGGTGAGCAAGCAGCTTCACGGCGACATCAAGCTCGGCGGCGGGCCAGCCGTCACGCACGGCGTGTGCAATCATCCGGCGGTGATTGAGCGATTGGAGCAGGTCGCGGCGCACCTCAAGATTCCGCTGCAACACGAGGCCACGAGCGCGACGAGCGGCACGGACACGGACGCGATTTTCTGGACGCGCGGGGGCATTGCCAGTGGCCTCATCAGCCTGCCCAACCGCTATATGCACTCACCGGTGGAGATGGTGAACTTGCGTGACCTGGAGCAAATCCCCGAGCTGATGACGGGCTTCGCGATGTCACTGAAGCACGGCGAGGAGTTCAAGGTGCGGATTTGAACGGAGCGCGGCGTTCACGCCGCAGAGAGCCGCGACAAGGAAGACTGGAGCGGGCGTTCCGACACATTCGCACGATTTTGCGGCCTGAAGGCCGCGCTCCGTGACGGGCGACAAACTCAGTTCGTTTTCTTCTTCGCCGGCTCTTTCTTCGGCGGGGCGGGCGGGTCTTGGGGTGGAATTTCTGCGTAACCGGGCGCGGCCTTCTCGAGGTTCGGCGTCACGTCAGCGTCCACACGACGCGTGGCCCAGTTGAGCCCGCCGAGAAGAATTTCCTGGAAGAGCGGGTTGGTCCACACGTCCTCGCGGTGGCCCATCGAGGTGTAGAAGACGCGGCCGCTGCCGTGCATGCGCGCCCAAGTGGCCGGATAGTCGGCGCGCTTGTAAATGTTGCCCTCCATCGTCGCCGTCTCCTGCACGAGCAGGACGTGAAGGTTCTTCGCGAATTCCTTCAGGGAATACCACTCCTCGTTCAGCTCGAATCCCTCGTCCGCATTTGCCAGTCCGGGAAACTTCGCGTCGGCCACGCGCATCCGGGACTTCTGCTGCTTGCCGTGCTTGATGAATTCGCCGCCGAGCATCCGCACGTAAGGGTCGGCCTCGTCGCCGTAGTTCTTGTAGCGGCCGGCGCGGTCGGGGTTGTTGCCACCGCCGGATTCCTTGCTGTGGAAGGTGTCGCTCGCGCTGTGTGTGCCGACGTAGCCTTTGCCGTTTTTGATGGCGTCGAGAAAGGCCTGCTTGCCCTCGGCGGTCATCGGCGGATTTTTGTCCGTGCCGGCGGTCGTGAGGTCGCCGGTGGTGTAGAAGAAGAAGGCGTCGAACTGCGCGAGGTATTCCCTCGTGAAGAGACTGCCGTCCTTGCTGAAGGTGAACTCGAAGCCGTGCTTCGCGCCCAGCTCGGTGAGCACCAGCTCGGCGAAGCTCGGCTCCGTTCCCTTGCGCTTGATGGCGCTGTGCTCGAAGCCCGAGGACTTGCTGAAAAAAAGCACTTTCTTCTTCTCGCCGGGCGCGGCGGCGCGGAGGACAGGTGTGAGGGTGAGGCCGAGCGCAACCGCGCCGGAACGAAGGAGTAATTCGCGACGATTCATAGCTTGGGCTGGAGCTTCGACGGAAGGGCCGGTGATGGAAAGGCGGAAATAGCCGCGTTTCCCGGCTTGTTCCAGCGCGCGGACTTGCTACCGTCCGCGCCCCTGTGGACATCGCGAAAGAAATCCCGCGGCGGCGCACGTTCGCCATCATCTCGCACCCGGACGCGGGCAAGACGACTCTGACCGAAAAGCTCCTGCTCTACGGCGGAGCCGTGCAGCTCGCCGGCAGCGTCACCGCGCGCAAGCAGCAGCGCGCCACGACCTCCGACTGGATGGAGTTGGAGAAGAAGCGCGGCATCTCCATCAGTTCGACCGTTTTGCAGTTCGACTACGACGGCTATCGCATCAACCTCCTCGATACGCCCGGCCACAAGGACTTCTCCGAGGACACCTATCGCGTGCTCACCGCCGTGGACTCGGTGGTCATGGTGATTGACTCCGCCAAAGGCATCGAGCCGCAGACGCGCAAGCTCTTCGAGGTATGCAGGCAGCGTGGGGTGCCCATCTTCACCTTCATGAACAAGTGCGACCGGCCCATGAAGGAGCCGCTCGCGCTGCTGGACGAGTTGGAGAAAGTCCTCGGCATCGGCGCGTTTCCGGTGAACTGGCCCATCGGCACCGGCTTCGAGTTTCAAGGCGTGTATGACCGGCGCGCGAAGCAGTTCCATTTGTTCGAGCGCACCGTCGGCGGGCAACAGCGCGCGCCGGTGGAAGTCGGCGGCCTGGACGATCCCGTCATCCGAGGACGGCTCAGTGACGAGACGTTCCACAAGACCGTCGAGGAGATCGAGATGCTCGACACGGCCGGCGAGGAATTCGACGACGAGTCCGTGCTGGCCGGGCAGACCACGCCGGTTTTCTTCGGCAGCGGCATCAACAACTTCGGCGTGCAGCTTTTGCTCGACGGTTTCCTTCAGCACGCGCCGCCGCCCAAGCCGCGCGTCCTTGCCGGCACGTCCATTGCGCCGGAGAACTCGGCCTTCTCCGGCTTCATCTTCAAGATTCAGGCGAACATGGACCCGCGCCATCGCGATCGCATTGCGTTCCTGCGCGTGTGCTCCGGCAAGTTCGAGCGCGACATGAGCGTGAGCCACTCGCGCACGGGCAAGAAAGTCCGGCTCTCCAGCTCGCACAAGCTCCTGGGCAACGAGCGCGAGACGGTGGACGAAGCCTTCCCCGGCGACGTCATCGGGCTCGTCGGCCACGACGGCTTCGGCATCGGAGACACGCTCACGACCGACCCGGCTATCGTGTATCGCGAGATCCCGCGCTTCACGCCGGAGGCCTTCGCGTTCCTGCACAACCCGAACACGGCGAAGTTCAAACAGTTCCGCCAAGGCCTCGACCAGTTGCTTCAGGAAGGCGTCATCCAGGTGCTGAACGTGCGTCATTCGGGCAGCAAAGTTCCCCTGCTCGCCGCCGTCGGACCGCTGCAATTTGAAGTCGTGCAGTTTCGTCTCGAGAGCGAATACGGCGCTACCTCGCGGTTGGAGCCCGCCCCGTGGACCGTGGTGCGTTGGCTTCCGCCCGGAATGCTCGACGAGCAACTGGATTCGCTCTCGCTTCCGACTGGCGCGAAGCTCGCGCATGACTTGGGGAACAATCCCGTCGTCCTCTTCCAGAACGAATGGTCCGCTAACTACTTCACCACTCCCAACCCCGGCGTGACGCTGTCGCATCTGCCGGTGGGCTTGTCGGGACTGTGAGACAGCGGCGTCGGTGATTCCGCGTTTCGCCAGCTAGTCCTCGCCGAGATACCCGCGTTTGAATTGGTTGTAGCTGCGTTGGGCCACGCGCTCGCGCCGTTTGCGCAACAGATTGTTCTGGCCCTTTACGTCCTCCAGTTTCTGCAAGTCACCGCGCAGCTTGAGGTAGTTCCGATAGCGCTCGTCGGTCAGTGTTCCGCCCCGCACCGCTTCGATCACCGCGCACTTCTTCTCCACCGTGTGACCGCACGCGCTGAAGTGGCAGCGCAACGCGATGTTCTCGATCTCCGGGAACGTGTCTTGAAGTCCCGTGTCCGCCAGCCACAAGTGAAACTCCCGTGTGCCCGGCGTGTCCATCACCACGCCGCCGCGTGGCAGCACGAGCAACTCCCGGCGCGACGTGGTGTGACGGCCCTTGGCATCCTTCTCGCGCACGGGCAGCGTGTCCTGCAACTCCTCGCCGAAGAGCCGGTTGATGAGCGTGGACTTGCCGACGCCGGAGGAGCCGATGAACGCCACCGTCACGCCCTCGTGAATCCACTGCCACAAGCCCTTCACGCCCGCGCCCGACTTGGCGCAGACCGCGAGCACCGGTGTCTCGCCCACGGCGGCCTGCACTTCCGCGAGGCGTTGTGCGGTATGGGGACAGAGGTCGGTCTTGTTGAGCAAAATCACCGGCTTCGCGCCGCCCTCGTGGACCATCACGAGGAAGCGTTCGAGCCGGCGCAGGTTGAAATTGTCGTCCAACCCCTGCACGACGAAGACGACATCAATGTTCGTGCCGAGCACCTGTTCGTCCACGGTGCGTCCGGCGACCTTTCGCGAAATCTGCGTCGCGCGCGGCAGCACGGCGTGGATGGTGGCCTTCTCCTCGTCATCGTGCAGCGCCACCGCCACCCAGTCGCCGGCCTTCGGCAGTTCGGTCGGTGAGGAATCGTGCATCAGACGGCCCGTGATTTGCGCGATCAGCTCCGCGTCCGCAGTGAAGACATTGTAGAAGTGCCGGTCCTCCGTCGCCACCCGCGCGGGCACCAGACCGGCAGCACGGTGTGGCGCAAAGGCGGCCTCCAACCGGGCGTTCCAACCCAGCTGCGTGAGCGGCGAGTCGAGGTAGCTGGTGGGCACGGAAGCCTTGCTCACAGCAACTCCTTGAACTGCTCTGGCGTCAGTCCCGCGTCGCGAGCGATGCCGGCCATCGTGAAGGGATTGATGGCGTTGTGCCGGGGAATGGTCAGGCGAATCTGTCCGTTGGACATGATGGTGTGTTTGCCCTCGCGGGCGACCCGGAAGCCAAGCTTGGAAAAGACGCGCACCGCCTGTGCGTGACTGATGCCGGGCAGCTTCGGCATGGGTTACACGGTGATTTCCTCTTCCATCACGGCGAGCATCCCGCTCTCCTCCGCCTCCACCTCCAGCCATTCACGGATGGCGGTGCGGATGTTCTCCTCCGCCTCCACCCGCGTCGTGCCCTGCGAGTGGCAGCCCGGCAGCGCGGGACAACTCACGGCCCAGCCCTCCTCAGACTGGCGGAGAATGATGCGGTATTTCACGGTCGCAATATGCCGGGAGCCGGCTGGCTTTCCAAGTTCGTTTTGCCCCCCTCAATCCCGGAAGTTCACGAAGCCCAACGCCACCGGGAAATCCTTCGCGCGCACGGCGGCCATCACCGTCTGCAACTCATCGCGGCTCTTGCTCGTCACGCGCACCTCGTCGCCATTGATGCTGCTCGTCACCTTGAACTTCCCGTCGCGGATGAAGCCGGTGATCTGTTTGGCCACTGCGGCCTCGATGCCTTCCTTGATCTTCACGCTCTGGCGCGCGTGGCCGAGCGGCGAGAGGTCCGCCTCGCCCTCGTCCACGCTTTTCATGCTGATGCCGCGCTTGGCGAGCTTGCCCAGCACGATCTCGACGAGCGTCTTCATCTTGTAGGCGTCGGGCGCGGTGAGCTTGATTTCCAGTTTCTCCAGTGTGATTTCGGCGTTGGAGCCTTTGAAGTCGAAGCGCGTGGCCAGCTCCTTCTTGGCTTGGCTCACGGCATTTTCCACTTCCATCGAGTTGACTTTGGAGACGATGTCGAATGACGGCATGGCGGGAGCCTAGCCACGAGGGCGCGGCGGGAAAAGCCTGAATCAGCCCGGTGTCTGCGCGCGGATGGCGACGTAGGATTTCGTGAAGACGAGGAGGAACCGCTCACACTCGATCCGGCAGTCCGGGAACAGCGTTTGCATCTCAGCGAAGGTCAGCAGCCGCACCTCGGCGAGGAAGGCGTCCACTTGCGCGGGCGTGGGCTTCGTGATCCAGCCCCACGGAGTGAACCAGCGGAGCAGGGGACGCTGCCAGTTCCTGGGCAGCCAGTGGATGAACGGCGCGATGAGATGCGGCTCGATGAAGAACCACCGCGCGGGCGTCTGCACCCACAGACGCCCGCCGACGCGCCGGATTTCCGCCGCGAATTTCTGCTGATTCTCCCAGGTGCCGACGTGCTCGATGACCGAGTTCGAGAAGCCGATGTCGAAGCTGCGGTCGCCGAAGGCCAGCGCGCAGCCGTCCCCTTGCCGCATGGTGCGGCGCGGCGTGGACACGAATCCGGTGGGGTCGTCCAAGTTGACCATCGTGATTTGCGCGGGGCAGGCTTCCTCTGGCCAGCACCACGGATAGCCGCCCACATCGAGGATCGTGGTTTGGTTGTCGGGCTTGAACACCGCTTGGAACCGCGCCAGCCGCCGCCGCCGGAACCACGGCGAGATGCGGTTGTAAATCGTGTGGACGGTCATGCGTGACGGCGGAGACTACAGTTTCGCGCCACCGCCGGGCAACTGCGCCCTGTTGGGCCGCTGGTGCCGGGGCATCAGCCCATCCGTTTGGGCGGGAGAGCGCATCGGGTCGCTGGCCGACGAACCGCTCCGGGAGGGCCTTATCCGCCGGCTTGGGTTGCCTTGGACTTAGCGCGTGGCTTGGACACCTTCACGCGAGAAATGTGGCTGACGGGGCAGATGACGAAGCTGCTGCCATCGAAGTCCTGCCCTGGGTGAGCGGCGATGATAAGCGTGTGTTCGGCCAGCAGAGCGAAGTCAGGATGCGTCACCCGGTAGGCCGCACCGTCATCCATGCACACCACGAACGGCTGCATCGTCGAGTTGCGGATGAGCTTGCAAAGTTCTTCGGTGTTCACGGTGACAGACTGCCCGATCCATGGTTGCGTTGCAATCCTTCCCTCCCATCAACTGACGCATACGATGACGTTCGTGGCTGGCTCGCGAGCTTCATTCGCCGACTTTGCTGCCTGGTGGTTCTTGCTGCGCTTCAACAGATGGTTTGATTACTTTCTCCACGCCGAATGCGAAGTCCACAACAAGATTCGGGCTGCGGATTAAAATCAAGCCGACGACTGAGAACACCACGCCGCAGCCGAAAGACATCACATTATCGCCCCTGTGTTGTTCAGGCAGGTCTCCGGTGATGGAGATCGCCATTGCGAGCAGATTCCAAAGCCCAAGATACAGGACCGCCCAAAGCCCGACGCCCCGCACGGTGATTGAGAAGATTTCTCTTGGGCTCATGGCTTGTCTCTAACTGGGATGAGAGGGATGTGCAAGGCGGTTTGCGAGGTGGATAATCTAACTCGTGAACCGCTTCGTTTTGCAATCAACTCAACGAACGGGCTACTTGGCCTCCAAGGCCTCCGGCTCCACCCACTTGCCGTGCTCGCGGATGAGGTCCACCAGGCGTTCCACCGCTTCGGCTTCGGGGATGTTGAACTTGATCGGCGTCTTGCCGACGTAGAGGTTGATCTTGCCGGGCGCGCCGCCCACGTAGCCGAAGTCCGCGTCCGCCATCTCGCCGGGGCCGTTCACGATGCAGCCCATGATGGCAATCTTCACGCCCTTGAGGTGCTCGGTGCGCGTCTTGATGCGCGCGGTGACGGTCTGGAGATTGAAGAGCGTGCGCCCGCAGCTCGGGCAGGCCACGTAATCGGTCTTGAAGCTGCGGCAGCCGGCGGCCTGGAGGATGTTGTAGGCCAGCCGCAGGCTCATGCCCGCACCGCTCTCGCCGCGAATCAGAATGGCGTCGCCGATGCCGTCGGCGAGCGGCGCGCCGATGTTCACGGCGGCGCGGAGAAGGGCGATCTTGGGATCAAGGACGGATTTCTCAAATGCCAGGCAGTCCTTGAGCAGGATCGGATTACGACGACCGAGGCGGTTGAGCTGCGCAACGAGGAGGCGGAAGGCGGTGATGGGCGGGAGGTTCACGCCGTCCTTCACGGTGACGAGCTGGGTGTCGCAGTTGATGTCTTCGATGCGCAAGTCCTTCGTGGGGTCGAGTTCGAGGAGGTTCAGGTCTTCGTAGATGCCCTCGGGCTTCACGTCGTCCTTGGGGCGGATCTTCGGCGCGACCTTGTCGAACGTGGCGCGGGTGACGACAACGCGGACGGTTTGCTCACCGCCGCATTTGGCGCTGTCGCTGAGTTCGATCTCGGGCGTCGGACGGCGCTCGAAATGGAACGGGTCGAAGGGGAATTCCAAATTGAGGATTGGGTATTGTGAATTCGCCAGCCTGGGAATCTGCGCGAGTAGGTCGCGGCACACTTCAATCTCGTGCGGCGAATCTTCCGTGAGCGAAACGCGGATGGTGTCGCCGAGGCCGTCGCAGAGGAGCGAGCCGATGCCGATGGCGGACTTGATGCGGCCGTCCTCACCCTCGCCCGCCTCGGTGACGCCGAGGTGGAGCGGGTAATTCCAGTCCGGCCCTTCCTGCGCGAGGCGCGCAGCGAGCAGGCGATAGCATTCGATCATCACCTTCGGGTTGCTCGATTTCATCGAGAACTTGAAGTTGTGAAAGTCGTGCTTGCGGCAGATGCGGGCGAACTCCAGCGCGCTCTCGACCATGCCCAGCGGCGTGTCGCCGTAGCGGTTCATGATGCGGTCGGAGAGCGAACCGTGGTTGGTGCCGATGCGCAGGGCGCGCTTCAGCTCCTTCAGCTTCAGCACGAGCGGCGTGAACTTTTCCTCAATGCGGCCCAGCTCGGCGATGTAGGCGTCATCGGTGTATTCCTTAACGGCGAACTTCTTCGAGTCGGCGTAGTTGCCGGGGTTGATGCGGACCATCTCGACCCAGTTCGCGGCTTCGAGCGCAGCGTCGGGCTTGAAGTGGATGTCCGCGACGATGGGGACGTGGCAGCCGCGCGCGCGCAGCTCGGCGACGATGTTCTTCAAGTTCGCCGCGTCCTTCACCGTGGGCGCGGTGATGCGGACGATCTGGCAGCCGACGGCGACGAGTTCGAGCGTCTGCTTGACGGACTCGGCGGTGTCCATGGTGTCGCAGGTGAGCATGGACTGCTTCACGACAGGGTGGTTGCCGCCCATGATGACGCCGCCACGCGCGGGGTCGCCAACGGTGACTTCGCGGGAAACGCGGCGGTGGAAGAGGTAAGGAGAATCGCAGTAGTGCATGGGCGGAAATTCAGGGAGCAGGATTAGGATCAGGATCGAGAGCAGGAGAAGAAGGGGGCGGGCGGTGTCTCCTTCTCCTGATCCTGATCTTGATCCTGCTCCACATTGTCACTTCGCAGGCGCGGGTTCCGGCCCGGGAGCGGCCTTTGGCACGGTTTCGATTTGCACCTCCTGCGAGAACATCGAGCGGAAGAGGGAAATCCGTTTGATGTCATAAAAGGTCACGTAAGCCATGAAACTCAGGAGCAGCACAGCAAATGCAGTGGTCAGGGATTCCTGGATGCGCACGCTCAATGGCCGTCCCCGGAACCGCTCGAGGATCGCCATGACAATATGGCCGCCGTCGAGCACAGGAATGGGCAGGAGATTCATGATCGCCAGGCTGAGGTTCAGGAGGATCATGAACTTCAGGGCGAGCCGGTAGTCCTGCTTCACTTGGGAGGCGAGGACTGCGAAGATGCCCACCGGCCCGCTCAAGTCTTTCGCGCCAATCCCCGTCTGCTTGGAGTGCGCGAGCGCTGTGAAAGTGGAGGCGACCCCTTCGCAAACACTGCCGAGCAGTTCCCACGGCAGCGGGCCGGGCTTTTGCAGTTGGTAGATTTCCACCGTATTGCTGCCGACTTCCACACCGATGCGCGCCACCTTGGCTGTCGGGTCACCGCGTGGCGTGACTGCGAGTTTCACACGTTCGGCACCACGCTTGACCAGGATATCCGTGGGCATGCCGCCGCGTTTCTGCACCTCAGCGATGAACTGCTCGCGACCCGCAATGGGCATGCCATTGAACTCGATTATTTCATCACCCGCCTTCAAGCCAGCCGCCTCCGCTGCTCCTCCGGCCACCACGGCTTTGATGACAGGGAGGTCCCGGGGCTCGAGATTGAGAACCTTCAGGCCGATGCCCTCCTTCACCGGAGCATTAAGATGGTAGGTCTTAAACTCTTCGAGGTTCGCGCCGGGCGCGGTCGTGGCGTTCGTGCGGGCAAGCACCACGGCCACCACATTGGTGCGCGCGAGAGCCACGGTTTGATAAACATCCTCCCACGAACGAGCCAGCTTTCCCTCGATGGACACGATCCGGTCGCCGGTCTGAATTCCCAGCTTCGCCTCCTCGGAATCCGGCGGCACATGGCCGATGACGGACGGGTTCACCTTGATTGGAAGGCCGGTGAAATAAATAAGCGTCGCAAGACCGAACGCAAAAACCAGGTTCATCAAAGGCCCGGCGAAGGCCACGAGGATCTTCGACCATGGCGTCACGGGCGGAAGCGGCTCGCCCTTCTGCTCGCCTTCCAGCGCTTCGGACGTGAGCATCTGCGGCAGCTTCACGTAGCCACCGGCGGGTATCCACCGGATGGAGTATTCGATGCCGTCCTTGGTCCAGCCCCAGATTTTCGGCCCGAAGCCGATGGCGAACGCCTCGACCTTCAGCCCGCGCTTGAGCGCGACCCAGTAGTGCCCCCACTCATGGATGGCGATGGCCGCCCCGAAGAGCAGCAGGACGGCGAAGACGACGTAAATCCACTCGAAGACTTGGGCCATGTGTCAAAGCTGGTTGTCCGACGCGGCGGGAACGTATCGGATGAACCTCGGGCTGGCAATTGGACAAACGCACTGTCGCGCTCGCATTGGACAGCAACCGCCGCGCGCAAGAGGGGAGGCACGACGAATCCGAAACTGGACTGCCGGGAGGGCGCCCGCCTATTTCGTGGCGGCGGGCTTGGCTGCAACGGTCCTCTGCGCGTCCACCTTGGACTTCACTTCGACCTTGTCGGTGCCGGTCAGCTTCGCGGCGGCCTCGCTCAACCGTTCGGCGATCATGCCGCTGGTGTCGCAGCCGGCGGAGATCTTCACAATCTGCCCGCCTTTCGCGATGAGGAAGTTGCTCGGCATCGTTTTCGTCTCGAAGATCTTCCAGCTCTCGCCCTTCGGATCCACGGCATAGAGCATGTTGAGCTTCTTCTCCTTCACATACGCTTCAACCTTCGCGTCCGGCTCGCGGAAGATGGCGAGGCTGGTGAGGCCCTGGGCTTTGTAGGCGGAGTGAAGCTCCTGAAAATAAGGCAGCTCCTTGTCGCAGCCGAGACAGCCACAGGTGAGGCGCACAAGCACGGGGCCTTTGGCGGTCAATTCGGCGAGGTTGATCTCTTTGCCCGTGGCGTCCTTGATGCGGAAGTCCGGCGCGGGCTGGCCGATGGCGACTTTCTTGGGTTCTTCCGCTTGTGCGAGGGCAACGGCGGCGGCGAGGGCGAGAAGCTGGGCGAGTTGTTTCATGGCTGACAATTTCGGTTGTGTGCGATGGAGAACCAGACCCACGGCTGGACTTTGCTATTCAAGCGGCAACCACCGCAAATCTCCTTTCCGCGCCCGCGCCGGCTGTGGCTCAATCCGCCTCCGATGTTCGAGTTGCTCAGGACAGATTCGCAGACGAAGGCGCGGCTGGGCCGCCTCACGACGCCGCATGGCGTGATTGATACGCCGGTTTTCATGCCCGTTGGCACGCAGGGCAGCGTGAAGGCGCTCGATCCGCGCGAGTTGCTTGAGATGGGCACGCAAATCATTCTCGGCAACACCTACCACCTCAGCCTCCGGCCCGGCATGGACATCATCCGCGCGGCGGGCGGCTTGCATAAATTCATCAACTGGCCGCATCCGATCCTCACCGACAGCGGCGGCTTCCAAGTCTTCAGCCTCGCGAAGATTCGCAAGGTCCGCGAGCACGGCGTCGAGTTCCGCTCGCACCTCGATGGCTCACCGCTCTTCCTCGGACCAAAGGAAGCGATGGAAATCCAGCGCCATCTCGGCTCCGACATTGCGATGATTTTCGACGAATGCCCGCCGCACGACGCGCCCGCGAAGGAGCAGAAGCTCGCGGTCGAGCGCACCATCCGCTGGGCGAAGGAGTGCCGCGACCAATCGCGAGCGCCGGGCCAGCAGGTCTTTGGCATCGTGCAGGGCGGCAGCAACGCCGAGTTGCGCGAGCACTGCGCGAAGGCGTTGGTCGCAATGGACTACGACGGTTACGCCATCGGCGGCGTGAGCGTGGGCGAGCCGGAGCCGGAGATGATGAAGGCGGTCGAATTGGCCGAGCCATTTCTGCCCGCGCACAAGGCGCGCTACGCGATGGGCCTGGGCACGCCCGCGCAGCTCGTTGAGCTGGTCGCGCGCGGCGTGGACATGTTTGACTGTGTGCTGCCGACACGTGTGGCGCGCAACGGCACGGCCTTCACGCGCAAGGGCACTTACGCCATCAAGGGCGGCGCGGTGAAGGCGGACTTCGGTCCTATCGAAGAAGGCTGCGCGTGCTTTGCCTGCAAAAACTTCTCCCGTGCCTACGTGCGGCACTTGCTGAATGTGAATGAGATTCTCGGCTTGCGGCTCGTGAGCATCCACAACAGCCATATGTTTCTCGATGTCATGGCGGACATCCGCAAGCATCTTGCTGCCGGGACATTCGCGGAATTCCGCCGTGAGTTCATCGCCGGCTACGTGCCGACGCGGAAGATTCTGGCGGGCCGGGTTGCTGTCTGAATCTTACGGCTGAAGCGCGAAGAGGTTTCGGCACTGGAGCACGAACGCGAACAGCATCAGCGGCCAGAACCCGCCGCGCAGCAGCAGCCCGACCATCACCACGCTGGAGACTGTCCGGAACAACGCAAGCATCCCTGTCAGCGTGCCCGGCATGAGCGCGATCATGCCGTAAACTTTCAGCGCGAAGACCACGAGGCTGAACAACACCACGCCGATGGCTCCCGCGCGTTGCGATTGGAAGAGACGGGCGCAGAAAGCGAACGGCGCGAGGCAGAGGAATAGCTGTTCAAAGACGAGGTTGAAGAGCGTCCGTTCGAACCAGTCGCTCGTCGTGTGCGGGAAATCCGACGGTGAAGTCTCCCGCAGAATCGGGTCCACAAGGAAGAACATCACCGCTCCGCCCGCCACGCCGAGGCTGAGCGCGGCCACCCACACCCGCATTGAAACATCGCGACGGAACAGCTTCACGCCGCCGTGTCGCTCGTGCCACGCGAAGACCGCCGCCCACATCACGAACGTGGCCCAGCCGATGACAGCGACGTAATACCACAAGGCGTCGGCGCGCTGGCTCCAGTTCGCAAGTCGCGGATAGCAGGCGAGCGCGGTGAGCGACGCGGCGATGGCCGCGCGCCGGAGGACGGCAGGTTCGGCAAGAGAGCGCACGGCGGCGCTTACTTCAACCCGCTCTCAATCATTTTCTCGAAGTCCGCGCGCGCGCCCTTGGTCAGCGCGGCGGGTCCGGTGAGTCTGGCGAAGACGCTGCCTTCCTCGCCTTCGACGATCGCCCCGAGCAGCGCGAAGCCGGGCTTGGGCGTTGGGGCCGCGCCGGGCATCCCGCTCTTGTAGGTGCCCTCGGCGGAGACGTAAGTCACCTTCGCCTTGCCTATGGTCTTCTCCTCGATCTTCGCGTTGATTTTGTCGCGGCCTTCCTCGAACTGGCCGAGCCAGCGGTCCACATTGGCCTTCGTGCCGCCGCTTTGCGGGCCGAAGAAGAAAAACACGACCTCGCCCGGTTCCTTCGCGTCCTTGGCCGTGACCTTGAGCTGGGCCTTGCGCATCTGGGACTGGACTTCGACCCACTCCCAGGCAACAGGACGCTTGAACGTGAACTCACTGACCTTGAAGGTTTCCGGGCCGGCGGCGTGCGCGGCGGCAGCGAGCCAGAGGGCGGACAAGCAAAGCAGGGCAGGACGAAGCAATTTCATGTGCGTTCTGGTAGCGAAGGGCGCGCGTCGTGGCAAGCTCCAAGGCGGGCGGCTCAGGTGAACTTCTAGTTGCTCTCCCGCCCATTTCCCGGCTCAATACCGCCGCTCAAACCCAACACGCCACATGGCCAACGACATTGCAGGGAGTGGCTGGTTCCTGAAAGTCGCCGCTCGATACGCGCGCAGACTGGCGGGGCGGATTCTGCTGGTTGGGCTGGCGTTGCCGGCCTTCAGCGCCGAACGCTTCGATGACATTTCGGTTTCTCCGCAAGTTTTCTTCCAAGGGCAGACCTATCACGGCTACATCGAGATGCGCTTCTCGGTCGAAAACCAATCCCTCGACCGCACGCGCAAGGTCACGCTCGCCACGCCGCATCAGGCCTACGGCTGGGGCAACAACATCCGTCGCGTCGAGCGCACCGTGACCGTCAGCCCAGGCGCGACCGTGAGCCTCACGCTCTGGCAGCCGCCGCTGCTGCTCAACGGCGACAATCAGGTGGAAGTCTTCGTGGACGGACGCTATCGCGGCGTCATCCCGCGTGGCGGCAACAACCAGCACATGCAGCGCAATGCCAGCATCCCCGGCGGCCCGCGCGCAGTCCTCGTGAGCCGGAGCCTGAACAGCGATGATTTGGACAAGGCGTTTCGCGGCGGCGTGACGTTCAAGGGACCGGTCGGTCAATACTCGGCCGAGCAGGCCACCGGCGCGCCGAACGTTCCGCGCGGTGCGAGCGGCATGAACCCGAACGCGTGGACGCCCGACCGCATCTCGCACGGCGGCACGGAATGGCTGGAGGTGGATTTCAAGCCGCCACGTTCCGGGGCGAAATTCCTGCGGATACACAAGCTGGCTTGGGATCAAGCGTTCAAGACGGTTGTGCTCAAGAGTGCGGACGGGACTGATTTTGCCACGATCACGCTTACGAACAGCGCGAACCGAACCTTCACCTTGAGTGTGTTGCAAGTTGAACTGCCCGCACTGACCAACGCCATCGCCACCGTGCGTCTCAACGTGGACCCGTCTTCCGCCGGCGGACAGGTAAGCGTGGATGCGGTGGAGTTGTTCGGTGCCGGGACTTCCAGCTACGCCAGCGACGCGCGGGCCAGCAGCACTTGGGCGACGCGGATGGGGTCGGGGGCATCGTCGGGAACTTATCAAGGCCCGACCGTCTTGCGCAGTGAATCGGAGGCGGGCATTTGGAGTGAGTCGTGGCTGGCCTACACGCCGTTTGACTTGATCGTGATGTCGCGCACGGACTTCGTCGCGATGTCGCCCACGGCGCAGAGCGCGTTGCGGAGCTACGTCGAAGCCGGCGGCGGAGTCGCAATGCTCGGCGCGACGGAACTGCCGAAGGAGTTGCAGTCGGCGGCGACACAAAAGACCGAAAATCCCTCCACGCGCGGCAACCGGATCCACTTGGGCTTCGGCCAGTGCCTGATGCTCGGAGCCAGCAGCATCACCGGGCTGGAGCGGTATCAAGTGGATGCCTTGCGCGACATCGCCCGCGAGTGCGGCCAAGTCTGGCAGTCCATGCCCACCGAGGGCAACGCCAACACCGAGTTTCCCGTCATCGAGGACATCCGCATTCCCGTGCGCGGCATCGTGTTCATCATGCTTGCGTTCATCCTCGTGGTCGGCCCGGTGAACATCTTCCTTTGCGCCCGCGCCAACCGCCGCACGGCGATGCTCTGGACCATCCCACTGATTTCCTTCGTCACCTGCGCCATCGTCTTCGGCTACTCGCTCGTGAGCGAAGGCATCACGCCGAGCCTGCGCACCGAGGCGGTGACGGTGCTGGATCAGGCCGCGCACCGCGCCACGACGCTTGCGCGGCAGGCCTTCTACACGCCGCTCACGCCCGGCGACGGCCTCCGCTACAGCCACGACACCGAGGTCACGCCGCTGGTGGATGTGAACCGCTACAACGGCGGCAACTCACGCGAGATGGAGCTTTCGCAATCGCAACACCTCACGCGTGGCTGGGTCACGGCACGCGTCCCGGCGCACTTCGCGCTGCGCAAGTCCGAGACGCGCCGCGAGCGCATCACGATGCAGAAGCTGCCGGACGGACGCGTGACGGTCGTGAACGGACTCGGCGCGGATATTGAAGCGCTTTGGCTGCGCGACGACAAAGGGCAGTTGTTCAAAGGCGAATCGCTGAAAGCGGGGCAGAATGTGGTGCTCACGTTGAACACGGGGTATTTCCCCATCACGTCGCCGGTGAACAATCTCTCGGCGCTCTATCAAATCGCTTGGGTTTCGACACACGACACGCTGGTCAGTGCGCCGGGAAATTACCTTCGCCCGGGCAGTTATCTCGCCGTGATCAACGACACCCCGTTCATCGAAAATGGTCTCAGTAAGCCTGGCAAGGCCCGCTCGCGCCAGACCATCATCGGCCTGTTCGGCCCGGAGGATGTGAAATGAAAGTTCAAGTTCGCGGACTCCACAAGCGCTTCGGCAAGACGGTGGCGGTGGACAACTTCACGTTCTCCTTCGACAACGGCCATGTCTTCGGCTTTGTCGGGCCTAACGGTGCGGGCAAGACCACGACGATGCGCGTCATCGCGACACTGGAGGAGCCGACCGATGGCGATGTGTTTATCAACGGCGTCTCCGTGCGCGAGGAGCCGGAGTATGCGCGCCGCATGGTCGGCTACGTGCCGGATTCGCTGCCCGCGCACAACGACGTGACGGTGCATGAGTATCTGGATTTTTACGCGCGCGCCTATGGCTTGCAGGGCGCGAAGCGTCGCGAGGCGGTCGGCGCGGTCGAGGAATTTACCGGAGTGACAGGGATTCTCGACAAGCATCTCAAGGCGCTCTCCAAGGGCATGAAGCAGCGCGTCACGCTGGGCCGCGCGCTCATCCACAATCCCGACGTGCTCATCCTCGACGAACCCGCTGCCGGCCTCGATCCGCGCGCGCGCGTCGAGCTGCGCGAGCTGCTCATGGTGCTGGCCACGCAGAACAAGGCCATCCTCATCAGTTCGCACATCCTCACGGAGCTGACGGAGATTTGCAACGGCGTGGTCATCGTCGAGCGCGGCAAACTCTTGGAATCCGGCACCGTGGCCGACGTGTTGAAGAAGAGCACGCCGCACCGCGCCTTCGCCATCCGCGTGCTCGGCGACGCGAGTGCGCTGGTCAAGGAACTGCTCCAGACTCCGCATGTCATCAACGCGCGTGAAGTCAGCGGGGAAGTGCTGCTCGAATTGGAAGGCGAGGAGTCCGCCGGCTGCGAACTGCTCGCGGCTTTGGTCGCGAAGGGTTTCAAGATTGCCGAGTTCAAGCAGAGCAAGGCGAACCTCGAGGACATCTTTATGAACGTGACGAAAGGCGGTGTGCAGTGAACTTGCCCACCCTCACCAACTGGCGCACTTGGGAACCGAATCCCATCGTCGTGAAGGAACTGCGGCAGGCCGTGCGAAGCTGGGCGGTGACAGGGATGCTGCTCGCGTTCCTCACCATCCTGTTCTTTGTCACCGTCGGCTTCCTGCTGGGGCAGAGCTTCAACATCAGCCCGAACCAGGCGCTGGGCCGGGAGATTTTCCAATTCTTCCTGCCGGTGTTGAGCATCGTCGGCTTCGTGTTCATCCCGGTGTATGTCGGCGGCCGGCTCACGGCGGAACGGCTCGAAGGCAACGTGGACATGCTCTACATCACCACGCTGAGTCCTGCGCGCATCATCCGGGGCAAGCTGTGCTGCGGCATCTACCTGCTCGTGCTGTTCTTCAGCGTGTGCGCGCCGTTCATGGTGTTCACGAACTTGCTGCGCGGCATTGACCTGCCGACGGTCTTCGTGCTGCTGGTCGTGGCGTTCCTGTTTTCCATTCTCTCGCTCCAAGCCGCCATTTTCCTCTCCTGCCTGCCGGCGAGCAAAGGACTGAAGCTCCTCGTCGGCCTGCCGGCGGGTTTCTTCATGATTGGCCTCGTGGGGATGATGACCGGACTGTCGGTCGAGATGATGCGCGAAGGCATTGGCAGCCGGCTGGGGACATGGAATTTTTGGGGACCGGCGTTAAGCATGACTTTCATCGGCCTGTTGCTTTTCGGCTTCATGCATCTCGCCGCCATCGCGCTCGTGTCGCCGCCCTCGGCGAACCGCGCCTTGCCGCTCCGCGGCTACGCAACCGTCGCGTGGCTGCTCACGCTGATCGTCGCCGTTCTGTGGTCGGTGGAAAGCGCCGCGCTGGAGCCGATGAACATCTGGGCCGGCTTCGCGACGGGCGCGCTCATCCTCGCGCTGCTCATCTCCGTCAGCGAGGGCGACGACGTGAGCGTGCGCATCCGCCGCACGATTCCCGAGTCCAACAGCAGGCGCGCGCTGGCCTTCTTCTTTTACAGCGGCTCGGCGGGCGGGCTGGCGTGGACGTGCCTGCTCGGCATTGCGACGATTCTCGTGACCAGCCTCACGCTCGAAGGCGGGTTGCTCGACACGTTGACCGTGATGTGGGCGGGCCGCTCCACCACGCACCGTCTGATCGGCACGGCGGCGGATGAGTTCACTTTGGTCCTGAGCACGCTGTTCCTCTACGCGCTGGCCTATGTTCTTCTCGGCCTCTTCATCCACCGCCGGTTCCAACCAAACCGCCCGCCCATCTTCGCGGGACTGTGCAGTGTTGCGCTGCCGGCGCTCTGGGCCATCATCCCGAATCTCGTGCTGTTCTTCCTCAACAAGCTTTCGTGGGACGCGCTGCAAGAACGCCAGCTCGGCAACATCTTCAACGTCTTCGCGCTGAAAGATCGCAGCTTCAACGCCGATCACCAGGTGTGCGCGCTCGCGATGGTGGCCATCGGCGTCACGCTGAATTTCCGCTGGTTCCTCGCCCAGCGCCGGGCATTCCAAGCCATGCCTCGCGAAGCCGCTGCCGTTCCGCCAAAGTCAGCTACGCCACCGGTTCTGCCATGAGCGGCCCCATTCTCAACGCAAAGTCGCAAAGTCGCAAAGTCGCAAGGCTCGACGCCACCACTAGCTGGATGGATAGAAGGTTGGACGTTGAGCGTTGGACGTTGAATGTTTCCCCTGCTTTGCACCCTCGCGTCCTTGCGTCCTTGCGTTGACTCCCATGTCCTTCCGCGAGCACCTCCTTTCTGGCGAAGCGCTCGGCCAGCGTTACGCGCTCGCGGTGCCGCAGACCGCGCTGGCGGGCGCGACCGGCAACCAGCTCGGCCGCCGCGCGGGCACCTCGATTGACTTCCAAGACTACCGCGAATACCAGCCCGGCGACGACCTCCGCACGATTGACTGGAACGTCTTCGCGCGCACCGACCGGCTCACCATCAAACTCTTTCGCGAGGAGGTGAACCCGCACCTCGACCTGCTCCTCGACGCCTCGCGTTCGATGGATTTGGCGAACACAACGAAGTCCGCCGCGATCTTGAAACTGGCCGCGCTCCTCGGCGCCGCCGCGGAGAACGCGCATTGCACGCACGCCACATGGCTTGCAGGCGATGGCTTTCAACGTGCTGCCAACGACGCAATGCTCCCGTCCGCGTGGGACGGCTTCAACTTCGCCAGCCGCCGCCCGCTCGACGAAGCCTTCGCCATTCTTCCGCCGCGACTGCGCCGCCTCGGCATCCGCGTGCTCATCAGCGATTTGATGTGGCCCGTCGAACCACTCTCGATTCTGCGCCGCCTTGCGGACGGAGCCGCTGCGGTTTTCGTCGTGCAGCTCCTCGCGCAAGCCGACACCGAGCCGCCAGAGCACGGCAACATCCAGCTCGTGGACAGCGAGACCGGCGAGGAGCGCGAAATCTTCGTGGACTCGACGGTCGTCGCACAGTTCCGCGACGCTCTCGCCAGCCATCGCGAAGGCTGGGACGCCGCCTGCCGTCAGACCGGCGCACGCTTCGTCTCGCTCGTGGCGGAGAAACTGGATGCCTCGCTGCCCGCGTTGGAAGAGGCGCAACTCTTGATGCCGGCATGAATGGCCGCGAAAGGGCGCAGAGAACGCAAAGCATGAAAGCAAACTTTCAACGCTCAACTTTCAACACTCAACCTCCAACGACCGAACCGTGCTCAACGGGAGCCCCGGCTTTGAAGGTTCAACGTTGGAAGTTGAATGTTGAGCGTTTCCCCTGCTTTGCGCCCTCTGCGTCCTTTCGCGGCTAACCTCGAATGCCCTTCCTCACTTACCCGCTGGCGCTGATGGCTGCCGCCGCGCTTCCCGCGCTGGCTGCCATTTACATCCTGCGCAACCGCTACCGGCGGCGCGAGGTGTCGAGCCTGATGCTCTGGGAGTTCGCCGTGCTCTCTCGCGAAGGCGGAGCGAAGGTCAACAAACTCCAGCTCCCGCTCGTTTTTTTCCTCGAACTCATCGCGCTCGCGCTGCTCGTCACCGCCGCCACCGGTCCGCGTTGGCAGCTTCCCGCCCACGCCCGCCCGCTCGTGGTCATCCTCGACGACTCCGCCTCGATGCTCGCGAGCGGCAACGCGGCTGGAACGGATTCTCCGCGCGCCAAGTCTGCCATCGCCCTTGAAGAACTTCTCAAGTCCCGCAAATTCCTGTCCATCCGATTAGTCCTTGCCGGGCCAAAGCCTCGCGTCCTCGGCAGTGCCGTCACCACCGCGCCAGAAGTCCGCGAGTCGCTGGCGCAATGGACTTGTCAGTCGCCCGATGCCGCGCTCGACGCCGCCATCGCGCTCGCCAACGACCTCGGCGGCCCGCAGTCGCAACTGCTCGTGCTCACCGACCACGCGCCGCCCGGCACGGAGTTCAGCGGCGACCGCATCCAGTGGTGGGCGTTTGGCGCGACGCAGCCGAACCTCGCCTTCGTCAACGCGACTCGCACCACCCACGGCGACGCCGACCGCGTCCTGCTCGAAGTCGCAAACTTCTCCGCGAGCGCGAGCGCGTCAGCCGCGTATCGCATCACGAGCGGCAGCAACTTGCTTCGCAGCGCGACGCTCACGCTGGAGCCACGCGCCCGTCAGCGCCTCATCTTGAATCTTCCCGCCGGCACGCCGGCCATCGAAGCCACGCTTGCGGCTGACGCCCTGGCTGCCGACAACCGCGCCACGCTCTTGCCCGCCGTGCGCAAACGCATCCGCGTGCAGAACGGGATCGAAGACGCCGCGTTGCGGACGCTCGTGGACAAGGCGCTCGACTCCACCGGCCTGCGCAGCTCGCTCTCCGCCGCGCCGGAAATCATTCTGCACAGCGCCCGCGCCACGCCCGTCGGCACGAACGCGTGGGGCTTCCGCATTCTGACGGAGACAAACAACGCCACGCCGCACACCGGCCCGTTCATCGTGGACACCGCGCATCCGATCGCGCGCGGCCTCGCGCTCGACGGCGTCGTGTGGACCGCCGGAGCGCAGGGCACGAACCAGTTCGGCCTGCCCATCGTCACCGCTGGCAACACGCCGCTGCTCACCGCGCAGACGGACGCGCTGGGCCGCGAGCAGATCACGATGCATCTGCTCGCGGACCGCTCGACACTCACCGCGACGCCGAACTGGCCGATTCTTTTCTGGAATCTGCTCACGTGGCGCGCGCGCGAAACGCCCGGCCTGGTGGAAAGCAATTTCCGCCTCGGCTCTGAAGTCTCGATTCGCTCCGCGACGAACTCCGTGAAGCTCACCTTGCCCAACGGCACGACGCGCACGCTCACGAAGTCTGCCGAGGAATTCGTCCTCGAACCGGAGACGCCGGGCCTCTACACCGTCACCGCGGGGGCCAGCACTTGGCAGTTCGCGGTGAACCTTCTCTCGCCGGAAGAGAGCGACCTCAGCACCGCGAAATCCGGCAAGTGGGGCGAGTGGGAGAAGCCCGAGGAAACGCGGCGTGAGTATGCCAGCGTGCTTTGGCTCTTCGTCCTCGGCGCGCTCGTCGTGATGGTCACGCACCTCTTTCTCGTGACGCACAGCAAGGGGAGGGTCTGAATGTTCATCCTCTCCCAACCCGCCTGGCTCGCGCTGCTGATTCCGCTCGGCGTTTTGTGGGTCTTGTGGCCGATGCCCGCGCGCCTGTTGCGAGTGCTGCGCGCGGTCGCGCTCTTCGCGCTCGTGCTCGCGATGGCGCAGCCGGCCATCAAGCTCCCCGACCGCGCAGGAACCGTCGTCGTGGTCGCCGACCGCAGTGACTCCATGCCTGCGGATGGCCCTGCGCAGGCGAAGGAAGCCGTGGACCTCATCCAGCGCGGCATGGGGGCGCGCGACCAGCTTGCGGTCGTGAGTTTTGGGCAACAAACCGCCGTCGAGCGCCCGCCGCAGCGAGGCGAATTCGCCGGCTTCACGGCACAGGTCGGAGCGGACGCGTCCAATCTCGCCGACGCGCTCGACTCCGCGCTCGCGCTCATTCCGCCGGACGCGCCGGGACGAATTCTTGTAGTCTCCGACGGCAAATGGACCGGGCGCGATCCGCTTGCCGCCGCTGCGCGCGCGGCTGGGCGCGGCATCGCGATGGATCATCGCCTCCTCTCGCGACCCAGCGTCAACGACCTCGCGATCCAGTCCTTCCAGACGCCGGAGACGGTGTTGCCTGGCCAGGCTTACATCATGACCGCGTGGGTTCAGTCGCCCGTCGAGCAGACCGTCGAGTATCAGCTCACGCGCGGGAGCACTGTCATCGCGTCGGGAAAGAAGGAAGTTCCCACTGGCCGCTCGCGCCTGCTCTTCCGCGACCGCGCCATGACGCCCGGCACCACGCAGTATCAGCTCACGGTGAAGTCCGCCGCCGCCGATCCCGTTCCCGAGAACAACTCGGCGCGCGCTCTCGTGGGCGTGCGCGGACCAAAGCCGATTCTAGTCCTCTCGCAGTCCGCCGATTCCGCCTACGTGCAACTTTTGCGGAAAGGCCGCGTGGACTTGGACGCGCGCACGCCGGCCGAGACGCGCTGGACGCTCGAAGAACTCTCCCGCTACTCCGCCGTCGTCCTCGAAAACGTGATGGCGCCGCAGGTCGGCAGCGCGGGGATGGAAATGTTGTCGGCCTGGGTGGAGAACACGGGCAGCGGCTTGATGATCACGGGCGGCAAGAAATCCTACGGGCCGGGCGGTTACTTCGGCTCGCCGCTCGACCGCGTTCTTCCCGTGTCCATGGAGATGCGCAAGGAACACCGGAAGCTCAACCTGGCCATCGTCGTCGTCCTCGACCGCTCCGGCTCGATGGCCGCGCCGGCTGGCGGCGGCAAAAAGAAGATTGACCTCGCCAACATCGGCACCGTGCAGGTGCTCGACCTGCTTGGTCCCACCGACGAGCTGGGTGTGATCGCCGTGGACTCGTTACCGCACACTGTCATTGACCTTGCGCCGGCTGACTCGGTGCGCGGACAGCGCAGCCGGATACTTGGCATCGAGAGCATGGGCGGCGGCATCTTCATCTACGAAGGCTTGGCCGCCGGCTCGCAGATGGTGATGAAGGCCAAGGCGGAAACGAAGCACATCATCCTGTTCGCCGACGCCGCCGATTCGGAACAGTCGGCCAACTACAAGGAATTGCTGGGGAAGGTCCGCGAAGCCGGCATCACCGTGTCCGTCATCGGCATGGGCACGGAGGCGGACGTGGACGCCGATTTGCTCAAGGACATCGCCGCGCGCGGCGGCGGGCAGATCTACTTCAGCAACACGCCCGACGAGTTCCCGCGCATCTTCGCGCAGGACACGTTCACCGTCGCGCGCAGCACTTTCATCGAGGACAGCACGCCCGTGAAGATCACCGGCGGCTTCAGCACGCTCGGCGGGCAGGGCGACTGGCAGCCGCCCGCGATCGGCGGCTACAACCTCACGTATTTGAAGCCCGAGGCGAACGTCGCGCTCGTCACGCAGGACGAATACTCCGCGCCCGTGGTCGCCGCGTGGCAGGTCGGCAGCGGTCGCGTGCTCGCCTACACGGGCGAGGCGGATGGCAAGTTCGCCGGCGACCTCGCGAAGTGGCCGAGCGTCGGCGACTTCCACGCCACGCTCGCGCGCTGGGCCGCCGGCGAGCAGCCCACGCTGCCCGACAATATGCTGCTCACGCAGGAAGTCCGTGACGGCGCGTGTTTCGTGCAACTGCATCTCGATCCCGAGCGCACCAACGAGCCGTTCGCCACGCCGCCGCGCGTCAAAATCCTCCACGGCCTGCCCGGTGCCCCGCCCGCGAAGCTCGCGCTGCAGATGCAGTGGAAATCCGCCGACCTCCTCGAGGCCGTCGTCGGCATCCGCGGCAGCGAGACCGCCCTCAACACGGTTGAAATCCCCGGCCTCAATCCCATCTCGCTTCCGCCGGTGTGCTTGATGTATTCTCCCGAGTTCGCGCCGGAGCAGGCGGGACGCGGACGCATCACCCTCGAGAAATTGAGCGCCACCACGAGCGGCGAGGCCCGCGTGGACCTGCCCGGCATCTGGAAGGCGCTGCCCAGCAAACCGCAGTTCGTGGACCTGGCCGTGTGGCTCGTGATCTTCTCCCTCCTCGTGTATCTCGCGGAGATCTTCGAGCGGCGCACGGGCTGGCTCGGCGCGATTGCGAAACGGGGGGAGAAGACTGAAACGAACGAACAGGCGGACGGGCAGCTCATCGCGTCAACGCAGCCGAAGAAAAAGGCCACCGCCTTCGACCAGATCATCTGGAAACGCCGGCACAAGAAACCTGCGGCCACCGTCACCGCCGGAGCGCCGGGCAGCGCGCGGCCAGCGGGCGGCGAACTCTCCGCGCCGGGCGATGTCGAGCGCGCCGGAGACGGCCCCGGCCCCGCCAGCCAGCTCGAAGCCCTGCGCCTCGCCCGCAAACGCGCGCAGGAGCGGCGCGGCAAGGAGTGAGCGCGCAGCCTTCGCGGGCCTTGCACCACCATCGGGTTCTCCGGTTGCGTTGTCCGCCGGTTCCACAACAACCGCTTTGACAACTCGCCGGTGTGCCGCCACTGTCGGGCCATGTCCAAAGCGCGCGTGCTGATCATCGAGGACGATTGCATCCTCGCCGCTTCGCTCGCCGACTGTTTGCGGAAGAATGATTACGAGGTTCTGCTCACCGAGGACGGCCGCACGGGAATCGAACGCGCCCGCACCCAGTTGCCGGACATCATCCTTTGCGACGTGGTCATCCCCCTCACCGATGGCTTCGGGGTTCTCGCCGCGTTGAAGGACTCGATTGACACGATGCACATTCCCATCGTGCTGATGACCATGGCCGCCGACGAGACCGGCAAGAGCCTCGCGTTCACGCTGGGCGCCTCCGAGTATCTGGCCAAGCCGATGCCCCTCAAAGGCTACCTCAGTGTCATAGAAGAACGGCTGGCCGGCGCGGCGGCCCTGCGGAGCATCCCGGCGGCTGTGAGAATCCCCGGCAACCCGGCAGCTTCGCTGGCGTGAATCGCGGCGTCCGCTCCAGGGCCACAGTTGGGCCTGCTTACAGTGCGGACGTTCTCCTTCTCAATCCATTTTCTCCCGCTGCGAGAGGGAGCCATTGTTTCCGACTCGCATCTGCTTCAGCTCGCGGATCTGCGTCCTTTCCGCTGGCGTCGGCTCCTCGACGGAATTACGTTTGCCGCCATCAAACAACTGTTTCTCCTCCTCTGGCTGGGTCGCCTCCTGCTGGGCGGCGCAGGCAGTTGCCCTGCCGCACCGGCCTTGCCAAAGCATGAGGCTGTGAGCGGCTGGCCAGCTCTGCCGGTGGACCATGTCCTCGGCCAATGCGTCGGCGTCGGGGTGGATTCGCGCGGGAACGTCCTCGTCTCCCACCGGAGCGGGCGCACCTGGAGCACGCCGTTTCCCACCGAGCCAATCCCCGCGCCGACGGTGAGCGTGACCGCGGGCAAGAGCGGCAGGCCGCCCGCCGCGTGGGGCGCGAATGAGTTCATCATGCCGCATGGCCTCTCGCTCGACCGCGAGGACAACGTCTGGCTCACCGATGTGGGGCGGCATCAGGTCTTCAAGTTTTCTCCCGACGGCCAGCACCTGCTGCTCACGCTCGGCGAGCGCGGTGTCGCCGGCGCGGACCAGTCGCACTTCAACCTGCCCACGGATGTCGCCGTGCTGCCGGACGGTTCCTTCTACGTGAGCGATGGCTACAAGAACACGCGCGTGATCAAGTTCACTGCCGAGGGGCGCTACGACTTCGAGTGGGGCGGCAAGGGCGCGGGGCCGGGGCAGTTCAACCTCCCGCATGGCGTGGCCGTGGACGCCACGGGCCGCGTCTTCGTGTGCGACCGCAGCAACTCGCGCCTGCAGGTCTTCGACCCGCGCGGGAAGTTCCTCACGGACTGGAAGGGCCCGCTCATCGGGCGTCCGTATGGCGTGAGCATCGGCACGGAGGGTCATGTCTTTCTCATTGATGGCGGCGACTCGCCCGCGAAGACCGCCGACCGGCCGCGTGCGGTGGAACTCGACGCCGAGGGCCGCGTGCTCGACCGCTTCGGCGACTTCGGCAGCGGCCCGGGAGAGTTCCAACTCGGGCACGACATCGCCGTCGCGCGGGACGGCTCGGTCTATGTCGCCGATGCGGCGGGGAAACGCGTGCAGAAGTTTGTGCGCAAGCCCGTTAGCCCGTGAGTCTGTTCCGCCAGCACCACGGAACTAAATTCGTCACCCGTGCTTGAACTAGAAAGCTCGGCTCAGGCCCGCACTCAGTCCGAAGCCATCCGAGAAGTTGATTTCGCCCGAGCGTGTCGGGCCGGTGTGGTGGATGGTGTCGGTGAGCAGGTGGCGCACCTCGATGTGCATGTCCCAATGCTCGTTGAGGTGCCGCGTCACGCGCACGGCGCTGAGGAGGCCCGCCCAGAAGTGCGCGTCCGAGGAACTGCCGCTCTGATTGATGGGCGCGATGTTGGGCGCGGCCACGGTGATCTGCTCCGCAAAGTTCAAACTGGAGAAGCCCACGCCCAACGCCAGCCCGCCCTGCACGCCCACGGACCATTTGTCATTGGGCATCCAGTCCAGCGCGGGGGCCACGCGGAGTTGCAGCGAGTGCATTTCCAATTTCCGCGTGCCCGTCACGCCGGCGGCCACCGTGGCATCCGTGCGCGCCGGCGTGCTCCCCAGCAACGATGCGCCCGGAGTCTGCGTGAAAAGGCCGGTGTAAGGCGCGCCGCCCGGATTCGCCAGCACGACGCCACTCAGGTTGAACACGTCCGTGATCAGGTCCACGGTCGAGTTGGGCGCGCCGTGCTGCTGCCAGCACCAGTAGTTGTATCCTGCGGCCAGTTCCCAGCCCAGCAGCCAGTGTTTCCCTGCTTTCCAATCGTAACGGTAGGTGAACTCCAGGCCGGGGAAAGGCTGGTTGTCCAGCGCGCGGGTGTAGTCGCCGCCGTTGAGCTGGGCACTGTGCATCGCCAGCGTGGTGCCGCCGGGCACACCCACCTGCGCGTCGCTGGCGTAACTGAAGAACGAGGTGCGCGGCTCGGTGTCGCCGGGCGGCACGGAGTTGCCGGTGCTGCTGACGCGGTTGAAGCCGTCGTCATAAACGCGGTCCACGCGACCATCGGCGAGTGTGGGCGGCGCGCCGGGAGCCGCCCCGGGATTGGTCGCGCGGGTGGCGGTGAACTTCGCGCGGGCCTTGATCCACGTTGGCACCTCGACTCCGAAGTGGTGGCGCTGGGTCAGCGGATCGTCGAGGTTCTGGCCGTGGGCGCGGACGGACAGGACGCAAGCGCCGGCGAGCAAGAGAGTGGCCTTCTTCATGCGATGATTGCAGCGATCAGCGATCCGTCACCACCCGGTAGAACCGCGCGGGCGGCGGCGGGGTGTCGGTGCTGGGCGGCCCGTCGTCCAGCCAGTTCACGAGGATGCCCGTGCCGGTGATGACCACGGGGGACGTTTTCCAATTAGTGCCGACCGCGTCTTGGTATTGCACGTAGTAGAGCTGGCCCACCTTGGTCGGGAATTTGAGATAGTTTTTCGCCCGGCCATCGGGGGAGTAGCCGGCCTGGCCGGGCAGGGCGGCCACGGCGGTCATGACGGCGTTCGTCGGCGCGGTGTTCGTCCGGGCGAGATTAAGCAGCTCCAGCTTCAAGCCCGGCGTGAAAGGCAGCAGGTCGCTGCTGAAATACTCCAGCTTGATGGTCACGTTGCCGCCGGAGCGCACCGCCAGGTTGTAGTCAATGTAGAGCCGGCCTCCGTTGGTGATGGTCGCGTTTTGCAGCGTCACGGTCGCGGGGAGGTTCGTCGCCGTGATGCGCAAGGCCGTGAAGTCGAACGGCGTGTTGTTCTGCACACTGACCTTCTGCTCGTAAAGGCTGGTCTGCCGGTTGAAGACCGGCGTGGCGAACGTGCTGTTGTAAGTGCTGCTGTCGTTCGTCGCGCTGGTCAACAGCGGCTGATAGATGATGATGGGGACCGTCACGAGCTGGGTCGTGCCGTCGTTGAAGCGGGCGAGCACGGTGATGGTCGAGCGGTTGGTCGAGCCGTCCTGTCCGCCCACCGGCAGCACGTTCACCACGTTGTTCGTGGGATCGAACGTGATGCCCTCGACGAGATTCGTGTCGGTTGCGACTGCCGTCACATTCGTGATCATCCGGCCGGTGTTCCGGTTGTTCAGCCCTTCGAGCGACACCTGCGGCAAGCCACCCAAGGCGGGCACCTCGACGAGCAGCGAGACCGTGCCGTTGCCGCGGTTGGTGCGTCCGCCCTCGTCCTGCGCCACTAGCACCAGCGTGTCGTCGCCGAAGTAATTGGTCGTCGAGCGATAGGCCAGGCTCTCCAGCGCGGCGTTGAGGTCGGCGATGATTCCGGCCAGCACCAGCGTGTTTGTGTTGGTGAAGCCGTTCGGCATCGCCAATCCGTTGGTCAGAGTAATGGCGAGCGTGCCGTTGGTGACGGTGAGCGTGAGCGTCAACCGCGTGCTGTCGGGATCGTCCACACGGATCGCGTTGATGTCGGGCGCGTTTGTGGCGGAGAACCGCAGGGCCGCGCTGGAAAAGACGCGTTGTTTGCCCGGCGGCGGCGTGATGACCGGCCGCGCCAGCACCGTGAGGCTCACGGTGGCGGGCGCGGAGTTTGACGAAAAGTCCGACGCCCGGTAGGTGAAGGTGTCCACGCCGTAAAAATTCGTGTCGGGCGTGTAGGTGAACCCGCCGTTGGCGTTGAGCGTGACGGTGCCGTGAGCTGGATTGGTGAGCTTCGTCGCGGTCAACGCGTCATTTTCCACATCGGTGTCATTGGCCAGCACGCCGGGGGCGGCCACAGTGAGCGCGTCGCCCTGGCTCATCGTGTAACTGTCGCTGTTGGCCACCGGTGCGTCGTTCACCGCCGTCACCGTGATTGTGAACGTGTTCGTCGTGCGGTCCACGCCACCGTTGGCCGTGCCACCGCCGTCCACGGTGACGACAGTCACAAGAGCGGTGCCATTCGCGTTCGTTGCCGATGTGAACGTCAGTGTGCCGCTCGGCGCGATGGCCGGGGCGGTGCTGAAAAGCGCGGCGTTGTTGTTCGAGACCAGATGCGTGGGCGTCTGCGCCGACTCATCCGCCGGACCGGGAGAAAAACTTGTGACGAAACCGCTCCGCGTTTGCGGCCCGGCATCCTCCAACACCGTCACGTCGCCCGCCAAGGTCGCCGCCGGCTGATCGTTCACCGAAGTCACAGTGATCGTGAAGGTGTTCGTCGCGCGATCCACACCGCCGTCGTCGGTTCCACCATTGTCCTGCAACGCAACCGTCACCGTGGCCGAACCGTTGGCATTCGCGGCAGGCGTGAAGGTCAGGGTGCCGGCGTTGTTGATGGCGGGCTGGACGCTGAAGAGCGCGTTGCTGCTGTTGGACAGTGTGTAGGCCACGAGCGTCTGCGCCGACTCGTTGGCCGGGCCAGCCGTGAACGCAGCGAAATTTGCGAAGCTCGACGCTCCGCTGTCCTCCAGCACCATCACCGTGCCGGACGAAAACGTCACGCTTGGCGCGTCGTTCACCGGCGTCACTGTGAGCGTCACCAGAGTTGGCTCTGAAGCGATCACCAGGTTGGTCGCCCGATACGTGAACGCGTCGGGGCCGTAGTAGTTCGTCGCGGGCCGGTAGATGAAGGAGCCGTCGGCATTCAGTGTGACGACGCCGTTGGTGGGCGCGGCCACGAGCGCCGCGTTCAGACCAACGCCGATGTCGTTGGCCAGCAGGCCCGCGTTGTCTGCGACACTCAGAAGCCGGTCCTCGCTCACCGTGTAGCTGTCCGCAACGGTGCGAAACGCCACGACCGTGATGACGAAGGTGTTCGTTGTCTTGTCCACGCCGCCATTCGCAACGCCACCACTGTCCTGCACCACCACGATCACGTTGGCCAGACCCTCGGCCCCCGCCGTGGAAGTGAAAGTCAGCGTGCCATCGGGTGCGATGGCAGGTGCCGCGCTGAACAGCGGCGCGTTGTCCGTCGTGAGCGAGTAGCTCGCCGTCTGCGAAGCTTCGTCCGGAGGTCCAGCAGTGAACGTGGCGAAGTTCGTGAATGTCTGCGCGCCAGTGTCCTTCACCGCGACCACGTTGTTCGTCGCGAACACCACCGACGGCGCGTCGTTCACCGCAGTGACCGTGATGGTGAAACTGTTCGTGCTCTTGTCCACCCCGCCGTTCGCCACGCCACCGCTGTCCTGCACGACCACCGTCACCGTGGCACTGCCGTTGGCATTTGCCGCCGTGGTGAAAGTCAGCGTGCCGTTGGGCGCGATGGCGGGCGGCACGCCGAACAGGGCCGCGTTGTCCGTGGTGAGTGTGTAGGTCGGCGTCTGCGTTGCCTCGTCCGCCGGGCCGGCGGTGAAGGTGGCGAAACTCGTGATGGTCTGCGCCCCCGCGTCTTCCAGCACCGTCACCGTGCTCTGCGCGAATGCCACGCTCGGCGCGTCGTTCACCGCCGTCACGGTCAGAGTGAAGGTGTTCGTGGTGCGATCCGCGCCGCCGTTGGCGGTGCCACCACCATCCACAGTGATGACGGTCACGGTGGCCGAGCCGTTGGCGTTGGTCGCCGGGGTGAAGGTCAGCGTGCCGTTGGCGGCGATGGCGGGCGCGATGCTGAAGAGCGCGGCGTTGTCCGCAGCAAGTGTATAAGTCGGCGCTTGGGTCGCTTCGTCCGCCGGGCCGGCGGTGAACATCGCGAAGCCCGCGATGGTCCGCGCGCCCGCGTCCTCCAGCACTGTCACGTTGCCCGCGAGTGTCACCACCGGCGCGTCGTTCACGGCGGTCACGTTGATGGCGAATGTGTTCGTTGCCACATCCACGCCGTCGGCCCGCACGACCACGGTCACAAGCGCGCTGCCATTTGCATTGGTCGCCGGGGTGAAGGTGAGCGTGCGATTGGTGCTGATGGCCGGCGGCGTTCCAAACAGCGCCGGGTTGTTGTTCGACAGTTGATAAACCGGCGGCTGCGCCGGGTCGCCCGCCAGTCCCGGCTCGAAAACGGCGAAGGCGCTGTTCGTTTGCGGTCCCGCGTCCTCCAGCACGGTCACGGTGCCCTGCGGGAAGAACACGGTGGGGACGGGGCTGGGAATGGTCGCGCTCAGGAAGCCGGCATCCATCTCATAAGCGCCGCCCGCCAGACGCGGCCCGGCCTCCGCCTGGCCCAGTGTGCCAAACAACGTGAACTGTCCGCCGCCGCTCGTGCCACCGCCGCCGGGAATGCGTGCGCGGGTGAGGTCCAGCGACTGCGCCCCGGCGGAGCCGGCCAGCGCCACCAGAAAGAGCAGCCAGATGGGGATGGCTCGGTTCACGGGGGTCGGCCTCATTTTGCCGCCGCCGTCATCACTGGTGCGGGCGGAACCTCGCCGTCCTTGAACGACTCCGTGGCGACGGCCTGGCCGCGCTCCAAACGCACGCGCACCTTGAGGCAGCCGCTGGGATAAAACGCCAGCGATTCGCCGTGCGGCTGGTCGTCGCGCAACTCGATCTGCTCCGCCAGCGCGCCGTTCTCACGCCAGCGGCGGAAGGTGCCGTTGAGCTTGCCGCCGGCAATCGTGGCCTCGGAAAGTTTCGCGCCGCTCGGATACCACTTCACGCGCACGCCCTCGGAGACGCCGGCGGAAAATTGTTCAGTGACCTGACGGACGCCGTTGGTGTGCCAGCCCTCGGACAAGCCGTGCAGCAGGCCATTGGAGACGACGGAACGCGATTGCAAATGACCGGGCGAATAATATTCCACCACCGTCCCGCTGAACGGCGTGGACTGCGCGGGACGATAGAGACGACCGTCCTTCAGCACGAGCGAGGAGCGAGGAACCTCGGGCGGAGCGGCCTGCTCCGGGCGCGAACAGCCCGTGAGGACAGCGGCACACAGTCCTCCGAGCAGCAAACCATCAAGGATTTTCCCAGGCATCCCGCGCATGGCAGCCTATTGGATCTGAAGTTTGTAGAAGAGCGGCACCGCCCCGGTGGCGGGCGCCGGCACGGCGACCTGCAGCAGCCGCACATCGGTGGACAAGTAATTGGCGACTGGCTCCGGGTCCGCGTCGGGCAGCAACGGACGGAACGGCACGGGAGTCCAAGCCTTCAAATTGGCCGAACCGACAATTGTGTAGTTGCGCCCGCGCACCGCGAGGAACTCCAGCACCGGCGTCCCGGCCTCGACGCGCGCGATGGCGAGATTCAGGCCGTTGGCATCCTCGAAACCATAGGTGCCGGCGACATACTCCTGCAACAGCGTGACGCCGTTGCCGCCCGGAGAAGAATTTGCCTTGAGGTCCGCGAGGTTGTTCGTCCAGCCGCGCGCGGCGAGCATCGCGCGCTCCCACGCGTCGGGCAGGCCGTTGCCGTTGGTGTCCTCGCCGAGCGTGAGGTCAATGCGCGTCTTCTTGCCCGGCTGTCCGAGGAGCGAATAATCGCCGGCCATTTCCAGCGGAAGAAAAGTGGCGTTGTTGATGATGACGCGGATGCGGAAGGGCACTGTGGCCTGCAACGCCCCGGACTTGTAGGCATCGCTCTTGACGCCGGAGTCAAGCGGCACGACCAACCGGTAGTTTACTCCGGCCTCATCTTCGGGATCAACGATGGCGGACACCGAGATTCCGGAGGAAGTCGTGAGGACAATGGTGGCGTTGGTGCGGAGCGGGTTGCCATACTCGTCGCGCGCCATGCCATAAATCGTGTGGGGCAGCGCGGGGGGAAAGGCTTGGACCACGGTCGCGGCGACCAGCGCCAGCGCGGTCAGGCCGGGACGAAGCCAGCGTTGGGAAGGCATTAGAATGTTCATAAGGCGAAAATTATGTTCACCGCGTCAGTTGCCGGAGTAGGAGTAAGTCACGTAATGGAGCTTGATGTCCTTGACCGAATGGACGAACCGGTCGAGGCCCTCGTTGGGATCGTGGAGGAGCTTGTAGCCCGGGATGACGAGCTTCCAGTGGGTGTTCCAAACCGAGCGCCCGATGAGCCGGGTGTTGGTGAATTGCGACTGCTGCAATTGTCCGCCACCGCCGTAAATGCTGCTGGTGAAGGCGGCCGTGGTCGAAACCGGACGGAACGTCGCGTGCTTGCGCAGGCCGAACAGCGGCTCCGTCAGCGAATCGCTGGAGGTGTAGAGCGGCTTGGTGGAGAAGTCTGAGCCGCCGATGTTGAAGGGCAGCGGGATGGTGATGTCGCTCACGTTCCACGAACGGATGGAACTCACATCGCCCAGCGGTGGGCTGCGCATCGCGTCCGCGCCCACGGGAATCAGGTAAATGCCGGGAGTGGCCGCGAGCGCCAGCGGATCAAGGAAGCTCGTGGTCGGGTCACTGGGCGAAGTGCCACCCGAGGAATTCACCACGGAGCCGTTCGCCGCCGGATTGTCCATGCCCACGTAGCCTTCGAGCGCCACGCCCACGGAGAAGATCTTCGTCGCGAAGTAACTGGAGTCGTAATAGTGGTCGCCACCGGCCAGCTCGCGCCCGAAGATATTGAGGCTGTCGGTGACGGTGGTGCTGAACTCGACGACGAGGCCGGGCACGGGCAGGCCGTTGCCTGGATCAATCTGCATGCAGTAGCGCTTCACGTCCGCGTCATCCAGCAAGTTGGCCTTGCGGGACTGGTTCAACGAGTCCCTCCAGGTCGTGTCACCCTCCGTGCCACCCACGATGCGGAGATTCTCGGTCCGCAAGGACACCGTGGTTCCGTAGGCCGTGGGGTTGTTGAAGCCAAGCCGGCCCCGGAGCACGTCCCAGTCCGCCTTCATCTCCGCCAGCACGCTGGAGAGGCCGGGATCGCCCGTATTGCTGCCGGCGTATTGCGGCTCGCCATTTTTGACGATGCCCAGGGCGCGAGAGTTGACGATGCGGTTGACGAACCGCTTGCCCTTGTCGGTGTTGAGCAGGCCGGTCTCATAGTCATAGGCATTGGCGGCAAGGTAAGTATATTTGGCGGCCAGCTCGAAGAGCGTCTTATACCGTTCGAGTTTCTCATCCCGGAAGATGCGGAAGCCCGCGTCGCGCGTGCGATAGCCTTGAACCACCGCCGCAGTGCGCTGGCGGAAGATTTCCCGCTCGGTCAGGAGGCGTTGTCCTTTCGCCACCAAGGTCCGGTAGTTGTTGACGGCCTCGTCCAGCTCGATGACGTGCTTGTTGATCTCGTAGAGCTGCGCATCCATCACCCGCAAGGCCAGTTGGGCCTCCGCGAGCAACGGGGCGTTCTCAATCTTCAGCCGCAACGGCACCAACACGGCGTGGTAAGTCAGATTGGAATAGGCGACATCCCGCAGGTTCGTAAGTTTCTGCGTGGTGTCGGATGCGATCATCTCCGCGTCCTTGATCGTTTCCCCCACGGCCGCGCCGGCCTTGGTCGCGCTGCGGATTCCCGAGGTGGCGTCACCACCGGCGGCCACGCCGGCAATCAAGGAGGTCGGCGGTGCGGTCGCTGCGGCATCGGTCAGCTTTTCCGTGGTTTTCTGCGCGGACTTGGTGGCCGCGTCCTTCACGGCCTTCGCGGCGTCTTGATAGGCCTTCTTCAATTCCTTGATGGACGCGCTCTTGTTGATTTTGGCCGAGTAAAACTGTTCCTTGGAACGATCCGCAAGCTGCGACCACAACAGGTCGAATCGGAGACTCGCCGCGTCATTGGCATCCAGCGCCGCGGCGAGATTGTTGTGGGCCAGAGTGATCTTCGAGACGGCGTCCTGAAGTTGGCCGGGTGACTGGCGCTTGCCGGTCCAAGCCGACGGCTTCTGGAAGAAGCCGTCAGAATCAAGGGTGAACTTGACCGTCCTGACCTGTGATTTAAGAATAGCGTATTGCAGGTCAAGCTTGAGGAAGTATTTCGCGGCAAACGCGATGACATTGCCAATCACATCCTGGACAAGAGGGCGCTCCAACTGGGAATAATCTATCTGATAGGTCTTCGTGAGGCTGGGAACGAGCGTGCCTTTGAAGCTCAACTCTGGCCGGTCCACATAGGCAAAGTGGAACAGGTCAGGACCGGCGTAATCAGTGTCGTAAGCTTCACCCGGTCCAATGTCATCTGTATAGGGAGTGCCATATAGCTCGATGAGCTGGTTTGTATAGGCCAGCTCCTGCCGTGTGACCGCATCCTGATACTCGGCCAGGCTGTCCTGCTCCGAGCGCAACAGGCGGGTGACATCCTTCGCGTCATCAAACGAAATCACCGCGTTGTTCAGCGCCTGACGCGCGCGGTCATATATCTGCTCGAAGTGCGTCTGGGAGCTCGCGCCGACCACTAGGTTCGGGTTGATGTCAAAGGCCAGGCTGCCCGCCGCCAGGCCGAGCGGCGTTGCGTGGGCCTCGGCATTGTCGACCGTAAGCTGGATGCCCTTCGCAGTTTCCGGCAGCTCGAGCAGTTCGGGCACCGTGGTGCGGTCCACCTTTTGTATGCCCTCGTGGGTCGGATCGGGGTCCACCGCCGGGAGAATCGCGTTGCCAATCGCCCAGTTGAAATAGGTCGCCTGCATCGTGCGGGAAGCCCACGGGTCCACGCCCCAATAACGGGTGGTGGGAACCTGACGGGTGGTGTTCGTGGCTGTGACGGCGAGGGACTCCCAGCCGACATCACCACCGGGGACATAGTCGCGCCGCCAAGTGAGATCCAGAATCTGGCCGCCGGCCCGCGACAGTGCGGCGGCAGCGGCGGCGAACTTCCGCTCATTCTGGTAATTCACCTGCACCGGCTGGCCGAGGACGGTGACGGCTTCGGAATGCGGCACCCAATCGAAGTTCGGGGAGATAAAGAGGGCGGTGAACTCCTTGATCGCAGTCAAGTAGTGACCATAGGCGTCACCGTGTCCCTGCGGATACATATGCGCGGCGGCGGCGGCGTCAATGGAGGCACTGCCAGGGAGTGGCTTGATGTTATAATTGAGGGCATAGACCACTTCGCCGGCATCAATGCCTCGCGTATAATTCCAGAACATACGGTTGTAAACCGGCCGTGCCTCCACGCCCGGCTGCAGGAAGTCGTCCCGCCCGCGCAGCAACGCGAGTTCCTCCTCCAGCAACGTCGGAACCTGCCCGCGGAAGGCGAAGAGCGCGGTCGCGATGTCACCGTTGGCCGGGTCTTTTGTGCCAATGCCGATGGTCGGATTGGCGGCGTCCGCCCAGGCCTCGTTGCCCAGCATCATGTATAGGTCGTTCAAATAGCTCGCCGCCAAAAGCAGCGCGTCGTTGGCTGGTCCGTAATTGATGCCGGAATCAACGCTGATCGAACGCCCGCGCCGCAGGACCGTCTCATAGATTTCAATCAGGCCATAGTTGTTGATGCTCTCCAGGTTGAGCGCGACGTCGCCCTCCCAGCGCTTGCCGGCTTGGGTGAGGATGCTGACATCGGTGTTGACGCTGTTGTTGAACAGGTCGGTGACGCGCTGGTTGAACGGGTTAATGCCAGCGAGCACGCGCTTGATCCAGCCCTCGGCGAGCTGTGGCTCAGTCCAGCGCGAGAAGCCCTTGGCAAACGACGCGTGGGTGGTGTTGGTCGCGCGGTAACGGGCGATCAGGTAATTGTCCGAGAGCGCCCGCACGTCGGCACCGGTGCCGAGAATCGCGCGGACCTTGTCGCGGAACTTCGTGGGATCCAGCGCGAGCCACTGGGTGCCCGGCTGCGCGGTCTGGTCCACGGACTCATAGGCCTCCAGCCGCAGATTAAAATTCAACAGGGCGCCCGGTTGCGCACCCGAGAAGAACTCAACCGCAAGGCGATGGGTCACCTGGCCGCCGCTGTGCGTGCCGCCGGAGAAGCGATCCGGGTTGAGGAGATAGACTTTGGTGAGCGGCGAAAAATCTCCAGGAGCGACTGACGTGTCGGTGTCAACGGTGCCGGTGTTGGCGACCGCGACCAACTGACCGTCGAGATACACCTTCGCGCCCAACGTCGGGTCCAAGTCGAGGCTGAGATAGAACTGCGAATAATCGCTGGCCTCGTTGAGCGTGAACTCGCGGAACACCACGCTCTGGGGCTGCCCGGCCAGGGAACGCCCGTAGACCTGCAACCCCTGCAACGAGCCAGGCCCTTTGTCCTGGCCGGGGTCGAGGGCGACCAGGAGGTTCGTGGCCGGCTGGGATTGATAGTTCGTTCCGGAAACATTCGTGACCGTGGCGGTGAATTCGTTGCCCGCCGGATCGCGCACGACCAGCGCGGTGCCCGCTGCAAGCGTCTGCCGCTGGCCCGGCGGCAGGATGAAGCTCAGCTTGTCGTCGTTGGTGCCGACGGTCACGAACGGGATCAGGCTGACGGGAACCACACCGGTCGTCACCTCGGCGATCACCCGCGCCGGGTCGGTGAATTGCACCGTCGCCGGCAGGTCCGTGAGCAAGGGGAAGCGCACATGGTTCCATGTGCCATCGCCCAACAACAGCCGGCGGGTGTTTTGATACACCGTGGGCGGCACACCCTGCACTGGCGCGGCGATCAGCCACTCGAAGTCGAAGTCATCAATCTTGCCGCCCAAGTCCACGACCTGTTGCAGGGTGAGCATCTCGCTCAACGGGTTCGACGGCTTCACGATCTTCAACTGCCCCGGATAGAGGGTGTCCACGACCTTGATGATTTGGACACTGACCGGCTCGGCCTGGGGCGTGAAAGCAAAGCCATCACCCATCACCAGCGTGACATAACCCACGCCCGGCCCGACGGCCGTCAGCGCATAGGAATCCACCGCCACGTCCTGGTCCTTGACCTCTGCCAGCACACTGGGACCGACGGACTCCGACGAGCCAACTTTGAAAGTGCCGGGACGACCGGGATCCTCGACAAACTTTTCCATCGTCGCACTGAGTCCACTGACAATCGCGTTGTCCCATTGGCTCTTCAGCGGGTCATCCGACAGGCACAGGCCGCGCAGCGCGTCGGAATCCTGCGGCCCAAGCACGTTCAGCAGCAGGTAATCATCACCCACGACCTCGTGCTTGAACTGGCCGCGCAGCACAAGCGCGCCGTTCACGCCGCGATTTGGATCGTAGAAAAAGCGCTCCACCAAGTGTGGCGGCAGATTCGGGAAGAAGAGTGAACCTTGAAAGGAGCTGCTGCGGACGGAATCGGGAATTTTGTTGAGCGAACCGGCGCTGTTTTTGGCCGCGAGCTTGAACTGCTTCTCCCGCGTCGGGTCGTGCAGCACCGCAGCGCGCGCGCCCAGGCCGCCGGCGAATTGAGGCTGCTGGTAGAGGACGTTGATGCTGGTCTGGCCGCGCACCGAGGGCAGGCCGCGCTTGGGCATCGTCAGCGACTCCGCCATCATCATCACCGGAGTGCTGTCCGGCCACACCGGGCGATAGGCAATGCCGAGGGAATTGCCGTCGCCCACATTGTCGCCGTTGGCATCGCCCAGCACGGGGTCGCCAACGAAGCTTCCATCGGGATTTCGCGAGCGCAGGTAAGGCGTGATGATGCCGACAGGCGGCTGGGACGCAAACGGCAGCGACGGAAAATAAAAGCCGTCGAGCGTCTTGTAGTAGAATTGCATTATCATCTTCCCGCCGGCATCCGTCTGGTGCGGGCCGCGGTAAAACCACACGTCGCCCTTGCGGTCCTGATAGGTGAAGCTGGCGAAACGCTCGCGCACCACCGGATCGGAGATGGATTCCGGCAACGGCTCGTAAGCCAGCCGCCAGCCGTTGAACGAACTGGCGGTGAGGCCGCTGTCCGGCAGAACCAGCGCCGCGCCGTTCTGGGCGGCGGCGGGCGTGTTGCCAGCGAACTGAATCTCCACGAACGAATCGCCCGAGACGGTGCCCGTCGCCGCGATGGTGGCGAGCCAGTTGGTCTGGAGCGAGGGCAACGCCAGCACAACGGCCCGGCTGGGTGACAAGCCCGCAAGCGAATCAACCCGGAACCGGAACCGGGTCAGGTCGCCCGGCTGCGCCGATGCGGTCCAGATGCCGAGTTGCACCGGCTTGACGGAGGAGACGACGCCGCCAAGCTGCAAGGCCGTGCCGGCCGCGTTGGTGCTGTAGAACCACCGGCTGGTCAGCGCACCCTGCGCCGGCACGTTCTGTAGGGCGAGCAGCTCGTAGGGCTGGAAGAAATGACGCCGCCCGGTGGTGAGCGTGACGTGCGAGACACCAGCGGCCTCGGTGATCGCGGCCGTGGCGACGATCTCGTTCTCGACCTCCACGTTGAGACTGCGCGGCGGTATCCCGATGACTTTGGTGCCGAGCGGACGTTCCAAAAGCGGCAACGGCATCGGCGGTTGCAGAATCGTGCCAGCGGAGCGCGTGTAGTCGAAGACCACGTTGTCCTTTTCACGCAGCACCTGGAACGGAGTCATGCTGGGCCGTCCATCCGCATCGGCATATTCCAGCAGGACGTAGGGATGAGACGAATAGCCGACAGCGTTCGTGATGTTGAGGTCGTCGCGCAGCGCCCACGCCTGGCCCCCTTGCAGGAGCGCGTGCTCCTCGTTCGGGTTGTAACCCGGCCGGGACGGATCGTTCTGGAAGTAAAGCGCGCCCTTCGCCTCCAAACTGGTGAGCGCCTGGCTGCCGGCGTTGCTGGCGAGAATGATTTCCCGCGCGGCGGGGGCGCTGGTCGGCCAGAGAATCGTGTAGCGGGCAATGGTCGAAGGCCAGTAGGTCTTCACAAAGCCGTTGATCTCATCCGGTTGGTTCGGACGATACCACCAGACTTCGAGGCTCGCGTTGTTGTTGCTGGCGGTGATGGGAATGATCGCGCCGGACGAGGCCTCAAAAAAACCTAGGTCAAAGGGGTTCTTGTAGGCGGTCACGCTGAAACCCGTGCCTTGGTTTGTGCGGACAAAGCCGGCGAGGGCGACGGCGGTGGCATTCGCAGCCGGCTCGCCATCGGGCGCGATGGTGATCGTTGCCGGCTCGCCGGTCGGCGCGGCCAGCCGCTGCCCCACCCATGCCGTGGTGTTCACCACGCGCGGTGCCTTCAGTGGGTCGGCAAAAGTGAACGTGCCGCTCCCGGCATTGTAGGCGGAAAGTTCCGTGGCGACACTGCCAGCGAAATTCGCCGTCCGCAAATTGACATCGAGCCACGAGAACACCCGCTCGAAGGCCACGCGGTCGCCCGAGGTGTAGCGGATCAGCGTGCGCAACGCGGGGTAATTGGCATCGAGATACGTGTAGAACTTCAGGTCCGCCGTCAGTTTCGAGCGGATCATGTCGGTGGGATCCTCGTATTCGATGTTCGGCGTGTTCTCGACCGGAACCTGGATGGCCGTGGCCTGCGCGGACGGATCGTCGCTCACCGTCGGGCGCACGTAGTGGCTGTATTTCGCCACGTCAGCCGGCCAGATTTGCTTGTAGCGCACGAACCGGGACGGCCACCACAAGCCGGCGATGCCCTGCTCCAACCAATGTGCCTTGGAGGAATTCAACTCCGGGGTGACGCGCGTCGCATACAATTCCAACGCGCCATCGGTCCCGATGTAACGCTGATAAACGTAGTTCGGGCCGGTCAGGCTGACGATGGGCGAGGGCCGCAGATTGGAGTCTGACGGCGAGTTGCCGGGAAAAGCGGTGAGCCGCTCGCCCAACTCCGCGGTCACATCCTCGACCAACGGCTCGCGCGTCACATCCAGCAGTTCGTAGCCCAGGTGCTCGCGCACCCCGTTGCCCAACGAGTTGCCCAGCAACTCGACGAAGACGCGTCCTTCCTTGTTATACGCGCTGATGAATCCGTTCTCTGACCAGATCGTGCGGGTGTCCAACAAGACCGAATTGGTCCCGAACGGACTCGACGCACCGCTGGCCACGAAGACTTCGTTGCTCGCGACATACTGCGGGAACACTGAGTTATAGCCGAACTTGAGATCCTTCACGACCGCCGCCGGCACGGAGATGCGCTGGCCCGTCGAGGTGAAGATGCCCTCCGTCCAATACATCTTGCGTGTGAGTTTGGCCGCGCCATCCGAGGCGACCTGCTGCGTGGGCAGCAACTGATAATACAGCCCGCCGATGAACGCGTATTTCACATTCTCGTTGCCGGCAAAGTCCGCCGGCGCGTCCGCCAGCGCCTCGCTGCGCCGCCAGACGATCCGCACGTCGCCGGCCTGAATGGCGAAAACCTTCTTCGCGTGCGGGCTGTAGTAGTAGGCCGCGCCCGCGTGGTTGTTCGTCGTGAACGGCTCGGCCACCCAGTAGTTTGTCGCCTGCACCCCGCCGGAGAAACCCGACCCGTTGATGTCCGTGTCCGGCACCGGGATGACCGCGCCGAAGAGCAGCGAGGTTTCCTGGCTGATCCAATACGCGCCGGCCTGCGCGCGCAGGATGAGCCGCACCGTCGCACCGTCCTTGGAGCGGGGGAAATCAATGGCCTCCGCGTTCGCCGCGAAGCCGCTCCCCGCGTTCAGCGCCGCCGGATTCGCCGCGAGCGTCACCGCGCCGTAGCTCACGATGCCCTGGAATTGTCCGGGCGTCGCAGTCGGCTGATTCAATGGGATGCGGCCATCCGAGCCGGCGGGCGTGCCCACCGTGCCGGAGAGCGGCACGCCGGACTGCGACTGCCAGTTCGCGCCGCGCTGGAAATCATTCGTGGTGACATGGAGCAGCGCGGACTGGACGTTTTGCAGCGTCTGTCCCTGCGCCGCAGCCAGGCCGGCCAGCAGCGCGGTCACGCCAGAGAGTAGGCGGTTCAGTTTTTTCATAACGGTTTGAGAGCGGTGAAAAAGGTCATGGGTTCGTGCGGGCCTGCCCGGCCAGCCAGTCATCGAAAGTCAAGCGCGGCAGCTCCACCGCCTGCACGGTCAGCGCCTCGGTCGAACGGCTCGTGGCGACATAGAGCGCGAAGTTGTAATCCGAGCCGAACACCGCGCTCACGTCGCCCGGCTGGCGGAGCTGCGCGTCCAGCACCTTCTGCATCTCGGGGTGCAGATCGGTGAAATACTGCGGCGGCAAACCCGGCGTCAGCGGACGCGCCGACGCCAGGTCCGTCGCCTTGGGCTTCGCGCCAAAGTTCCACTTCACTTCGCGCACATCCGTGCGCCCCTTGAGCAGCGCCGCGCGCTCCTCGGGCTTCGCGGCGAGCAACTGCGCGCGCAACGCGTCCGCTTCCTTGCGCCGGCCGGCCTGCTGGCTCGCGTCCGCCTCGAAGCGCGCGCGCAGCACGCGGTCCACCACGAGCGGCTTGGCCACGGAACGCTCGAAGCGCTCCGGCTTGCCGCCCAGCGCCAGCTTGATTTCCGCGAGCATCCCGCCCGCCATCGTGGAGCGCTCGATGCGCGCGACTTCCTCCGCCACGAGCTTGGGCGTGATTTCGAGCCGGTAAACATTCTTCAGCACGCGCTCCTTGAGCAATTCTTGCTGCACGCGGCGTTCGAGGGCGGAACGCGGGACAGCCTTCTCGAAAGTTTCCTTCGCCCCGGCCTGCTTCGCGTAATAAACCCGCTCGACGGCGACGCGGTCGTCCACCAGCTCGCCGACGGAGGCGGCGAAGACGGGAGAAACCAAAACAAGCACCAGCGCGCTGAAGACGGCACCCCCGTGCCGGCGACTTGTAGTCGCCGTCTGTGGAACACAGCCATTCAAAGCGGCGCCGAGGAATCCACCCGCCACACGGCGACTGCAAGTCGCTGGCACGGGCGCGCCGGCGGCGGTAGGGCGCGTCACTCCGTGCGCGCCGGGCGATTCAGCGGCGGGCAGGGGACTGCCCGCCCTACCCGGCACGATGTGCATTGCGATGTTGTCTTCGCGGCTCACTGTTTCACGTATTGGTAGGCCTCGATGGGCGGGGTGTAGCTGATGACCGACACGTCGTTGTCTATGTTCCAAGAGCTGAAAATGAGCAGCTCCTTGCCGGTCCAAGTGAACGGCTGGTGGACGGTTAGCTTGGGCACGTTCGGCATCGGGGTCCACCGGCTGGTGGCCGGGTTGAAGCGCGCGCACTCAGAGCGGCCGCTGGCAGAATCGTAGCCGCCGACGATGAGCCATTCCTTGCCGGTCCAGACAGCCTGATGATCAACCCGGCCCGTGCCGTCGTTTGAGATGGCAGGCTTGGCGGTGAGCGTGCCGCTCCAAGTGTTGGACACCGGGTTGTAGCGGGCATAAGGATGGTTTCCGATATTAGCCCAGCCGAAGCCGAAGATGTATTCCGTGCCCGTCCACACGGAACTGCCATCGGAGCTGCTGAACGGGATGTCCGGCATGGGGGTCCAGTTGTCCAGCACCGGATTGTAGCGTGCGGCCTTGTTGATGCCGGTGGTGGTGACGGCCGTGTCGTGGCCGCCAGCGATGATCATCTCGGTGCCCGTCCATGCGAAGCAGTGATCGCCCCAGCCACTGCGCTGGGGGTTTGACGCCATCGAGCGCCAGGTGTCCGTCGCGGGGTTGTAGCGCGCACCGGTGTTCACCCACGCCCCTCCGTTGTAGCCGCCGAACACGATGATCTCGGTCCCGGTCCAGCATGCGCTGTAACGCGCCCGGTGCCCGGGGCCGTTGGCGGTGTTGAACTGGCTCCAAGTGTCCGTGGTTGGGTTGTAATAATAGCCCTCGGTCAGCGTCCCCACGCCGCCACCATTGTAGCCACCATAGAGCCACATTTTGTCGCCGAGCCAGATGCACTGAAATTCGCTCCGTGCGACTGGCGCGCTGCTGGTCGAAATCGGCGTCCACGAGTTCAGCGCGGGGTCAAACACGGCCCCGGTGCCGAGGAAGCCGTTTTCCGCCGCGTTGACGCCACCCCAGACGATCCACTTGGTGCCCGTCCAGCAGGTCATCTGCGCGCGCATATCGGCGCTGCCCTGGTTGTGATTCCGGTTCGCCGGTGCATTGGGCGTGACCTCCGTCGCCTTCACGATCCAGCGGTCGCCGCCGATCACCTTGCTGCCGACATTTACAAAGCCCAAACCCGTGAGTGACGCGTTGGTCGGACTCAGCGAGAACACCCCGCCGCCCACGCCCACGCCGCCGGCCTGGCTCAGAATCAGATTGATCGCGTCCGTCGCCAGCCGGTTCGTGTCCAGCGAACCGTCCGCCAGCGCGCTGCCCGGCACCGTGCCCGGCGCCAGCTTCGCCACCGTCACCGCGCCGTCCGCAATCTGCGCGCCGCCGAACGTGCCGGTCACGTTCGCGAGCGTCGTCGTCACGTTTGTCAGGCGCGAGCCGTTTCCTTGGAACGCAGTCGCCCGCACTGTTCCGCCCACGTCCACCGTCGCCGTGGCGGGATTCGTCAGGTTGATGCCCAGACCGCCGGGGCCGACCGCCATCAACAGTTGTCCATTCGGATCCACCACTCCCGCCGCCGCCCGGCTGGCCTGCACGAACGGCGAGGCCATGAACTGCACGCGCGGCGTCAACTCAGCAAAGCCCCGCACCCGCACGCCGAGGTAACGCTCCGAGACATCCGCGCCGAGGAAAACGCTCGTGAGATTGTTGGTGAACGGCTCGCCAGCCACGCCCGTCGCGCCGCCGCCGCCCAGCACCACGCTGTAATGGCCGCGGTCAATGGTCACGTTCTGCGTCTCGGCCCAGAGGATGTCGGCGGCGGTCGTGCCGCCGGCGCTGCGGTAGATGCGGAACGTCACGGTCGCGTTGGTCGGCGCGGCGAGGCCGAACGGGACACCGGCGGTGTCCGTGAGAAAACCCTGGAAGCTGATGCGCCCTGGCGGAAACGAATCAGCGGCGAGGGACGGGAAAGCGAAGGCCAACAGGAGGGTGGCGCCCAAGCCAATCGAGGCTACGCGGTTCCGGGTGGAACGGGCCACCGGCCCGTTGCGGCGGGCGACCCGCCCGCCGCCCGTGGTGCGCCGAGCACACGACAAGCAGTTCGGAGGCTCGCTGTGCCGAAGCTCGGCGGCAGGTTGCCGCCGAGCACGGCCAAGTTGGCCGTTCCACCCGGAAAAGCCCGACAGCCGTTGCCAAACCCAGCCGGCCCGGTTCGCGGAGAGTGCTTGGGAGATGCGTTTCATGGTCGTGCGTGGGTAAAGGTTCACGGCTTGGCGTAGAGGTAGGCCTCGCGGGGCGGGCGGTAGGAATAGACCGCGTTGTTGCCGCCATCGTTCCAGAAGCCCATCCACATGAACTCGCTGCCGGTCCAGGTGTAGAAGATGTCGTGCAAGTTGTCGCCGGCGGTGATGAAGTTGCCGCCATCACCCAAGGGCGTCCACGTGTCCGTCGCGGGGTTGTAGCGGATGCCGTCGGGCAGGCCGGTGACGGTGTTGCCACCACCCCAGATGATCATCTCGAACCCAGTCCAAGCCACGAGCGGACGGTAACGCGGCCCGAAGATGGCGTAGCCCGGACTGATGGATTTCCACGTGTTGCTGGCCGGATTGTAACGCGCGCCGCCATGCACGTTGCCGCCGTTGTATCCGCCATAAATAATCATTTCCGTGCCGGTCCACACGGCACCTTGTTGTGATGCCTTGCCAAGCGGCGAGAATGGCATCGGTGTCCATGTGTCCGTCGCGAAGTTGTAACGAGCACCGTCATCGTAATACGCCGCGTCCGAGCCGCCTTGGATGATCATCTCCGTGCCGGTCCAGACCGCACTATGATCGAGTCGGCCGCCCAGCGGGCTGTCCGCCATCGGGCGCCAGGTATCCGTGGCGGGATTGTAAATGGCGCCGTCATTCCACGTTCCGGATGGATTCCCTCCGCCCCAAACAATAAATTCGGTTCCGGTCCAGATGCCTGAGTATCGCTGCCGCCCGCCAGGAGCACCCACCGCGCTCATCGTGGTCCACTTGTCCGTGGCCGGGTCGTAAAGCTTTCCGTCGCCTAGCCACGAGCCATTGTATCCGCCCCAGATGAGGAACTTGCTGCCCGTCCAAGCCGTCTGGAACTCACGCCGGGCGCTGGGAGCGTTGACGCTCGACATCACCGACCAAGTTCCCAGCACGGGGTCAAAGATGCGCCCATCCCCGTAGTTGGCGGTCGCACCCTGAGTCGCGCCACCCCAAATGATCCACTTGCTGCCGGTCCACGCAGACTGGCGGGCCTGCCCCTCGCCACTACAGTATATGGCAAAGCGCACGGCAGGCGCATTGGGCGCGCCGACGAAAGCCTTCACAGTGTAAACATCCCCATCCAGCCGCGCCGGCCCAAGATTCACGAAGCCCAGCGCGGTGAGATTGGCGTTGTTCGCGTTGGTCGAGACGATGATGGCCCCGGAGCCGACGCCGCCGATCTGGCTGGCGAGGGTCGCCACCGCGTTGCTGCTCAACGCGGTCGGACCCACCGAGCCGTCCGCAAGCTGTGCCGTGCCGATGGTGGCCGCGAGCTTCGCGCCCGTGAGCACGCCGTCGCTGATGTTCGCCGCCGTGATCGTGCCCGTAAGCCGCACCGCCGAGACGGAGACGCCCGTGAGCTGCGCGCCGCCGCCGACGAAATTCGTGGCCTTCAACGAGCCGCTGATCTCCAGCGGCACAGTCGGGGCGTTGGTGAGGTTCACACCGACATTCGTGCCGGAGGTGGTCAACAGCGAATTGCCGCCCGCGCTCACGAGCATCGTGGCCGAGCCGCTGAACTGAGCGAAGGGCGACGCGAAGAACTGGATGCGCGGGCGAAGCTCGCCGCCCGTGCCCACCGTCACGCCGAGGAAGCGGTCCGAGGCGTCCGCGCCGGTGAAGACGGTGGCGAGGTGATTCGTGAACGGCTCGCTGCCGACCTGCGCGCCGTTGCCCAGCAGCACCGTGTATTGCCCCTGCTCGACGACGACGGTCTGCGACTCGGACCAGACGAGGTCGGCGGGCGTTGCGCCGAGAGCGTTGCGGTAAATGCGGAAGGTGAGATTTGTCTTGATGGGACTGGCGAGGCCGAGCGGCTGGCCGGCGGCATCCGAGAGGAAGCCTTGGAAGGCCATCCTGCCCGGCGGCGTGGGCGTGGCGGCGGAGGCGGTGAGGCTGAGGGCGAGGAGAACAGTGATGAAGAGGGCGAAGGCGATCTCGCGGTGGCGGCGGTCCGTGACCGCCGCCACAGGCGCGAGGCGAGGCACGTTCAGATTTTCGCAGAGTCGTTTCATGTTCGTGCGGGGTTGGGCGAAATTCATTTACGGTTGCAGGGTGTAGCTGAGCACGGTGCGGTCGAGCGCATCCTCCCATGAGCCGAAGGTGAGCAGGCTCGTGCCAGTCCAGGTGTAGGGCATCATCCGCTGGTTGAGCGGAGCGACGGGCAGCGTGCCGACCTCGCCCGTGCTGGGATTGTAGGTGATGCCGCCCACGCCGCTTTGATTGACCAAGCCAAGGCTGTTTTGCCCGCCAGCGAAGATCACCTTCGAACCGGTCCAGACTGCCGTGCAATCCGTCTGCCAGGTGTAGCTGCCGGTGTTGAACAGCGTCCAAGTGCCCGTCGCCGGGTTGTAACGCCCACCGTCATTGCCAGCGCTGTTCGTGGAACTGTAACCACCCCAGACGATGAGTTCGGTCCCGGTCCACACGCCCACCGCCAGCTTGCGCGGGGAAGGCGCGTTGGTGGGGCTCATCAGCCGCCACGTGTTGGCGGCCGGATTGTAGAGCGCGCCGTCGGAAAACCCGCCCGGAGCATTGAAGTTGTTATTGGTGCTGCCGCCCCAAATCAGCATCTCGGTTCCGGTCCAAACCGCGACGTGTGTGCAACGATTGGTGATCGGACTTGCGGCCATCGCGGCCCATGTGTCTGTCGTGGGATTGTAGCGCGCGCCGTTGTTGGTGACGCCGGCGGTGGTCGGGACCAGCCCGCCCCAGACGATCATTTCCGTGCCCGTCCAAACCGCGGAGTGCAAGGCCCGCGCCGTGGGGGCGCCCGTGGCCGTCAGGTTGCTCCAAGTGTCCGCCGCCGGGTCGTAAACTTTGCCGTCCCCTACGAAGTTGTTGGAGAAGCCGCCCCAGTAGATTGCTTTGCCACCGGTCCACACCGCCGAGAACATGTCGCGCGCGCTGGGAGCATTCGTCGGGGACATGGGCTGCCACGTATTGTTCGCCGGATCAAAAACCGAGCCGTCCTTGCGCGCGCCGTTCGCAAATTGCGGGCTGGTGCTGCCGCCCCAAACGAGCCACTTGCTTCCGGTCCACAAGGTGCGGGCGGGCGATCCAGCAAACGAGAACTGACGCGCGGGCGGCGCGTTCGTCGTGTCCTTCGTTGCGCGGATGTCCCACTTGTCCGAGGAGGGAGTGGTCTTGGCGTAGAAGTAGGATTCCGTCGTCGGCTTGAAGGAGAGCACGGTGCGGTCGTTGCCGTCGCGGAAGGTGGCGAAGGTCAGCAGCTCCGTGCCGGTCCACGTGTGGGGCATGAACGACTGCGTGAGGGGAGCGTTTGGCAGGTAGTCCCACCTGTTGTTTGAAGGGTCAAAGCTCCAGCCAGAATAATAGCCACCGCTCTCTTCGTTGATGTAGGCAACGTTGTTTCGGCCCTGCACGAAATAGACTTTGGAGCCGTTCCAAAAGGCCGCGCCTTCGTAAGTCCAATACAGATTGGGCGTGAAGAAGGGAATCCACGTGTCGGTGGCCACGTCATATCGGCCGCCATCAGCATTGGCCAGACTGGTGGTGCCGTTGCCACCCCAGACAATGAACTCCTTGCCGGTGAAGACGGCCATGCCCGCCTCGCGGGCCGTGGGCGCGTTGACCGTGCTCATCGCGCGCCATGTGTTGCTGACAGGGTTGTAGAGCGCGCCATCGTTTTTGTAGGTGCCCGCCGCCACGCCGCCCCAGACGAGCACTTCGCTGCCGGTCCAGAAGGCGTTGTAGTCACGGCGGCCAGCGATAGGCGCGGCGGGCAGCGTGCGCCAGCCGTTGGTGGCGGGGCTGTAGAGGCCGCCGTTGTTGGGGTTGTTGTTGATGTTGTTCACCAGCTCGCCGCCCCAGACAAACATCTCGCTGCCGGTCCACACCCCGCGAAACCGGTTGCGGGCCTGCGGCTCGTTCACCGTGCCCATCGCAGACCACTGGTTGGCAACGGGGTCGTAGAGCGCGCCGCCAGTGAGCGGATTGCCGTTGTGCCCGCCCCAGAAAATGCCCTTGGTGCCGGACCAGATGAAATTGATCTCGTTGCGTGGGGTCGGCGCGCCGACGGTGGACATGGGCGTCCACGAGTTTAATGCCGGATCAAAGATCGCACCATCTGAAGCGTAGCCGCCGGCTATGGCTGAACCCGAATAAATGATCCACTTGCTCCCCGTCCAGAGCGTGGCCGCCTGACGATGCTCGGGAGCACCAATGCTGTTCATGCGCGGGACCGGCGCGTTGGGCGTGTCCTTCGTGGCGCGGATGGTCCACTTGGGGCCATCGTGGTTCGCCACGCCGATGTTCACGTAGCCCATGTTGATCAGCGTGGCGTCCAGCTTCTTGCTGGAGACGATGACACCGCCGTTGCCCACGCCGCCGGCCAGGCCCGCGACCACCTGCGCAGCCTCGGGCGAGAGCTTCGCGGCGGTGACGGCATTGTTCGCGATCTGCGCCGCACCGATGGTGTTCGTGGTGAACTTCGCGCCGGTGACGGAGCCATCCGCGATGCGCGTGGCATCGAAGGTGCCGGTGACATTCGCCGCGTTCACCAGCACACTGGTAAGTCCGCTGCCATCGCCGATGAGCGTGGTGGCCTTCACAGTGCCGCCCACGTCGAGAGTCGCGCCAGGAGCCGCCCCGCCGAGGTTCACGCCCACCGCACCGGGTGCAGTGGCGACAACGGGCTGGCCGCTGTCGTTGAGCAGGCTCGCCGTGGAGCGGGCGAGGTGCGCGAACGGCGACGAGAAGAACTGAATGCGCGGCGCAATTTCGGTGCCCTGCCCGACGACGGTGACGCCCAGGTAGCGGTCCGAGGCATCCGGCCCGAGGAAGAGGCCGGCGAGATTGTTGGTGAAGAATTCGCCCGCGACGCCGGTGGCCGAGCCGCCGCCGAGCAGCGCGGTGAAGAAACCACGCGTGACCGACACTGTTTGTTTCTCGGCCCACACGAGGTCCGCCGGGGCCGTGCCGGCGGCGCTGCGGTAGAGTCGGAACTGCACCTGTGTGCTGGCCGGCGCGTTCTGGCCGAGCGGGACGCCGGCGGCGTCGGTGAGGTGGCCCTGAAAGGTCAGCTTGCCCGGCGGATATTGGTCGGCGGCGGAGGCTGACAAGGCGAAGGCCAGCAGGCACGCGGCGAAGAATGATTTCGTTTCCATGGAGAGGGGCGGGTTCGCGTGGTTCATGCGTCAGGGCACGCTGAGATACGGAATGGTGCTGATGCGGTTGAGGTTGAAGCTGCCGCGCGTGGAGACGGTCCGGGTCTCGTTCGTCGTGGTCTGGCCAAGGGTGTAGGCGCGGCCGACGAAACTGATGTTCTCCTCGTAAGTGCCTTCGACGCGCGTGCTGCCGGTCGTGAGGCTGTTGTAATCCGCCGGCGGGTCCGTGAATGTGAAGATGATCTCCCGCTTCACGCCAAAGGACTCGACGCCGATGGGCTGCACGGCGTTGAAGAGCGCGTTGAGATTGTCGTGGTCGGGATGAAAAGTGTGGAGGAAGGGGTTCGAGGCATGGTCGTTGTAATTGAGCGTGACGACGTTGGTCATGCTGCTGCCGGTCTGGAAGGCGCCGGTGGCGATCCAAGGCTGGTTGTTCGGCGACCACGGCAGGTGCGCCGCGCTGATGCGGCGCGCGGACGCGAGGCGCGCGGGATCAAGCTGCTGCTCGCTCAGGCAAAGCACGGCGTTGGTGTTCAAATCCCAGCCGTTGTAAATGCGCTGGAGCAGCCGGGTGGTGTCGTTGGTGTCGTTGTGAATGATCAAGCGCAGGTTGAACGGCGAGGCCACCGCGCCCCACGAGTTGTCCACATTGGTGATCACAAAGGGCGCGCCGTTCGTGTCAATGGGAGCAACGACCGGCTGGCCCGAGGCGTCGCGCTGGAACGCCTTCAGATAGTGGCGGACCTGATTGATGGAGGCGTTGCCGACCCAGAGGCCGCGGTTGGAGGTCTTGATGGCGCTGACGGGCAGTTCGAGCTGCGTGTAACCCAGCGAGTCGTTGATGCGGAAAATGCCGGCGTAAAGATCGCCGGGCTGGGCCGGGGCGTTCGTCATCGCCGCGCGGTTGAGGCCGATGACCAGCTCGGCGTCGGAACCTGGCGTTCCCGCCGGCGCAAGCGTGATGACCTGCGGCGTGGAGAAATCAGTGTAGGAGAAAGTCTGGTTCGAGGCGTTGATCGGGCCGCGCAACAGCAGCGGGGTCAGGGCCACAAACGGAGTCTGCCCGACTGGCGCGGAAGCGGAGGCCGCGAGCGAATTGGTCACTCGCAACGTCCCGGCGGTCAGATTGCGGAGGCGGAGGCTGTATTGGCCAAGTTCGTAGCCGAAGTTGATGCCGGCGGAATCCTGCGGAATGATCTGCAACGGGCCGAAATAATTATTGTGAAGATTGTTGGCCCGGATCCAGAACGCCTGGCCGCGCTTGAGCGGCGTCGAAAACAGGGCAAACAACTGGGTGGTGTTCGGCGGCGCGCCGGCGGCCTCGTTGCCGGGATAGTAATAAAACTCGGCGAGGCTCTGGAAGGCCGGCACCGGTCCGAAGAACGTGTCCACCACCGGCGCGTTGCTCGGCGGCGTGGGGAAGCCGATGAAGTTGACGCCCTGCGCGGTCCACGAGTAGCTCGGCGGGACGGGTTTGCCGACCAGGTTCCAAGTGTAGTTCGCGCCGCTGCCGTTGCGCACGAGATAGGCGGAGTTGGCGGTCAAGCTTTGCAGCGTGCCGGTGAGATTCGGGTTGCGGTTCCACGCGGACCAGTCGTTGTTCGCGACGGCCGGCTGCTGGGGATTGTTGATGAAGCGGCCCGGCGCGGACACCGGCTGCCACAGCCAGACCTCGGTGATGGGGTTGCCGGGGTCGCCGCCTACCGCGCCATCGAGGTTCGTGTGGGTGGCGTCCACATGCAGATACACGGCGTTCCAGCCGGGCTTGAGCGTGATGCTCTGCGTGGTCCACTGCGCGTTCGCGGGCCGGGTGAGGAGCAACAGCAGCGCCCCGAACAGGAGAGGAAGTTTTGTTTTCATGGCTTGCGGAAAAAATAAAACGCGGGTTGCGGAGTGAGACGTTGCAGCGCGGCGATCGGCGAACCGGCGGACTGGCCGCCGAAGATGACCAGCTCCGAGCCGGACCAGATGGCCGTCGAAAGCGTGCGGGCCAGCGCGCCCGAAGCGGTGTCGAGCGAGCGCCATTTGTTCTTGGCCGGGTCATACGCCGCGCCGGATGAGATGGAGCCGGTGTTGTCCTCGCCGCCGTCAATGAGCATCTCCGTCCCGCTCCAAACAGCGACGTGGCCGGCACGCGCGACCGGCGCGCCGATGACGGGCAAACTCGTCCACGCGTCGCTGGCCGGATCGTAAATCGCGCCGTCCGCGAGATAAGCGCCGCCTTGCTGGCCGCCCCAGACAATCATCTTCGAGCCGGTCCAAATCGCGGTGTGACGGGTCCGGGCCGCAGGCGCGGCCGTGGTCGTGATCGCGGACCACGATTGTGGGATTCCGCCAGCATCGCAGTTCAGCCGGCCACCGTTGGCCAGCTCACCACCAACGCCCTGGCCGCCCCAGACAAGAACTTGCGAACCAGTCCACAGCGCCGTCGTGAACCGGCGGGCCTCCGGTGCATTGAGCGTCGGCAGCGCAGTCCATTGGTCTCCCGCCGGATCGTATGCTCCGCCATCGGCGAGCAGCCCCAGACTATTGCGGCCTCCAAAAATGACCATGCGCGCACCATTCCAAACGGCCGCATGACCGTCGCGATTGGCCGGCGCGCTGGTGTTGGAAATTGTAGTCCAATCTGCGTTGGCACGATTGTAACGGCTCCCGCCGGCAGCAAACCCCGCCGACCCGAAGCCGCCCCAGATGATCATGTCAGTGCCGGTCCAAACTGCCGTGTGGCCCGCGCGCGCGGTTGGAGCTTGAAAGGTCGCCAGGGTTAGCCACAGGTCCGACGCGGGCGCATACGCTCCGCCACCGGCGCTGTAGGAACCGCCGCCCAAGTCACCACCCCACACCAACAGTTGCTGCCCGGTCCACACGGCCGAGTGACCCGAGCGCGCTGACGGCACGCCCGTGGCGGTGCCGTTCACCCATGGCGGCGCGGGCACGGTCTGGAAGACCTGCAAGCCTTGCGCGAGGTAAGTCGCATCCTGCGCGTCGCCGGACACCACGGGCACGCCCGCTGGAATGTTCGTCAAGACATAGTTGGAGAGCGTCGTGAGCTGGGAAGTCAGGGCGGCAATTTGCGCCGCGAGCGCGTCTGTGTTTGCGAACATCGCATAAGGCACCGGCGACACCGGCGTGCGCGGTGCCAGCACGGTGTAAGCGGAGACGGAACCGTTTGTGCGTGTGCCAACTTCCATCCAGCGCGCGGCACCGGTGAAGACGCCCGCGCCGAAGTCCAAGGTGACAGAGAAGAGGCCGTTGGTGACTCCGACCGGACTGCGGGTGAGCGGCGTGCCCACGGTGCCGCCGGCAGTCAGGGCGTCGCGAAGCGTGAACTGGAAATCATACTGGCCGTTGGCCGGCACGCCGCCATCTGTGAGCCGGCCTTGGAAGGTGAAACTCGTCCCCTGCGCAAACAAGGTCGCTGGCGCCGCCACCAGCAGGGACAGCCCGGCGAACAACGAGAGCATCTGTGATGCGGCACCGCGCGCCGACGGAGGCCTTGAACCGCGGCGATTCAACTGTTGCCATCTGTTGTGCATTTCATCGTTGTCCGGAATCCGCGCCACCCGCGTGACTCATTCCAGCCGCCGTCAATGGGACGACTAGGATGGGTTCGCCCGGCGCAGGACGGTTCTTTCATAATTTTTTGCCAGGTCACGGCAACAAAACAACGATTGACCGACAACTCGATTCTCCAATTCATGCCCAGAATTCTCCGGACTTGCGGAGAAACAGTTCGTCCCCGCACAGCGCTGTCTGACCGACCGCGTTGCGCAAAGTGACAGGCTCCGGCCCGCACACGAGTTTTGGGGCCAGAGCCTGCCTTCTTCCGCACACGCGGAGAAAATGGGGGTGCCGACAAGAGAGCATTCGCGGCAGCCGGGCGTTTCTTGCAGGAAAAGTGTCCGTCCCAAAAGCGCGGCGACAACGGGTCACTTCACCGTCGCCCGCACGACGCGGAACCCGGTGTGCACAGTGGCTTCGTGGGCGTCGAAGTAGATGCGGCTCGCGATTTGCAGCGTGGCGGGCGCGTGGCTCTCCCAGTTGGCCCCACGGGCGACGTGTTGCACAGTGCCGTCGTCGTCTTTCAACTCGTCCGCGCAGAACTCGGAGACATTGCCGGCCATGTCGAACAGTCCGTGCGCTTCCGGAGGAAACGACCCGACCGGGGCTGTGCGGGGAAACGGATCCCGGTAATTTTCAACGTGCATCGTCATGATGGACTCGCCACCGGAGAAGTTGCCGGCTCCGGCTGGCGGGGGCCAGTCGCTGCCCCAATAAAAACGATTTGTCCCGGCGACGGACCTTTCGCGCTCGAAAGGATTTCTCCCGACCTCGTTGGTCAGCCCGGCGGCCCAGCTCCACTCTGCGTCGCGGGGCAGGCGATAATGCTCGCCGGGGCGGAGCACGCCGGCCGCCTGCTCCTTCTGGGTGAGCCAGTCACAAAAGGCATTGGCATCCTCCCACGAAATCGCGCGCACCGGATGGTCCGGCCCCGAATTGGTGGCGGCCTCGCTCCATGTGCGCGACCGGTAGGCCACGCGCCGCCCGCGGGCGATGGAAAACTGGGCCACGTCAGTCTGGTGGCCCGTCTCCGCCTCGAAGGCCTGAAAATCCCGCACGCGCGTTTCCCAGACGCAGAAGTCCACCCGCAAACCGGGGATCGAAATGAACGCCATCCCCAGCGAGTTGGTCCACCGCGTCACCGGCGACGTGAGCGTGTCGCGCGCCGGCACGTCGTCGGAATCATTCGCCGCTCGCCGCGCCTGCCACCAGAATGCACCGCCGCCCAGCCCCAGCGTCAGCAGCACAACGGCCACAGCCAGTTGCCGCCGCCGTGCGCGGTCCCGTCGCAGCGAGCGGCCGGCCTCGATGCGCCGCACGTCGGCCAACACCTCCGCCGCTGTGGCGTAGCGCTCGCGCGGATCCATGTGGCAGCATCTGAGAATGATCTCGTTGAGTTCGAGCAATTGCTCGCGGTCGGGCAGTTGGGCGAAGTCGTCCGGAAGGTTCGGAAAATCCTGACGGTCGTTCCCCGTCACCATTTCATAGAGCACCTTGCCGAAGCTGTAGAGATCCGCCGCCGACGTGCCCGGCCCTTCCGGCGGAATGTAGCCCGTCGTGCCCACCAGCGTGTCCGCGCCCGCCGTGTTCGTGACCAAGCCGATGTCCGCCAGCTTGGGCCGGCCGCCCACGAAGATGATGTTCGCCGGCTTGATGTCGCGGTGGACGAGGCCGTGCCCGTGCAAGTGTTCCAGCGCCGAGGCCAGCGCCCGAGCGACTGGCAGCGCCTCCGTGCATGGCAGCCGCCCGCGTTGCTTGAGCAGGACTCCGAGCGTGGCGGGCACATAATCGGCGGGCTTCTCCGCTGGCGTCGGCGCGACAGATGTTGACGGCGGCTTCGCCAAACTGGCCGCGTCATCCGCCAGCTCCATCACGTAGTAGAAGTGGCCGGCCTCGTCGTTCTTCCCGACATGGAAGACGCTCACCTGGCTCTCGTGCGACGACACCGGCTCGTAGGCGCGGATGCCCGCGAACTCGCGGAGGTAAGGCCGCTCGCTGTCGAAGCTGTCGCGATAGACGACTTTCACCGCGCGCCGAGCCCCCAGCGCAGTGTGCGCCAGCCACACCTCACCGTAGCTCCCACGCCCGATGAGCCGCTCCAACTCGTAATCCGGCACCACCGGCGCAGGCCGCGGCGGGCGGGATGGGGACGAACTGGCTGGCGGCGTTGAACTCATGGTGGCGACGAGGCGCGTCCGCTTTTAAGACGCTGCGACACCGCGCGCAACATCTTACGCCGGGCCGGATAATCCACGCCCGATGCGGACGAGGGACGGCCTCCAAAATTCGTTTCACCCTCTCGCAACCTGCGCACCAGCCAAAGCAGGAGACGACAGAGCGCTTCTTTCACAGCCGGCAACTAGAGGAAGGATTTCTCCAGCCGTCGCGCTTCCTTCCTGATCTGCGCCTGCACGCGATGCTTGGCCAGATGAACGTGCGCCGTGCTGATGTCCAGGCTCGCCGCGACCCGGCTCGCCGGCCACTGGCGCAGCACGTAGAGGTCGAAGATTTGATACTGCCGCGGGCTGATCTGCGTCCGCACGATTTCCACCGCGCGATCCAGCAGGCTTTGCTGCCAGTCAGCCTCCCACGCCGCGTCCACCGCGCCGGCCGTCGCGTCGGGAAACCGGTCCATCGCCCGCGTCCCCGCGTCCGCCGTGTCTTCGTCCGCCAGACCGACTTCCTGCGACTTGCGTTTGCGATACTGGTCAGCGATGCGCCGGCGCGTGACGAGCTTGAGCCAGCCCTTGAACGAGCCGACGGCGGGGTCGTATTTGAACTCCTTCATCTGCTTGGCCACCACGATGACTGTCTCCTGCACGACCTCCTGCGACTCCGCGTCCGAAAGCCCGCCCTTGCGCGCCGTGCTGTAAATCAACCGCCAGTAAGTCTCGAAGAAATCCCGCCAGCTCCGCTCGTCCTCCCAGTCCTTGAGCCGGCCCAGGAGGCTCTCGCGGGTGTTCAGCGGGTTGTCGTCGTTCGGAGTCACAGGCAACAGTGAGGCCATCAACAAATCATTCGCGCGCCGTCCTGGGGTTCTTGCACGAAATATCAGCCGCTGGCCTTCATGCGCCAGAAGCTAGGCAGCCGAGTCGCGTGTCGCAAGCGCGCAACGCCTAGGCCAACACGGCTCGGATGACATTCCCCTCGACGTTGGTCAGCCGGCGTTGGATGCCGTTGTGCTCGAAGGTGAGCCGCTCGTGGTTCAAACCGAGCAGGTGGAGGAGGGTCGCGTTGAAATCGTAGAGCGGGTGGATGTCCTGCACCGCTTTCTGGCCAAGCTCGTCCGTCACGCCGTGGCTCACGCCGGGCTTCACGCCCGCGCCGGTCAGCCAGCAGGTGAAGCCGTCGGGGTTGTGGTCGCGGCCTTGCGCGCCCTTTTGAAACATCGGCATCCGGCCAAACTCCGTGCACCAGACGACCAGCGTGTCCTCCAGCAGGCCGCGCTGCCGCAGGTCGCGGATGAGCGCGGCGGCCGGCTGGTCGAGGATGGCAGCGTGCTTGTCGTATTGTTCCTTGAGTTTGCTGTGGCCGTCCCAGTTCAGCTCGCCGCCGCTGGCGTAGGCCCCGTTGAAAAGCTGTAGGAAGCGCACGCCGCGCTCGATCATCCGGCGCGCGAGGATGCAGTTGCGCGCGAAGCCCGCCTTGATCGGATTCGCCGCATCGTCCGCGCCGTATAACTTCAGGATGTGCGCCGGTTCGGTCGAGAGGTCGGAGATTTCCGGCACGGAGAGCTGCATCCGTGCGGCCAGCTCGTAGCTGGCGATGCGCGCGGCGAGCTTGCCGTCGCCAGGATGTTGCTCAATGTGCCGCGCGTTCATGCGCTGCAAGAGTGAGCGCGTCGCGTCGTCGCCGGACTTCGTGACACTCGGCGGCGGTGTCAGATGGCGCACCGGTTCCTTCGCGCTCATCGGCGTGCCTTGAAACACGGCCGGCAGAAATCCCGGCCCCCAGTTGTTCGAGCCTGCCTGCGGCACACCGCGCGGATCGGGGATGGCGACATACGCAGGCAGATCCTGATTCTCGCTGCCGAGCGCGTAGCTCACCCATGAGCCGACACTCGGAAAACCATCCAGCACGAAGCCGGTCGAAAGAAAATTCTCCGCGGGGCCGTGCGTGTTGCTCTTGCTCGTGAGCGAATGCACGAAGGCAATTTCATCGGTCAGCTCGGCGAGATGCGGGATCATGTCGCTCACCCACTTGCCCGTCTGCCCGCGCGGACGGAACTCATACTGCGGCCGCGCAAGGTTGCCCGCCGGCCCTTGGAACGTCACCGCCGGTCCGCCTTCGAGCGGCTTTCCGTCGAGCTTGATCAACTCCGGTTTGTAGTCCCAAGTCTCGAGCTGGCTCACCGCGCCCGCGCAGAAAATCATCACCACGTTCTTCGCTTTCGCGGGGAAGTGCGGCGGGCGCGGTGCGAACGGACGCGCGGGATCAATCATCGGTTGCTGCGCGGACGCCGCGAGCAAGCCATCGTGCGCCAGCAGATTCGCCAGCGCGATGGAACCGAGCGCGCTGCTGGACCGGCCGAGGAAGCGCCGGCGATCCAGCAGATGCCGGCCGGCGGGCGAGAGGCGTTCGGCTTTGGTGAACACGCGCGGGAATCTTCGCACATCGCTCCGCGCAAGGCTCGCCGTTTTTTTTGCCGCTGTCGCGGGCGGGCGCAAACGACGGCTCCGGAGTTCCACAGTGGTGACTGAGCGACCCTGTCT